>JAXJQE010000001.1:0-5175 GCA_036311305.1 Bifidobacterium sp.
AGGACGACGACGCGCGGGCATCCACCGCCACGCAGCCGACCACCCCCACGCAGCCGACCGTCGCGCCGCAACCGGCCTCCGGGCCGCAGCTCGTGCACTCGGGGCTGCACGTGAGCGGCGAGGTGCGTGTCACGCCGCCGCCGGAGTCGAGCCCCTACTACGACGGCACCCCCAAGCGCGTGCGCGGGTACATCGAGGTCGACGTGCTCGTCGCCGGTGACGGCACCGCGCGCCTCGACGGCGCGCCGTTCCTCGTCGTGCGGCAGTAGTGTTCCACGGGCGTTCCACGCTTCGCCGCCGCCCCAACCAGTGCGCGTGTGGAACGCCCGTGGAACAAGGCGCGCCTGTTCGCGCACACCTGCCACTACTATGGGACCGGGTGCATGCGGCACGCCCCTAGAAACCTCACGTTTTCCCGTGACTTTTCTAGGGCCGGCGAAGCCGGCGTCCTAGAAAAGTCACGGGAAAACGTGAGGTTTCTAGGGGGACA
Organism: Bifidobacterium sp.; assembly: GCA_036311305.1. Lineage (GTDB taxonomy): Bacteria > Actinomycetota > Actinomycetes > Actinomycetales > Bifidobacteriaceae > Bifidobacterium. Next base: position 491 of record JAXJQE010000001.1, read on the forward strand.
GATACCGCGCGCACGCGGCAGACTTACCTTTCGCCAATTCGCTAAGGAGCTGATTATGGACAAGGCACAGCAGGACGCCATGAAGAAGGAGGCCGGCATCGCGGCCGCGCAGCTGGTCACGGACGACATGATCGCCGGCCTGGGCACGGGCTCGACGGTGAAGTTCCTCGTGGACGAGCTCGGCCGCCGCGTCAAGGAGGAGGGCCTGACGTTCACGGGCGTCACCACCTCCCGCCGTACGCAGGAGCAGGCGGAGTCCTACGGCATCAAGATCGTGGACATCGACGACGTGGACCACATCGACCTGACCATCGACGGCGCGGACGAGGTGGACGCCAACTTCAACGGCATCAAGGGCGGCGGCGCCGCCCTCCTGTGGGAGAAGATCGTGGCCGTCAACTCGGACAAGATCGTGTGGATCGTGGACCCGTCCAAGGTCGTCGAGGTCATCGGCAAGTTCCCGCTGCCGGTCGAGGTCATCCCGTTCGGCTGGTCGCACGTGTTCAAGCGCTTCGAGGAGCGCGGCTACAAGCCGGTCCTGCGCCTGGACGCCGACGGCGAGCCGGTGCGCACCGACGAGAACAACTACGTGATCGACCTGCACCTCGAGCGCATCGACAACCCGGAGGAGCTCGCCGAGGACCTCATCAACACGGTGGGCGTCGTGGAGCACGGCCTGTTCCTCAACATGGTCAACGAGGTCATCGTCGGCGACCCGAACGGCCCGCGCGTCCTCGTCAACCCCAACAAGTGACCCGCGAGCGTCCCGCCGCGGCCGGTTCGCGTGAAAGTCGTCTCGGCCGTGTAGAGTGGGGCGAGTTGCAAACTTTTCAAGTATAAGGAACGGAGGCTCGAGATGGGCTCGGTCATCAAGAAGCGCCGCAAGCGTATGAGCAAGAAGAAGCACCGCAAGCTGCTGCGCAAGACCCGTCACCAGCGCAAGTAGTCTTCCTGCGCGGCGAGAAACGTTCGGACCCCCGGCACCATGAGGTGCCGGGGGTCCTTCGCATTTCCGGACCGGCCGGTGATCAGACCGGGAAGATCTTGGTGAGGGTCTCCACGGCGTCCGTGGGGCCGGTCATCTGGAAGCACACGGTGTCGTTGCGCCACACGGAGGTGGCCTTCGCGTCGTCGCCGTCGTCCTGGACGATCTCATAACTGCCGGTGGCCTCGCCGGAGACCTTGATGGCGCCGGAGGCGAGCTGCTTGCCCTTGAGCGCCTTGGTCAGGGCGCTGTACTGGTCGCTGGCGCCGTCGGCGTCGCTCCACTGCCCCACCGTCACGCGCACCTGCGTGGCGTCGTCGCCCGTCGAATAGGTGACCACGTACTCCTCGAGCGGCTTGGCGTCGCTCCACGCGTCCGTGGTGGCGGTGTCCACGCGGGCGTAGGTGCCCACGGTGGCCGGCATCGCCTTGAGCAGGTTGGACGCGTCGCCCGGCAGTGCCTTGGCCTGCACGGTGGGCTTGCCGGAGGCGATGGACGTGGACACGGGCGTCGGCTCGGGCGCCGTGCGCACGGCCCAACCGGGCCAGCCGAACGCGCTGACCAACGCCAGCACGACGACCACCGCGGCCACGATGACCACGATGCGTGCTCGGCCGGCCGTGCCGACCCTGCGGGTCTTGGTTGGAGCGTTCGCGTTGTCTGCCATGGTCCCCTATCTTCGCACAGCCGCCTGACGCGGCCCCTACTCCTCCACGTCCTCCGGGTCGAAGGATTGCACGGCGTCGCTCTTGCGCCGCCGGGGCTTCCTCTTCGCGATGCCCATCGCGTCGAGCGCCTCGCGCACGGTGCGTGCCTGCACGACCTTGAGGCCCTCGATCCTCGGCACCTTGCGCAGCGGCGGCACGACGGCGGTGGTGAAACCGAGGCGCGCGGCCTCGCGCAGCCGGTACTCCATGCGCGGCACGGGCCGCACCTGGCCGGTCAGCGAGATCTCGCCGACCGCGCACGTCGTCTTCGGCACGGGCGTCGACGTGGCGGCGCTGGCGAGCGCCGCCACGATCGCCAGGTCGCACGCCGGCTCCCTGGCCACTCCCCCCGCCACCGTGGAGATGTACACGTCGTTGTTGAGCAGGCCGAGGCCGCCGTGCCGGTAGAGCACGGCAACGAGCATGGCGATGCGGTTCTGGTCGACGCCGTTGACGGCGCGCCGCGGCGTGGGCAGCACCGAGCCGGTGACGAGCGCCTGCACCTCCACGGGCAGCGAGCGGTGGCCGTCGAGCGTGGGCACGACGCACGTGCCGTCGACGTCCGCGCCGCTTTCCGAGAGGAACAGGCCGGCCGGGTCGGACACCTCCTCGATGCCCTCGCCGGACATGTCGAAGCAGCCGACCTCGTCGGTGGGCCCGAAGCGGTTCTTGACCGCGCGCAGCATGCGCAGCGCGGTCTGCGGGTCGCCCTCGAACTGGCAGACGACGTCCACGAGGTGCTCGAGCGTGCGCGGGCCGGCGATGGAACCGTCCTTGGTGACGTGGCCGACGAGCAGCACGGGCACGTCGAGCGACTTGGCGGTGTCGATGAGGGCGCTGGCGACCTCGCGCACCTGCGTGGAGCCGCCGGAGATGCCGTCGACGTCCTGGGAGACGATCGTCTGCGCGGAGTCGACGATGGCGAGGGCCGGCCGGTGTTCGCCGATGAGCGCGAGCGCGGTCGCCAGGTCGGTGGTGGACGCCAGCAGGAGGTTCTCCTTGACGGCGCCGATGCGCGAGGCGCGCAGGCGCACCTGCGCCTGCGACTCCTCGCCCGAGATGTACAGGACGGTGTTCGACCTGGCGTCGCCGGCGACGCGCGCGGCGACGTTGCCGGCGGTCTCCAGCAGCAGCGTCGACTTGCCGATGCCGGGTTCGCCGGCAATGAGCGCGACGGAGCCGGGCACGATGCCGCCGCCGAGCACGCGGTCGAGCTCCGCGAAACCGGTGGGCACGCGCGCCACGTTGGACGTGTCGATGCGTGTCATGGGCAGCGCCGCGCTGGAGGCGCCGACGACGGGCGTGGCGCGCGTGCGCGACGTGCGCCCAGGCGCGGCGGTGCGCGACCCGGCTGCGGGCCTGGCCTCGCGGAACTCCTCGACGGTGCCCCACTGGCCGCACTCGGGGCAGCGGCCCATCCACTTGGCGCCGCTCCACCCGCATTCCGTGCAGACGTAACTGACCGAACTCTTTGCCATGGCCTCGAACCTAGCCGTTCCGGCCGACGCGCGCAAGGGGGCGCGCGGCCTGGGGTCGCTCAGCGCTCGGCGGCGGTGATGTCGGCGACCTCCTGGGCGTTGCGCGCGAGCTCGGCGGCGAGGTCGTCGGCGGAATCGAACTTCTCCTGTGGGCGCAGGTAGCCGCTGAACTCGACGCGCACGCGGTGGCCGTACAGGTCGAGCCAGTCGTCGGTCAGGGCGTACGCCTCGAGGACGCGCTCGTGGCGGCCGGTGGCCTCGTTGAACGTCGGCTTGGTGCCGATGGAAATGGCCGCGGGCCAGCGGTACGGCGAGTGCGCGGCGAGGCGGCTCTCGACGCCGCCGGACGTGTACGGCTGGGAGACGCCCTCCTCGCTGGGCTGGCGCAGCTCCTCCTGCACGCGGTCGTACTCGTCGGCCGGACCGAGGTCGACGAGCCAGCCGGCGTACACGCCGTCGACGGGCAGGTAGCCGTCGGTGGGCTGCTCCACGTTCGCGGTGGGGAAACCGATGGCGCGTCCGCGCTCCTCGCCGTGCACGACGGTGCCCTCGACGCCGTGGCGGTGGCCGAGCAGGGCGTTCGCGTCCTTGACGCGGCCCTGGCTGAGCAGGTAGCGGATGTTCGAGGAGCTCAATCTGCGCACCTCGCGCGTGCCCAGCTGCTTGGTGTAGGCGCGCAGCTCGGCCTTGCTCATGCCTGCGGTCGGGTCGGCGGGCTCGCCGCGGCCGGCCGGCATCGTCGGCTCGTAACGCACGGGGATGCGCACGTGGCCGTCGCCGTGCTCCTTGACGACGTCGAGCTCGAAGACGCCGGTGGCGTCGGCGAGCGTCCGGATCTTCTTGATGTCGCCCTCGTTGCGCGCGCCCATGCGCGCGTCCTCGCCGAGCACGAGCGTGCGCATGCCGAGCTTGCCGACGAGCTGGCCGAGGAAGAAGCGGAACGACTTGTCCGCGAACGCGAGCGTGTAGCGCACGACGAGCACGAAGTCCAGGCCGATCCCGTCCATGGCGCGCTGGCGTTCGTCCACGCCGGTGAGCTCCTGGTCGTCGACGGCGTCCGCGTCCGGCTCGATGCCCTGCCCGTCGGCGTACGCGTGCACGAACGCGGGCCGCGGGTCGAACATGACGGCCACGGACAGGCACTTGAGCTTGCGGGCGAGTTCCACGGTGCGCTCGAGCACCGCGAGGTGCCCGCGGTGCACGCCGTCGAACACGCCGACGGTGACCACGGACTTCTTCGACGTGCTCAGCACGGGCCACGCGACGGTGCCCGACGCGTCGGGGGTCAGTTCAATGATGTGCATGCCAGATCACCTTCATGTCGTTTGTCTGTCACAAAGTCTAGTGCGCCGCGCGTCGGCGGCCGGCGCTCACCGCGCGGTGAAACCGTCAGGGCGCCGCGAACACCGTCACCGGCCACAACTGCCCGCGCCGGCGCGCCACGAGCGCGACGACGTCGTCCCCGGCGCCCGCCCACGGCGCCTCGGCGAGCGCGCCGGGCTGGGCGCCCTTGGC
>JAXJQE010000002.1:0-1727 GCA_036311305.1 Bifidobacterium sp.
CAACCTCACCGACATCGAGGCCGCGTGCACCGACGGCAAGGACCGCATCACCGAGGTCGTCAACCTGCCGACCACCGGCGTGAACACCGAGCGCATCTGGCTGCTCGAGCACTTCGCCGACTGGTTCAGCACGAGCCTCGGCACCGGCTCGATGTACCACCGCGAGACCGCCGTCTCCCGCCGCCTCATGCAGCACCTCGACATCCGCGACGCCTCCCAGCTGTCCGCGGACATGTCCAAGGAGCTGCGCGAGGAGCGCAAGGCCGAGGAGCGCGCCGCCGAGCAGCGCTGGGACGACGCCGCGCGCGCCGAGGCGCAGCGCGTCGCCGACACCGCGCACACCGGCTGGATGGCCGACACCGAGGCGCGCGCCGAGGAGCGCGTCGAGGCGGAGCGTCCGACCACCGGGAATGTGGACGGCGATGTGGACGACGGCCGTCCGACCACCGCGGCGGACGAGGGGACGCCGTTCGACCACAGCGCCGCGCGCGGCCGCCACGCGGGCGGCGCGTCGGCCGACGACCTGTCGGGCGACGACATCATCGACGCGCTCGCCGACGCCGACGCGCGACACCGACGCGCACACGCTCGCCCACCCGATCGACACGACGAAGGCGGACACGAAGGCGCGCGAGGAGCGCCGCGTGTTCCGCGACGCGTGGCGGCACGCGCGGCGCACGAACCAGCCGCGCCCCACGCGCCGGCACCCCGAGCGCCAGGCGGCGGCGCGCAAGCCGGTCACCGTCGGCGAGGTGCATCGCCGGCTCGACCTCATCGAGCGTCGAAAGCCGCTGTACAGTCCCGCGATGAGCGGGTTCGCGGCGGCGTGCGCGTGCGCGGCCTTCGTGTTCCTGCTCGGCGGCGCGCCGTACGACATGATCGGCGCGTTCGTCGGCGCGGGCCTCGGCCAGTACGTGCGACGGCTCATGCTCGGCAAGCACCTCAACCAGTTCTTCGTCACGTTCATCGCCGTGTCCGTCGCGGCGCTGGCGTGCGTGGGCACGCTGCGCCTCATCGGCATCTTCGACCCCGTGGCCCTGCGGCACGACACCGCGTACATCGGCGCCATGCTGTTCGTCATCCCCGGTTTCCCGCTGATCACCGGCGGGCTCGACATGGCGAAGATCGACTTCCCGTCGGGCGTGCAGCGGCTCATGTACGTGCTGTGCGTCATTTTGATGGCGACGCTCGCCGGGTGGATGGTCGCTTCGCTCGTGCGGCTCAACCCGACCGGCTTCGAGCCGCTCGCCATCAGTCCCGCGCTCAACTGCGCGCTGCGCTTCGTGTTCGCGTTCATCGGCGTGTGGGGCTTCTCGATGCTGTTCAACTCGCCGCAGCGCATGTGCTGCGTGGCCGGCATCATCGGCGCGATCTGCGACACGCTGCGCCTCGAGTTCGTCGACATGGGCCTGGCGCCCGAGGCCGGCGCCTTCCTCGGCGCCATGCTCGCCGGCCTGCTCGCGTCCGGGTGGCGTTCGGCCGTGCGCCACGGGCACCTCGCGCCGCACCTGGGCTACCCGCGCATCTGCCTGACCGTGCCGTCGATCGTGATCATGGTGCCCGGCATGTACATGTACCAGGCGATGTTCCAGCTCGGCCAGTTCAACACCCTGAGCGCCCTCGACTGGGCCTTCCGCGCCTTCATGGTCATCATCTGCCTGCCGATCGGCCTGGCGATGGCCCGCGTCCTGACCGACAAGTCCTGGCGCTACGACAAGTAAGCGCAC
>JAXJQE010000003.1:0-13213 GCA_036311305.1 Bifidobacterium sp.
CGCGGGGCCCCTGGTCATGCGGTCAGCGCGCGAACAGCGCGGGAACTCAGCGCTCCACCGGCACGTCCGGCGTGCGCCGCGCGTCCGTGCCGCGCAGGATGAGCTTGGGCTCGATGACCGAGTGCGCCTCCTTGAGCGGCTCGTCGCGCAGCAGCGCGAGACCCTTGCGCGCGGCCGACGCGCCCATCGCGTACGGGTCCTGGCGCATCGTCGTCAGGTCCACGGTGTCCGCGTAGGCGGCGTCGTCGAAGCCGATGATCGAGTAGTCGCGCGGCGTGTAGTAGCCGTGGCGCTGCATCTTGAGCATGAGCGGGATGGCCATCATGTCCATCTGGCAGCAGATGGCCTCCGGGAACACCGGCTCGGAGAGCACGGCGGCGAGCGCGGAGTCCGCGAAGTCCCGGCCGCGCGGAACGGAGAGCACCTTCCATTCCAGGCCGGGATCGCGTTCCTGCGCCGCCTCGCACGCGCGCACGAAGCCGCGGCCGCGCGCGTCAATCGACGACTCGTACGACTCCTCGGCCGCCGAGCACGTGTACACGATGCGGCGGTGGCCGAGGTTGATCATGTGCTGGGCGGCGCGGAACATGCCGCCCTCGTCGTCGATGCCGACGGAGGCGTCGAAGGCCTCCGTGTTCGGCGTGTTGATGCCGATGATCGGCACGCGCGTGCGGCGCAGCACCTCCACCTCCTGCGGCTCGATGGCGAACGAGGCGACGAAGACGGCGTCCACGTTGCGCAGCACGGGCAGGTCGGTGAAGAAGGATTCGCGGTTCTTCGCGTCGTCGATGTGCTGGAACAGGGAGATGTCGTAGCCCTCCTGGTGCAGCACCGAGTCGAGGCCGGCGAAGACCTGCGTGTTGAACCAGCTGGTCACCTCCTCGTTCATGAGCAGCGCGACGCGGAAGGTCTGGCCGCTCTTGAGGGCGGTGGCCGAACGGGAGATGTTGAAGTCGAGCTGGTTGGCCGCGTTCATCACCTTCTCGCGCGTCTTGGGCGAGACCAGGTCCGGGCGGGTGAAGGCGCGGGAGACCGTGGAGATCGACACTCCCGCGATCTGCGCCACCTCGCGTATTCCTTGCTTGTGCACGATAACCTCTTCCCTGTGGGGCGCCCGACGGTGGGCTCCCTATGTGGTTCTCTGTTTTCTCTTATATAACGTATTCAGTTGGTTTGCACCAGTCCCGGACAGGCTCCCGGCCGCGCCGCGCGACGGCGCGCGGCGCGACCCGGCGTCCGCTCAGGCGGCGGTGTGCGTGAACATGACCACCAGCATGCCGAGGATGAGCTCGATCGGGTAGATGCAGTAGAACACCCACTTGGTCCAGTCGTGCCGGTAGCCCAGCTCGTCGTTGCGGTAGTGCAGGAAGGCCACGCCGAACCCCGGCGTGAGCAGCGTGACCGCGCCCAGCAGCGCGGCCGTGATCATCATCGTGTTCTCCCGCTTGTCGAGGAAGAAGAAGATGACGACGAAGCCCAGCGTGAGCATGCCGATGTTGACCATCATGCCGGTCTGCCCGATGCGGAACAGGTAGTTCCACAGCAGCCCGACGCCGATCACCACGACGTACAGCACGATGCGCAGCCACCGCACCATCTTCGCCAGGCTGATCGAGTCGAGCAGCATGAGCGCGCCGAGCGCCAGCAGCAGGCCCCACACGGGGTTCTGCGACGAGAAGTCGACGAGCTCGTGCGTGCCGGTGCACATGTCGTAGGGCACCTCGCACACCAGCGCGACGACGAACAGCTCGACCGCGTAGCGGATCTGGCTGCGCGTGTGGTCGAAGCCCGAGTACAGCAGCCACGCGTAGATCGGCACCGCCAGCCAGCTGATCGCCTCGAAGACGACCACGACGGTCATGCCGAGCATGTTGTCGTCGGCCGTGGGGTCGCCCACGAACAGCGGCATGACGGTGTAGCTGGACACCGAGAACGCCATGAGGATGGCGCCGATGACCTTGAGCCTGAAGTTCGTCAGGCCGCCGTACTTGCCCTTGAGCTCGCGCTCGCGCTTGCGCGCGCGCTTCATCTCGAGTTGTCGTTCGTAGTCGTTCGCCATATCACTCCGCCTGGTGGATGAAGTCGAGCAGCCCGGCGTAGTCGGGCCCCTCGAGGGAGACGGCCGCGCGGTCGGCGCTGCGGCCGCCCAGGTGGTCGTCGGTGTGCAGGTACGCGGCGTCGATGCCGGCCGCGGCGGCGCCCGCGATGTCGCTCATCTCGTCGTTGCCGACCATGAGCGCCGTCTCGGGCTCCGCGTCCGCGCGGATGAGCGCGCGGCGGAAGAGCTCGATGGACGGCTTGCGCACGCCCTCGTCGCTGCTCAGCAGCACCTCGTCGAACGCGTCCTCGAGCTCGAGCAGCTCGAGCTCGGGGCGCGTGTAGCACGCCTGCGCGTTGCTGACGAGCACGAGCTTGCGCCCCTCGCCGCGCAGCGTGTCGAGCATCTCGCGCGCGCCGTCGAACAGCTTGATGCGCGAGGTGCTCGCGCGGCGGAACGCCCACGCGACCTCGCGCGCCTGCTCGGCGGTGGCGTCGATCCAGCACGACTCGAACAGCGCGCGGTACGCGGGCAGCAGGTCCGGCTCGAACCACTCGCCCTGCTCGCGCACCGCGTTGGCGCGCGCGACCTCGCGCGTGAACGTGTGCCGCAGGTGCGCGTTGGTCACGAAGTCCGCGCCGTCGCGGTACAGCGCGCAGCGCAGCGCCGTCCACGCGGCCTCCGACTCCTCGTCGGTGTGGATGTCGACGAGCGTGCCGTAGAGGTCGAACAGGATGGTGTCGTACTTGCGCGGCTCGCTCATCGCGCCTCCCCGAGTTTCCACACGGACAGCGCGAGCGCGGGCATCGGCAGCGTGTCGCCGGCGACGGCGGTGCCGACCGTGCGGTCGTCCTCCTCGCCGGCGGCGTAGGGCCGCGAGTCGAGCACGCGCGTCCAGCGCGGGCTCGACGGCGCGTCGGCGGCGGTGCCGTCGACGGCCGCGGGCAGCTCGTCGTGCAGGCTGTCCGCGTACGCCGCGTCGAGCGCGGCGCGCGGCAGCTCGTACGCCTCGCTGTCCGGGTTGATGAGCACCGCGCAGTCGTTGACGCGGTAGGCGACGGCATTGCCCGGCGCGTCGATGGCGATGTGCTCGGCGTCGAACCAGTCGGAGTTCGCGCGGCGCAGCGCGATGAGCGCGCGGTAGTAGCCGAGCAGGCCGGTCATGCGCGAGGCGCGCACCCAGTCGACCTGGTTGACCCACTTGCCGGAGTCGAACGAGTTGTCGTTGCCGTGCTTGGTCTTGCCGAACTCCTCGCCGGAGAGCATGAACGGGATGCCCGCGGCGGTGTAGATGATGCCGGCGGCCAGCAGGTTCGCGGCGAGCACGCGGTCGGTGTCCGGGCCGGGCATCGCCTCGTACAGGTCGTCGAGCCGCTTGGGGTCCTGGCCGAACATGCTCAGGCACAGTTTGTCCCACAGCGTCAGGTCGTCGTGCGCGGACACGTACTGGATGATCTGCCCGGCGTTGCCCTCGTTGGTCTCCGGGGCGCGCCACGCGTCGGCGGCCAGCTCGATGAGCGGCTTGTTCGTGCGCGCGTCGCCGTTGACGTACCCCTTGATCTCGGGGTAGAAGACGTGGCCCTTGATGGCGTCGCGCGTTCGGTCGCAGAAGTGGCCGATGCGCGGGTCGAGGTCCTTGAGGCCGGACTTGTCGGCCAGCTCGGTGCCCTCGAGCGTGTTTGTCGCGCCCGCGGCCCACGGCTCGCCGTACATGATGATGTCCTCGCCGCCCGGGAGCCGGTCCAGGGAGGCGCGGATGGCGTTCATCGTCTCGACGTCGATGAGGCCCATCAGGTCGAAGCGGAAGCCGTCGATGTGGTATTCGCGCGCCCAGTAGGTGACCGACTCGACGATGAAGCGGCGGAACATCCGCCGTTCCGTGGCCATGTCGTCGCCGCAGCCGGAGCCGTTGGCCAGCGTCCCGTCCGCCTCGCGGCGCAGGAAGTAGCCGGGCACGGTGCGCTCGAACCAGTTGTCCGCGGAGTACATGTGGTTGTACACCACGTCCATGATGACCTTGAAGCCGTTGGCGTGCAGGGACTGTACCATGCGCTTGCACTCGGTGATGCGGTTCGCGCCGTCGTACGGGTCCGTGGAGAACGAGCCCTCGGGCACGTTGTAGTTGAGCGGATCGTAGCCCCAGTTGAACTGGCGCGGGTCCGACTCGTCCACCGAGCCGTAGTCGTAGAACGGCAGCAGCTGCACCGCGGTCACGCCGAGGCGCTTGAGGTAGGCGACGCCGGTCGGGAACTCCCCCTTGCCGTCGAGCGACGTGTCCGTGTCGGTGAACGCCAGGAACTTGCCCTGGTGCTCGCGCGGGAAGCCGCCGTGCGGGTTGTTGGAGAAGCTGCCCACGTGCGCCTCCCAGACCATCGTCTCGGCTAGCGGGATCGCCGGGCGGGCGTCGTCCGCCCAGCCCTCGGGGTCGGTGCGCGCGAGGTCCACGACCATGCTGCGCCGGCCGTTGACGCCGGCCGCGCGCGCCCACGGGTCCGCCGAGCGGTACTCGGTGCCGTCGGCGAAGCGCACGAGGTAGTCGTAGTAGATGCCGTTGAGGTCGTCGCCGAAGTCCGCGGTCCACGCGCCGTCGTCCTGGCGGTCCATGGGAGTCGCGGAGATGAGTCGGTCGCCCGTCTCGGCGTCGCTGCCGCGCGTGAAGAGGCGCAGGGTCACGGACTGTGCGGACGGTGCCCAGAGCGCGAACTGGGTGCCGGATGAGGTCACCACGGCACCCAGTTGGCGTTCCAGACACAGCGGGAACGGCTCCGCGACACCGGGCTCCAGTCCGCAGGACAGAGGCTCGAATGCCTGGATCATCGATCAGCCTTCCATATGGATTTCGATCATTGCGTTGTGTCCGGTCACTATCGTTCCTGTCAGCCCTTGACGGCGCCGGCCATGGACTCGTTGTAGAAGCGCTGCATGACCATGAACAGGATGGCGATCGGGATGGAGATCAGGACGGCGGCGGCGGCGAAGCGGCCGAACCAGCTGTTGATGTACTCCTTGTCCAGCATCAGCCACAGGCCCAGGGACGCCGTGTAGTTGTCCTGGGTACGGGCGATGACCTTCGCCATGACGAAGTCGAGCCACGGGATCAGGAAGCCGGTGATGGCCTGGTAGACGATCATCGGGCGCGACATCGGGATGATGATCTTGGTGAACACCTGCCAACGGGTGCAGCCGTCGAGCATGGCGCTCTCGTCCAGCGAGGTCGGGATGGTGTCCATGAAGCCCTTCATCACGTAGAAGCCCGCGCCGGTGCCGGCGGAGTAGACCAGGATCAGGGCGACGATGGTCATGCCGTCCGAGGTCAGGCCCATGGCCTTGAGGATGAAGTAGATGGCGACGACGGACATGATGCCCGGGAACATGCCGATGACCAGCACGAAGTTCATGAACGCGCGGCGGCCGCGGAAGCGCATGCGGGACATGCAGTACGCGACGGAGAGCACGAAGAACACGGAGATCAGGCAGGTGAAGATGGCGATGATGAACGTGTTCAGGAACATGTGCGGGAAGTCCAGCACCTTGCGGTCCGTGAACAGGCCGATGTAGTTGTCGAAGGAGTACTGGACGGGGAAGAACGTCGCCTGGTAGGGCGTCGTGTCCTTGTTGAGGGACTCCAGGAAGATCCAGACGATCGGCAGCAGCCAGATGACGGACAGGATGCCGAGCAGGATGTAGGTGCCGATGTCGGCCGCGATGCGGCGCTTGCGCTGGTCGTGGAGGAAAGCGTGGCTCTCGACCTCGGCCGTCGCGACGGCCTGGGCGTCGGAGGTATTGGTCTGTGCGTGCTTACTCACCGGAAAGTCTCCTCATTCTTGTACGAACCGCTGTTGTGGTAGGTGATCAGCGACACGACGGCAAGGACGATGAACGTCATGATGCCGATGACGGCGCCGAGGTTGTAATCATTGCGATCCACCGTGAGCTTGTACAGCCAGGTGATGAGCAGGTCGGTCTTGCCGGCGGACTGGCCGACGTCGACCGGGTCACCACGGGTGAGCAGGTAGATGACGTTGAAGTTGTTCACGTTGCCCGTGAAGGTCGTGATCAGGTACGGGGTCAGCACGAAGATGATGTACGGCATCGTGATCTTCGTGAAGATCTGCCACCAGTTGGCGCCGTCGATCTTGGCGGCCTCGTACTGGTCCTTCGGGATGTTCTGGAGGATGCCCGTGACCTGCATGATGGTGTACGGGATGCCGACCCAGAGGTTGATGACGATGACGGTGACGCGAGCCCAGGTGGCGTTCGTGAAGAACGGCAGGGCGTTGTCGATCCAGCCCCAGTTCTCGAGCAGGCGGTTGATGGCGCCGTTCGGCTGGAGCATCTGGTGCATGACCAGCAGGGAGACGAACTGCGGGACGGCGATGGACATCGAGAAGATGCCGCGCCAGACGTTCTTGCCCTTGGTGGTCTTGCGGTTGATGATCATGGCCAGGAACAGGCCGCAGAAGAAGTTGAGGAACGTCGCGAAGAACGCCCAGACCAGGGTCCAGGTGAGGACCGACAGGAACAGGCGGCCGGAGACGATGCCCGAGGAGTTGCCGAAGACGGTGGCGAAGTTCTGGAAGCCGACCCACTTGAACACCACGAGGTTGTTGTGGTCGTAGCTCGTGAACGCCATCGAGATCATGAAGATCAGCGGCAGCACGGTGAAGATCAGGATGCCGGCGATCGGAAGGAACAGCAGCAGGTTGTTGGCCTTGGCGTCGAAGAGCTCGTGGATGTCGTCCATGAAGCTCGGGGCGTGGCCGTTCTTGCCGCCCAGGCACTGGGCCTTGTACGCCGAGCGGATCTCGAGGACCCACCAGCAGACGAACACGGCGCAGATGACGATCGTCATGACGCCGTACAGCAGGATGATCACGGAGTTGTCGCCGGCGATGTTGACGTACTTGCCGTCGACCCAGCCGCTGGACGCCTTGCGGCCGCCCAGGGACGGCAGCTTGGACAGGTTGGTGAAGCCCACCGCGCACATGTACCAGATGAAAATGACCTCACCGGCAAGGAAGATGAGTCCCTTGACGATCTGGTGATGGACGAAGTTGCCGAGACCGAAAACGATGATGGACAGCCTGGTCATCAGGTCGCCCTTCACCAGCGCGTTCCTCAGGGTGTACGGGGAAGGTGCCACGTACTCCGCGCCAAGCTTCCGGCGGCGCTTCATCTCGCGATTAGAAAGGGTTACGGTGCTCATTTGAAACCCTTACCGCCTCTCTTCTTGATTTTTTGAACGATTCGAAAATGGGACCGGGGGCCACGCGCCGCTTCCACGCCCCGCCGCCTTGCGGGAGGGATGTGGGGGCGCGCCGGTCCGGCCGCGGAAGGACCCGTGGCCGGACGTCGGCGCGCCTGTGGCGTGGCCGCACGTCCGTGAGATTTGGACCCCGAACGACAGGTGTGCGGAAAGCTCAGGGTCCGAGGCATTCCGCACACTATTTGGTTTCAGTTTGTCTTGATTGCCCTGGAAGGCAGATCAGCGGGGATCAGCGTCCCGGCGAGGCTCACTCGCCGTCGGACTGGTCCTTGACGTCCTTCTGGACCTGGGCGATCCAGTCGGAGGTCTTCTGCTTGTAGTTGGAGTCGTTGATGTCCTTGGAGACGAGGGCGTTGCCGAAGGTCTCGGCCGGGGTCCACCAAGCGTTCATCGCGGCGATGGTCGGCTGCACCACGGAGGTGTTGGCCAGGGTCTCGGACTGGGCCTTGACGGCCGGGTCGGAGCTCATGCCCTTGAGGTCGGTCAGCGTCTTGTCGGACGGGATGATCTGGCGCATCTCCCAGTGCTTCTTCTGGGCCTCGGTGGAGCCGAGGTAGGCGGCGAACTTGGAGGCGGCCTCAGGAGCCTTGGAGTTCGGGTTGAAGGCCACGGCCTTGGAACCGGCGAGGGCCTTCATGGTGTAGTCCTTGCCGTCCACGGTGAAGGCAGGCATCTCGGCGGCGCCGAGCTTGTCGCCCATCTTCTCCTTCAGGCCCGCGGAATCCCAGGAGCCGGAGAAGTACGCGTCCACGGCGCCGGAGGTGAAGGCGCCGTTGCCGGAGTTGTCCTGGTCGTTGGTGAAGTTGGAGTTGGCGACCATGTCCACGAGGTACTTGGTCACGGCGTCCGCGTTGTCACCGAACTGGATGTTGGCGGAGGCATCGGTGCCGTCCTTGCCGAACATGGTCATGCCGGCGCCCAGGTAGAAGGCCGGGATGTACCAGGAGTTGGACAGCGGGTACGCGACCTTGCCCTTCTCGAGCATGGTGTTGAGGTTCTTGACGTCGGACTCGGAGAACTTGTCCTTGTTGTAGTACATGAAGTACGTGTTGCCGGTGTACGGCACGCCGTAGATCTTGCCGTCCGTGCCGGTCACGGACTGGACGATGGTCTCGGTGTTCTGGTCCTTGACCTGCTTGGCCACGTCGTCGCTCACCGGGGCGATGGCGTTGAGCTTGACCAGCGTACCGAGCTGGTCGTTGGCGAACATGTAGACGTCGGCGGCCGAGGACGGATCCGTCTGGACCGTCTTGGCGGCGTCACCCTCGGAGACCACGGAGTTCTTCCAGGTGATCTTGTACTCCGGGTGCGCCTCGGCGAACGCCTTCTGCATGTCGGCCATCCAGTCGGAGTCCTCCTGCGGGCTCCACACGGTCAGCGTCACGTCCTGCGTACCAGTGCTCGTGGCAGAGGAGGAGGAGCTGGAGCTGTCGCTGCTGCTGCCGCAAGCCGCCATCGGGACGAGCATCGCGACGGCCGCGGTGAGGCCGATCGCCTTCTTCCAATTGATCATCATTGACCTTTCCTTTCCATCAATCAATGCAATCGCATTATTGCCCCTCAGCGCCACGCCCTGCAAGGTCGATCGCCGGACATACGCGAGGTGTTCACAACTTACCTCGGTTCCGTCCCGCTCCGTTTCATCGCGGTCTGCGTAACGCATCAGTGCTCTATACTGTAATCAAACCTGCAAACGTTGTCAAAAATGACCCCTCGCAAGTGTCGATTTTCCGCGCGACACGCCGTGCGAAGGGTAGCGAAAAAGCGCTGAGGAGTGTTATGTCAGTTATTGCACAAACGCCGGCAAAGTGGCTGGATACGGCGATTTTCTACCAGATTTTCCCGCCGAGTTTTTCCGATTCGAACGCCGATGGCGTAGGCGACCTCAAGGGCATCACCGAGCACCTCGACTACATCCGCCAGCTCGGCGCCAACGCCCTGTGGCTCAATCCCGTCTATGATTCCCCGTTCCGCGACGCCGGCTACGACGTGCGCGACTACACGCGCGTCGCCTCCCGCTACGGCTCCAACGAGGACCTCGAGGAGCTCTTCGACGCCGCCCACGCCCGCGGCATGCACGTGCTGCTCGACCTCGTGCCCGGCCACACCAGCGACGAGCACCCCTGGTTCGTCGAGTCCGCGCAGGACAGGCCGAACACGTACACCGACCGCTACGTGTGGACCGACTACTGGATCACCGGCGGCGACGGCCTGCCCTTCATCGGCGGCGAACACCCGCGCAACGGCGCCTACATCGTCAACTTCTTCGGCTTCCAGCCCGCGCTCAACTACGGTTTCGCGCACCCGGCGCGCTCCTGGGAGCGGCCGGCCATGGGCGAGGCCGCCCTCAACACCTGCTCGGCGATGCTGGACGTCATGCGCTTCTGGCTCTCGCGCGGCGCCGACGGCTTCCGCGTGGACATGGCCGACTCCCTCGTCAAGCGCGACGACGACGGCAAGCCCTTCACCATCCGAACGTGGCGGTACATGTTCAGGCAGATCCGCGAGGAGTTCCCCGACGCCGTCTTCGTCTCCGAGTGGGGGCGCCCGGACGAGTCCCTCAAGGCCGGCTTCGACATGGACTTCTACCTCGACTGGCGCTGGGACGGCCACCCGAACGGCTACAGCATGCTGCTGCGCGACACCGACACCCCGCTCGAGCACGAGCACGACCACAGCTACTTCAACGCCGACTCCGGCACCGGCATCGGCCGCTTCCTCAGGGAGTACGAGCCGCGCCTGGCGAGCGCCCAGGAGCTCGGCGGCTACTTCGACTTCATCACCTGCAACCACGACACCTCGCGCGTCTCGCCGCGCCTCGGTGAGCGCGAGATCCGCCTGGCGTGGGCGACGCTGATGCTCATGCCCGGCGTGCCGTTCATCTACTACGGCGACGATCTGGGCATGCGCTACCGCGACCTGCCCACGAAGGAGGGCGCCTACACGCGCACCGGCTCGCGCACGCCCATGCAGTGGGACGGCTCGGCGAACGACGGCTTCTCCACCGCCGCCCCCGACGCCCTCTACCTGCCCGTCGACGAGCGTTCCGACCGCCCGACGGTGGCCTCGCAGATGGACAACGGCGACTCGATCTGGCACACCGTGCACGACGTCCTCGCCGCGCGCGCCGACTCCCCCGCCTTCCGCCCCGGCGCCGCCTACGCGACGCTCTTCGGCGACGACGAGCACCGCTCCTACGTCTTCAAGCGCACCGGCACGGACGACTCCGGCGACGAGGTCTCCGCGATCGTCGCCGTCAACCCCGGCCGCGACACCGAGACCGTCGAGCTCGCCCCCGGCGACGGCAGCGAGGCCCGCACGATCAGCTACGCGATCGGCGACCCGTCCCTCGACTACACGACGCTGACCCTCCCGGCGCAGTCCTTTGCCATCCTGCAGTAGGACCCCTGCGGGAAACCACTCCGGGCCGTCCGTTGCACCGGACGGCCCGTGTTGTGCAAACGTGGGAACAAAACCGATACCGCGCGACACGCCATGGTTTGACAAAATCCGTGGTTTTCCACGCAATACCGACACACTTGCACCCCTTGCAAACGCTTTCAGAATTGGCTATACTGTCTCACGAGATGGGACGCATCCACAACGATGTCGGGATGTGTCCAGCATATCTGAACAGGCAGGAGAAAGTGAGCGCAAGGATGCCGGATACCACCACCAAGACCACGCAGCACGAGAGCGAGGAGCGCCTCGCCCGGCCGCTCATCAAGCTGGCGAACGACGCCGGCATCAGCACCTCGTACATCGACCAGCTGGGCACGTACGTCGAGATCGAGGACGACGTGCTCGTCACCGTCCTCAAGGCCCTCGGCATCGACGCGTCGAGCGACGAGGCCATCGAGGCCGCCATCAAGGAGCGCACGGACGCCAAGCGCGAGCGCATCGTGCCGCCGACCGTCGTCAAGTTCCTCGGCACGGACAGCGCCGTCGAGATCCACATCAAGCACGGCACGCCCACGCTCAAGCTCACGCTCGAGGACGGCACCGACTACGAGGACCTCCTCGGGGAGGTCGCCGAGTCGGGCACCGACGGCGACGTGACCGTGTACACGCTCACGCTCGCGGACGAGCTGCCGGTCGGCTACCACACGCTCACCGTCGAGGACGGCGAGCGCACGGGCAGCGCCGCGCTGCTCGTCGCGCCGGCGCGCATCCCCGTGCCGCAGGCCGTGCAGGACCAGCAGCGCTGGGGCTGGATGGCGCAGTTCTACTCCGTGCGCTCCGCGGACTCGTGGGGAGTCGGCGACTACGGCGACCTCAAGATGCTCGCCAGCGACGCCGCCAGCAAGTCGGGCGCCGACTTCATGCTCATCAACCCGATCCACGCGACCGCGCCGATCACGCCGCTCGAGCCGTCGCCGTACCTGCCGGAGTCGCGCCGCTTCCTCAACGTCACGCTGATCCGCCCGCAGGAGGTCGAGGAGTTCGCGAGCCTCTCCGACGAGGACGCGAAGAAGGTCGCCGAGCTGCACGGGTCGGTCGCCGCGCAGAACACGAACCCCGAGCCGATGGACATCAACGCCGCGTGGGACGCCAAGCGCGCCGCGCTGCGCGTCATCTTCGACGCGGGCCGCACGCCGGAGCGCCAGGCCGCGTTCGACGAGTTCCGCAAGGAGGCCGGCGAGGACCTGCGCGCGTTCGCGCTGTGGTCGGTCGCGTTCCAGGTGTGGGGCGCGCCGTGGAACGCCGAGAACGACTGGTTCCACCAGTACACGAAGACGAGCCCGGAGGTCGCCGCGCTCGAGCAGGACAACAAGGACCTCTACGACTTCGAGTGCTGGCTACAGTGGATCGCCGCGCAGCAGGTCACCGCCGCGCAGACGGCCGCCAAGGACGCGGGCATGGCCCTCGGCCTCATGCAGGACATGGCCGTCGGCGTGCACACCTACGGCTCCGACGTGTGGTGGAGCCCGGAGCGCTTCGCCGTCGGCACCGTGACCGTCGGCTGCCCGCCGGACTTCTACAACCAGCAGGGCCAGGACTGGGGCCAGCCGCCGTTCAACCCCAACTACATGGAGGAGACCGGCTACGCCGTCTACCAGGACATGGTGCACAACATGTTCACCCGCGCCGGCGCCATCCGCATCGACCACGTGCTCGGCATGTTCCGCCTGTGGTGGATCCCCGCCGGCAAGGGCGCCAAGGGCGGCGCGTACGTCACATACAACTACCGCGCGATGCTCGCGATCCTGTCCATCGAGGCGATGCGCGCCGACGGCATGGTCATCGGCGAGGACCTCGGCACCGTGCCCGACTACGTGCGCAAGGTCCTCGGCGACCACGGCGTGCTCGGCACCACCGTCGAGTGGTTCGCGCGCGTCGACGACTCCCCCAACGCCGGCGACCCGTACGCGATGCCGGACACGTACCGCAAGTACTCGCTGGCGTCCGTCACCACGCACGACCTGCCGCCGACCGCCGGCTACCTCGAGTTCGAGCACGTCAAGCTGCGCGAGGAGCTCGGGCTGCTGAGCGAGCCGGTCGAGGAGTTCCAGAAGTCCGCGACCGCGGAGCGCCAGGCGATGCTCGACCTGCTCGTCGACGGCGGTTGGCTGCCGGCCGACGCCGCCGCGGACGTCGACGGCCACATCCAGCAGATCGTCGAGGCCATGCACGCCATACTCAAGGACGCGCCGAGCCTGCTGCTGCAGGCCGCGCTCGTCGACGGCGTCGGCGAGACGCGCTCGCAGAACCAGCCGGGCACGTCCACCGAGTACGCCAACTGGCGCATCCCGCTGTGCGACGAGGACGGCAAGGTCGTCCCCACCGACCTGGTGTTCGACTCGCCGCGCGTGATGTCGCTGAGCAAGATCATGAACCGCTAGTGTTCCCGCGCGCATCTCGCGCATTACGGACGGGCCCCTGCCCGGCGTCGACCGCCGGGCAGGGGC
>JAXJQE010000004.1:0-4985 GCA_036311305.1 Bifidobacterium sp.
CCGCCTGCACCGAGGCGGCCGACGAGTGCCGGCGCCTGGCGGACCTGGTGGCGCGCGCGGCCGGCCTGTACGCGGACGCCGAGCGCACGGCGCGCGACGCCGTCAACCAGGGCGTCAGGGCGATGGCGCTGCTGGCGCCGCAGTCCGTGGCCCTGACGGCGCTGGTGGCCGCGGTGGCGGGCGGCACCATATCGGGCCTCAAGGAAGGCACCGGCTTCTCCCCCATCGGCGCCTCGCGCGCCACCGCGTGGATGCAGGAGGGCGTGCTCGCCGCGATCGGCTCGGCCGCCCTGGGCGCCGGGACCGGCACCAACTCGCTGCTCAGCATCCTGGCCGCGGGCGTCACGCGCTCCGACGGCACGGGCACCGACGTCAACCAGGGACTGGTCGGCCTGGCGCCCTGGGTGGCCGCGTACGGGGACCTCAAGCAGGGCGACCACCTTACCCTCACGCAGGTCGACACCGGCGAGACGGGCCCCGTGGGCGCCGCCGGCGGCGTGGCCGACGCGTTGCACGGCCTGCGTCTGCTCGGCGAGGCGAACGGCCTGGAGGAGGACGGCCTGTCGTACGCGACGATCGCCATCTCCCGCTACGACCGTCCGGACGGTTCGCACGGCTGGCTGGTGACCATCCCCGGCACCGACGGCCACGCGGACTCCCCCTTCGGCTGGAGCCAGAACGGCGAGGCGATGAGCGGCGACGCGGACCAACGCCAGCGCGCGGACAGCGTGCGCATGGTGGTCGCCGCGATGGAGGGCGCCGGCATCGGTGCCGACGAGCCCGTGGCGCTGGTGGGCCATTCGCAGGGCGGCATCGTCGCCGCCGCGGTGGCCGCGGACTGCACGGACCGCTTCCGCGTGGAGCACGTGGTCACGGCCGGCTCGCCCGTCGCGGGCCACCCGATCGGCGCGGACACGTGGGTGACCAGCGTGGAGATGGAGGACGAGCTCGTCGCCGCGCTGGACGGGGCGTCCAACCCGGCAAGCGAGTCGTGGCTGACCGTGCGCGGCGCGGTCACGGACAGCGACGCCGACGACCGGCTGCTGTCCGGCGCCGTGGTGCCCGACGCCATCGACGGCAATGAATTTACGCATTACATGAAATACCACGAGGCCGCGTGGGCGAACGCCTCCGACCTGGGCTCGCCGGCGGTGACGGGCCACGAGGAGCATTTCCGCTCGTGCCTGGCGGCCACTTACGCGGGCACCACGTACTGGCAGGGCCGCATGGGCCGCGGCGGCACGGGACTCACCGTGGCAGGCGCCGACGCATCCGCCGGCGCCGCGGCGCCGGACGTGGAAGCGGACGCCGGGCCCTGAACGCCAAGGACCCCTGCCGCCATGGCAGGGGTCCTTACGATCGGTGAAGGATCGGCGAGGTCACTCGGTGACGGCCTTCTTCAGCAGGGAACCGGCGGAGATGCGCACGCCGTAGGTCGCGGGGATCTCGATGGTCTCGCCGGTGCGCGGGTTGCGGCCCGTGCGGGCGGCGCGCTTGACGCGCTCGGCGGAGAACAGGCCGGTGAGCTTGAGGCCTTCGCCGGACTTCATCGCCTCGACGAACACATCCTGGAATGCGTTGACGGCCGCCTCAGCCTGTGCCTTGGTCAGGTGGGACTTCTGCGCGATCTTCGTAACGAGGTCAGACTTGTTGTATGCCATGTGAGCATCCTTCTTGGTTCAGGGGCCGACCCTATTGCACGGTCAACCACATGTTCAACTCAGAATCTTAGCGCAAGACATGCCGAAAGTCGGCCTTTTCGTAGGGTTTTCACCACTTTTTTCGCTGTCGGGCGGCGAGATTGTCCCATTTCAGATCAAATCGTGGCGGTTGAGCCATTGCATGGCCAGGGCGCCCACGGGGATGCGCAGCCAGTAGAAGGCGATGCGGTACACCAGCGTGGCCGAGACGGCGATCGTGGAGGGCACGCCGACGGCGGTGAACGCCACGGACAGGGCCGCCTCCACGGCGCCCAGGCCGCCCGGGGTCGGCACCGCGGAGCCCAGCGTGTTGGCCAGCAAGAAGATGAAGGTGACCTCGATGGGGTTCATCCAGTAGCCGAAGGCCAGCAGGGCCGCCCAGAAGCCGAAGCCGGTGGACAGGTTGAGCAGCAGGGAACCGGCGACCGAGCCCATGAGCTGCTTGGGCTGGGTGAGGGTCTCGAGCAGGCTGCGCGCGTAGGACTTGACCAGCGGCAGGTAGGTGTCGGTGACCTTCTTGCGCACGGGCGGGATCGCCATGGCGACGGACACGACGAGGGCCACCGCGGCGATCACCAGGATGAGCGTGTTGGTGGGGATCATGCCGGACAGCGTGTTCTTGCCGGTGAAGATGCCGATGATGATGAGCAGCACCACGGTGATGACGGCCTGCACGGCGAGCACGGCGCTCATGATGGCCGTGGCCACCGTGTTGCGGTAGCCGGACTTGCGCAGGTACTGCAGGTTGACGAAGGCGGGGCCGATGCCCGCGGGCATGGACACGGCGGTGAAGCCCGCGGCCATCTGCGAGCACAGCAGGCCGATCATGCTGCGCTTGTCGCGGTCCATGAAGGCGCCCAGCGCCCAGGCGGAGCCGACCCACGCCAGGAAGCTGAACACGAGGCACACCAGGCCCATCCACAGGTTGGCGTCCTTGACGGCCTTGACCATCTCGGTGGGGTTGAGCTGCGTGAACACGACGGCCACGGCCACCACGAGCAGCGCCAGCGCGAAGAAGGAACGCAGGCTGAAGCGCGAGAGCGTGACCTGTTCGAGCGATTCGCTGACCTCCTCGGGCGCCAGCGCGCCCATGGCCTTGCGCAGGTTCTCGAGCAGCTGCTTGTCCCAGCCCTCCAGGTCGCGCGTGGAGGCCGGCACGGCGACCTTCTGCACGAAGGGGATGAGGTTGATGACGGTATCGTCGCCCCAGGCGCGTACGGCGGCCGCGACGGTGCGATCCACGCCGATCGCGGTGGCGAACAGGGCGAGCATCTGCACCTTGTCCAGGGAGATGTTCGCCGACGAGCTGGCGTAGTCGCCGTTCTGCCAGCCGGCCAGGAACGGCTCGCCCTGCGGGGTGAGCGCCAGCGTGTCCGCGGTGATGTGCCGGTGGGTGAAGCCGCGTTCGTGGGCCCGGCCCAGGTAGCGCAGGTAGCCTTCGGCGAGCCGGTCGTCCAGCTCCTTGGGCGAGCAGGCCAGCGGCGGCTCGTCGGCGTCGAGCACGAGGATGGAGGACTCCTCCACGTCGGCCACGCCGTAGGCGCGCGGCGCGGGCAGCCCGATGGACAGCAGACCGTTGGCCATCTCGTAGTGGTGGTGGGTGGCGGAGATCGCGGAACGGTCGTGGCGCACGGCCACGCCGTTGAGGCGGATGAGCTGCCACATCTGGCTGAAGTAGCCGGTCAGGTGCACCTGGTTGTCCAGCACGGACACCACGTAGCGGTGCCCCTCCTGGTCCTCGAGGTCGTACATGCGCGAATTCTCGACGAGGTCGTCGGCCAGGGACGCGTAGAGCACGCCCTCGGCGTCGTCGTGGTGGGCGCGCCTGAGCGAGCGCGGCTCGAGTCCGATGGTGCGCAGCGCCTGCACGACCTGCTCGCCCCAGGCGCCCGAGTTGCTCGTGCCCACGGCGAAACGGATGACCAAGCCGACGATGCGGCCGATGCACACGGAGACGACGACGCCGATGACCGAGTTCCACGAGCCGATGATGAGGATGACCGCCCCGACGGCGAGGATGTTCCAGCCCCATTTGACTGCCGAGCGCATGCGGCGGGGACCGGCCATGGTCAGGAACGCGGACAGCGGGGCGTAGAAGTCGGGCAACAGGGAGGCGCCGGGCTGGGTGCCGGCGGTGCGCAGCGCGGAGATGATCAGCGGGTTGCCGGTCTGCGTGAGCAGCAGCGAGACGCCCCAGGCGCCCGCGAAGCCGAGCAGCAGGGCGCCCACGGACCACGCGGTCTGCAGCCACGCCTTGTTGACGATGAGCTGGACGAGCACGATGACCGTGACGATGAGCACGACGAGCTGCTGCAGCAGCGAGGCGGGCACGTCCAGGAGCCAGTCGAGCGCGTCGGCGGCGGAGCGCGCGTCGCTCTCCACGCCGGAGGTGACGCCGCGCAGGTAGATGGCGAACAGCAGCACGACGACGCCGACGACCAGGGCGACGCCGGCGTGGAACAGGTCGGCGAAGACGTGGGTGCGCCGTGGCGCGATGTCCGCCACGAGGACGTCGTCGTGCGGCGACGGTTCCGCCGGGCACGCGGCGGTGGCCGCGGCGCCGTCGGCGTCACGCTTGGTGCTCATCGAGCCCCTTCCGGTAGGAATGTGGACCGCCGTGGCGGGTTCGCCCCGCCACGGCCGGTTGCAAGACCTACCTATTGTACGGCATGTCCTGCCAAGCCTCAGCGGTCGTAGGCGACCAGCGAGGAGGCGGCGCCCACGTAGGTGGCGGGCGTCAGCGCCTTGAGGCGCGCGGCGGTGGCGTCGTCGAAGGCGAGGGTGTCGATGAAGGCCTCGACGTCCGCCCGGCCGATGCGCTTGCCGCGCATGAGCTCCTTGACCTTCTCGTACGGCCGCTCCATGCCGGACAGGCCGGCGAGTTCGGCGGCGCGCATGGCGGTCTGGATGGGCTCGCCGAGCACCTCCCAGTTGGCGTCCAGCTCGGCGGCCATGGCGTCCTTGCCCGGATGGATGGAGTCGAGGCCCCCGAGCAGGTTGTTCAGGGCGAGCACCGAGTAGCCGAGGGCGGAACCGATGTTGCGCTGCGTGGTGGAGTCGGTCAGGTCGCGCTGCCAGCGGGACTCGACGAGCGTGGCGGCCAGCGTGTCCAGCAGCGCGCAGGACAGCTCGAGGTTGGCCTCGGCGTTCTCGAAGCGGATGGGGTTGACCTTGTGGGGCATCGTGGAGGAACCGGTGGCGCCCTTGACGGGCACCTGCACGAACACGCCGCGCGAGATGTACATCCACGTGTCCACGCACAGGTTGTGCAGGATGCGGTTGTCG
>JAXJQE010000005.1:0-15992 GCA_036311305.1 Bifidobacterium sp.
CTCCCGTACCCACCTCCATAACTGAACAAACGGACCCGGGCGGTTGGCGCAGAGGTAGCGCACTTCCCTGACACGGAAGGGGTCACAAGTTCGAATCTTGTATCGCCCACCAGGTCGGCAACGCCGGCGATAACAGAATATGGGTGTATGGCGCAGCGGCTAGCGCACTTCCTTCACACGGAAGGGGTCCAAGGTTCGATTCCTTGTACACCCACCATCGGTCACGAGGCCCGGTCCCATTGGGGACCGGGCCTCGTGCGTTTCATCGTCGC
Source organism: Bifidobacterium sp. (assembly GCA_036311305.1). GTDB lineage: Bacteria > Actinomycetota > Actinomycetes > Actinomycetales > Bifidobacteriaceae > Bifidobacterium. The sequence continues at coordinate 273 of JAXJQE010000005.1, forward strand.
GCCATCCTGAAGGCGGGGCTGGTATAGTGGTCGCACCATCCAAGGAGGCCCCATGAGCAATTCGCAGCATTCCTACGGCAACGACCCCAACGGCACGCAAGAAGGTTCCTCCGGCCAGCTGCCGTACGGCCAGACCGGCACGCCGCAATATCCCTTCGGCGCCCCGGAACAACCCCAGCAGACCCAACAAGGTCAGTACCAAGGACAACAGTACCAGGGGCAGCAGTATGGATCAGCGTACGGACAGCCCTACCAGGGCCAGCCCTATGGACAGCAACCTTACGGGCAACAGCCCAACATGTACCCCCAGCAGCCCTACCAGGGATATCCGCCACGGCAACCCTACACGAACCCGAACGACTCCGGGTCCTTCGGCTGGGCCGTCCTGGGATTCCTGATCCCCTTGGTGGGCCTCATCCTCTTCCTCGTGTGGCACAGGACCAAGCCGAAATGCGCGAAGATGGCCGGTATCGGCGCACTGGTGGGCTTCTGCCTCAACCTCGTGCTCTTGTCCGGCATGACGGGCGCGGGCGTCTACGGAGGCACCAGCGCCATCGCCCTGTTGTAGGCATCAGCGTTCCCGTCCGGACCGGCTTTCGGCATCTGCCCTTCGGTCCGGAACGGTAACGACACATCGATTTGCCACATCGGACATCATCCGATATAGTGGTGTCTCGTCTTCGGATGGCTTCCCATCCTGACAGCTCTTTGCGGACATAGCTTAGTTGGTAAAGCGCGACCTTGCCAAGGTCGAGACCGCGGGTCCGAGTCCCGTTGTCCGCTCCCATCGATCCGGGTCCATGCGACCCGGATTTTTCTTTGCCCGGGACAGTGGTCGTCCCGCGTCCTCCTTTCCCTGGACAATCCAGTCCCGTCGACCCTGGACCGTGGGACGGGGTTGTCTGGCGTGGCCCCTAGATTGGCTATGCAATGTGAAAGTCCCGGCCTGCCCATTAGTAACGCGGGCCCAGATAGCAAAGGACAACCCCTATGGCTGAAGCAACCATCTCCATCACGGTCAACGGCGAACCCAAGGAGGTGAGTGCAGACCAGACCGGTGTCCAGCTGTTCGCCGACGACAAGGACATCATCGCCGTGCGCCTCAACGGCGAACCCCGCGACCTGTACACGCCGCTCAAGGACGGCGACGCCGTGGAATCCATCGCCCTGGACTCCGAGGACGGCATCGCGATCATGCGCCATTCCGCGACCCACGTCATGGCCCAGGCGGTCCAGGAGATCCGTCCGGACGCCAAGCTCGGCATCGGGCCGGTCATCGAGAACGGTTTCTACTACGATTTCGACGTCGACGAGCCCTTCACCCCCGATGACCTCAAGGACATCGAGAAGCACATGCAGCGCGTCATCAAGTCGTCGCAGCGCTTCCAGCGTCGTGTGGTCAGCGAGGAGGAGGCCCTCAAGGAAGAGACCGACCAGCCCTACAAGCTCGAGCTCATCCGCGACAAGGAGGACGCCCTCGGCACCGAGGCCGCCGTGGAGATCGGCGACAAGGAACTGAGCATGTACGACAACGTGGACCGCGAGGGCAACGTCGTGTGGAGCGACCTGTGCCGCGGACCGCACCTGCCGAACACGCGCTACATCAAGGCATTCAAGCTCGAGCGCGCCGCCGCCGCCTACTGGAAGGGTTCCGAGGCCAACCCGATGCTCCAGCGCATCTACGGCGTCGCATTCCCCACCAAGGACGAGCTCAAGGCTTACCAGCAGCGCCTCGAGGAGGCCGCCAAGCGCGACCACCGCAAGCTCGGCCAGGAGATGGACCTCTTCAGCTTCCCGGACGAGATCGGACCGGGTCTGGCGGTGTTCCACCCCAAGGGCGCCGCGGTCATCAACGCCATGGAGGATTACTCGCGCGAGATGCACCGCAAGCACCATTACAGCTTCGTGCAGACCCCGCACATCACCAAGGGCGGCCTGTATGAGACCTCCGGCCACCTGCAGTGGTACAAGGACGGCATGTATCCGCCGATGCACCTCGACGAGGAAAAGGACGCCGAGAGCAACATCGTCAAGCAGGGCTTCGACTACTACCTCAAGCCGATGAACTGCCCGATGCACAACCTCATCTTCAAGTCCCGCCAGCGCTCCTACCGCGAGCTGCCGCTGCGCCTCTTCGAGTTCGGCACCGTCTACCGCTACGAGAAGTCCGGCGTCGTGCACGGCCTGACCCGCGTGCGCGGCCTGACCCAGGACGACTCGCACATCTACTGCACGCGCGAGCAGATGCGCGACGAGCTCAAGAACCTGCTCAACTTCGTGCTCCAGCTGCTCAAGGACTACGGCCTGAACGACTTCTACCTCGAGCTGTCCACCAAGGACGAGCACAAGTTCGTCGGCTCGGACGAGATCTGGGAGGAGGCCACCAATACCCTGGCCGAGGTCGCCGAGGAATCCGGCCTCGAGCTCGTGGCCGACCCGGGCGGCGCCGCCTTCTACGGCCCGAAGATCTCCGTGCAGGCCCGCGACGCGATCGGCCGCACCTGGCAGGTGTCGACCATCCAGCTCGACTTCAACCTGCCCGAGCGCTTCCAGCTCGAGTACATCGCACCCGACGGCACGCACCAGCGTCCGGTCATGATCCACCGTGCCCTCTTCGGCTCCATCGAGCGCTTCTTCGCCATCCTGCTCGAGCACTACGCGGGCGCCTTCCCGGCGTGGCTGGCCCCCGTACAGGCGCTGGGCGTGCCGGTGGCCGACGAGTTCGCCCCGCACCTGCAGCGTTTCATGGACTCCCTTGAGGAGGACCTCGTGCGCGTGGAGATGGACAACTCCGACGACCGCTTCGGCAAGAAGATCCGCAACGCCTCCAAGTCGAAGGTCCCGTTCATCATCATCGTGGGCGAGGAGGATATGAACAACAACGCCGTGAGCTTCCGTTTCCGCGACGGCAGCCAGCTCAACGGCGTGCCGGTCGACGAGGCCCGCGCCGGCATCCTCAGGGCCATCGCCAAGCGTGTCCAGGTGAGCTCCAAGGACGACTACGAGGCGGCCATCGCCGACTGACACCGAAGATGCCCGCCCGCCGCGAGGGACGGCGGCCGGGCATCTTCGCGCGCCATGGCCATGGACACATGATATATATATTTTATCCGTCCATATCCCACGGCCGCATGTCCCGTGGCCGGCACAATCCAAGGAATGACAACACCATGCTGGAAAAGCTGCGCCCCTGGTTCAAGCGCCTCATCAACCCCATCGCCAAGGGGCTGGTCAAGTGCGGCCTGACCGCCAACGCCGTCACCGTGATCGGGGCCGTGGGCACCATCGTCGTCGGCATCGCCACCGGCATCACCGGATGGCTCTTCTGGGGCGCCGTGGTGCTCACCATCCTGGTCATCTTCGACTCGTTGGACGGCTCGGTGGCGGCCCTGACCACCGGGGGCACGCGGTTCGGCGCCTTCCTTGACTCCACGCTCGACCGCGTCGCCGACTGGGCCGTGCTGCTGGGCGTCATCATCTATTTCTTCGAGCAGATCATCGGCGAGACGCTGGCCACCGGCGACCAGTACGGCAACTGGATGGCGGTGGCGGGCATGTGGTGCGCGCTGTACGCCGTCATGACCTCCTTCGTGACCTCCTACGCCCGTGCCCGCGCCCAGGCGGTGGGCGCCGAGGCCAAGGGCGGCGTGGCCACGCGCTCCGACCGCCTGACCATCATCCTCATCGGCATGGCGCTGACGGGACTGACCCACATGGACGTCTGGCTCATGGCCGCCATGGCCATTCTGGCCATCCTGGGCACCATCACCGTCTTCCAGCGGCTGCACGAGGCCCATGGCCTGATCGGCGAGGAGGATGACACCTCCGGCCCCTCGCAGGCCACCCCCGGAACGCACTGAGCGGACCGGCACGCACGGGTCCCTGCGGGACCCGTTTTTCATATTCGTCGTCCGGACCTGGCACCCCGACATCCGACCACAAGGAGGAAGCATGTTCGATGGGCTCATGCCATGGGTGGCGTACCACGCCCACCGCATCCCGGAGGCGATCGTGCGCGGCGGGTTCCTGGCCGGCGCCGACTTCGCATGGCTGCTGCGCGTGGGCGGCGTGCGCCAGCTCGAACGCAACCTGGCGCACGTGCTCGCGTGGCGTGATGCGCAGGAAAACGGGGGAGAGGCGGATCCGTCGGCGGTCGACCGGCGTCGGCTGCGCAAACTGTCGCGACAGGGGATGCGCTCGTACTTCACGTACTTCTCCGAGGCGCTCACCGTGGCGGGACGTACCAAGGAACAGCTCATGGCGCGTGTGCGCGGCGACGGCGACGGCCTGGCGTCCCTCATCGAGCTGACCAATCCCTCGCACGGTGACGGCTCGGCGCCCATCGCCATGGGCCACCAGGGCAACTGGGACTACGACGGCTTCTGGGCGCAATTCGCCGTGGCGCCCGTCACCACCGTCGCCGAACGGCTCGCCGACGAGCGCACGCTGCGCATGTTCATCGACATCCGTGAATCGCTCGGCATCCGCATCCTGCTCACCGGCACCCCGCACCTGACCGGTCTGCTCGAGGAGGCGCTGCGCGACCCACACACGCTCGTGCCCCTGCTGGCCGACCGCGACCTGGGACGCAACGGCGAATTCGTCGAGGCCTTCGGCTCGACCATCCGCGTGGCCCGCGGCCCCGCCACGCTGGCCTATGACACCGGCAGGCCGCTGTACGTGGTGAACACCGTGCGCGAGACCCTGCACGGCGAGCGCCGCAAGCGTGCCGGCACGCCCAATGGGTACGTGTGTGTGGTGAGCGGGCCCGTGGACGTCACGCCATACCTGGACCTGCCGCGCGAGGAGGCGATCCGCGCCATCAGCCAGGCGTGGGTGGACATGTGGGCGCGGGGCATAGCCGACGCTCCGCAGGACTGGCACATGCTGCAACCGCTGTTCCTGGAGGACCTCGACCTGTCGCGCATGCATGCGGTGCCGGCCGAGGTCGTAGCGCGGCGCGAGGCGATGGACCGGGCGCGTGGGGAGCGGTGATGCACCGCGGCCAGGAAAGTCGAGTGGGTGCAGAAAGATTCCATGGTATGTCTTCGCACGTTGAGTTTTCCGGAGGGTCCCCGCAACGGGGGCAGCGTTCCCTGCGCATCGGCATCATCTCGCCGTATTCCTTCGAGACGCCGGGGGGCGTGCAGAACCACATCCGTGACTTCGCCGAGGAGCTGATCTCCCGCGGCCACCAGGTATCGGTGTTCGCGCCGGGACGGCGCACCAAGGACATGCCGTTGTGGGTGCAGACCAACGGCTCCTCGTTCGCCATCCCCTACAACGGGTCCTGGGCGCACCTGAGCTATTTCCTGATCACCGGCATGCAGACGCGCCGCTGGGTGCGCCAGGGCCAGTTCGACATCCTGCACCTGCACGAGCCGGAGACACCGTCGATGAGCCACAAGCCGTTGGCGATGCATGATGCGCCGCCCATGGTGGCCACCTTCCATGCCTCCATCGAACCGTACCCGCGGGCGCTCAAACTGTTCGGCAACTACCTGGACCGCTACCTGTCGCCCCTGCGGGAGGCCATCTATGTGTCCCCGGCGGCCGGACGGACCGCGGACCATTACCTGCCCGAATCGGTGCACCGCCAAGTGATCCCCAATGGCATCCACCGCGCCATGTTCGCCGATGGCGACGTGAATCCGGACTGGACTGGCCGGGCCGGGGAACCGACCATAGGCTTCCTGGGGCGCATCGGCGAGGAGCGCAAAGGATTCGCGGTCTACATCCGGGCCGCGGAACGCATCCTCGAACAGTATCTGCACGCGCGCTTCCTCGTGGCCGGCGACGGCGAGGAGGCTGGCCGCAAGACCATCGAGGAGACTTGCCGGGACCCGCAGTCGGTCCTGGGGCATGTGGAGTTCCTGGGACGCATCAGCGACGAGGACAAGGCGCGCTTCTACCGGTCCCTGACGCTCTACGTGGCCCCCCAGACCGGCGGAGAGAGCTTCGGCATCGTGCTCGCCGAGGCGATGGCGGCGGCCTGCCCGGTCGTGGCATCCGACCTGCCCGCGTTCGTGGACGTGACCGAGGACGGCACGAGCGCCAGGCTGTTCGCGAACCGTGACGCATCCGACCTCGCGGACAAGGTCCTCGCCCTGCTCGACGACACGGGGGAGCGTTCCAGGCTGCGAGAGGAGGGCAGGCGGCGTTCCCGGGACTTCGACTGGGCCACCGTTACGGACCAGGTGCTTGGGGTCTACCGTCGGGCCTTGTCGTAGAACCGCCTTAGAATCAAGTCGTTTACCGTACCCGAACCGTTTCAGGAGCATTCATGTCCGGACATTCCAAGTGGGCGACCACGAAGCACAAGAAGGCCGCCATCGACGCCAAGCGCGGCAAGCTCTTCGCCAAGCTCATCAAGAACATCGAGATCGCGGCGCGCCAGGGCGGCGGCGACCCCGACGGCAATCCTGCGCTGTACGACGCCATCTACAAGGCCAAGAAGAACTCGATGCCGGCCGACAACATCAAGCGCGCCGTCAAGCGTGGCTCCGGTGAGGAGGCCGGTGGCGCCAACTATGAGGACATCGTGTACGAAGGCTACGCCCCGGCCGGCGTGGGCCTGATCATCGAGTGCCTCACCGACAACCGCAACCGCGCGGCCGCCGAGGTGCGCTCCACGCTCACCAAGCGCGGCGGCTCCCTGGCCACCTCCGGCTCCGTGAGCTTCAACTTCGAGCGCAAGGGTTCCATCGTGGTGGCCGCCGAGGGCGTCGACTTCGACACCCTGTTCGAGAAGGCCGCCGAGGCCGGCGCCGAGGATGTGACCGATGATGGCGACGTCTACACCGTCGTGACCGATCCGTCCGACATGATCACCGTGCGCCAGGCCCTGCAGGACGCCGGCATCGACTACGATTCCGCCGACCTGGTCATGATGCCGAAGACCGAGGTGGACCTCGGCCTCGACGATGCCCGCAAGGTCGCCACGCTCATCGACGCCCTCGACGACCTGGACGACGTGCAGAACATCTACAGCAACTGGACCGCCTCCGACGAGGTGATGGCCCAGCTCGACGAGGAGTAGTCCACCAGTGATCATCCTCGGCGTCGATCCCGGCCTGACACGGTGCGGGGTCGGCGTGATCGAAGCCGGCGCGAACCGCCGGCTTTCGTTTATCCACGTCGATGTCGTGCGCTCGGATCCCCATCTGTCGCAGGACCTGCGTCTGCTCGCCATCTACAACGGCCTGGCCGCCAAGATAGACAGGTTCGCCCCCGACACCGTATCCATCGAGCGCGTCTTCGCCCAGGAGAACCGCAACACCGTCCTGGGCACGGCGCAGGCGGCCGGCATGGCCATGCTCGCCGCCGCACAGCGGGGCATCCCCGTGGCCCTCCATACCCCTTCCGAATCGAAACTGGCCATCACGGGCAACGGGCGGGCGGAGAAGATCCAGATGGAGCGCATGGTGGCACGCCTGCTCAACCTCAATACGTTGCCCAAGCCGGCGGATGCCGCCGATGCCCTGGCCATCGCCATCTGCCATGCGCTGCGCCCCGCCGGTGCCCTGGAGGGCGGCGAGCGCGAGCAGCACCTGACGCCGGCCCAGCGCCAGTGGGCCAAGGCCGCCCAGCGGGCCAACAGCCGCAAGGGCGTCAAGAGAGGCATGTAGACTGGTCGAACATCCGTTCGAACATCATCGGGAGGACCACCATGATCGGCACGCTCACCGGCACCGTAGGTGCCATCGAGGGCGCCACGGCCATCATCGACGTGCACGGCATCGGCTTTGAGGTCCGCATGCCGCAGGGCGACCTCGCCACGATGCACACCGGCCAGGACGCCACCGTGCACACCATCCTGAGCGTGGGGCAGGACGCCGTGACGCTCTTCGGATTCCTGTCCGTGCAGGCCAAGCGCATGTTCCTGCAACTGCAGAAGGTCAGCGGCATCGGCCCCAAGGTCGCGCTGTCGCTGCTTTCCACGCTGCCTCCGGCGCAGCTGGCGCAGGCCATCCACCAGGAGGACGCCGCGGCGTTGGCCAAGGCGCCTGGTCTGGGCAGGAAGGGAGCCCAGAAGATCATCCTCGAGCTCAAGGGCTCCATCGACCTGGCCGCCGACGGGGACGGCGGTGCGGGGGAGGGCCCGACGGCCGCGCGCAAGGAACCCGAGGACGCGGGTGCGTTGCAGGTCGTGGAGGGCTTGGTGTCCCTCGGATGGCGGTACCAGGACGCGCAGGCCGCGGTGGATCGCGCCATCAGGGACCATGACATCGCCGTGCCATTGCGGGACGAGGACATTCCGACCGTCCTCAGACTGGCATTGGCCTCGTTCGACCGGGGGAGGTAATCCGTGGAACTCGAGTACACCGCCTACGAGGGTGCCAACGAGGACGCGCAGGAGGAATCGTTGCGCATGGTCTCGGCCTCGCCGGTCGGCAACGAACCGGTCAGTGACGAGGAGCTGCGCCCCCATGTCCTGGAGGGCTTCATCGGCCAGCCCCGTCTCAAGGAGCAGCTGCAATTGTTCCTGGATGCCGCGCGCAAGCGCGACGTTGCGCCGGACCACATCCTGCTGGCCGGACCTCCCGGCCTCGGCAAGACCACCTTGGCCATGATCGTGGCCAACGAGATGGGTGTACCCATCCGCGTCACCTCGGGCCCCGCCATCCAGCACGCGGGCGACCTCGCCTCCATCCTCAGCTCGCTGGAGGCGGGCGAGGTGCTGTTCATCGACGAGATCCACCGTCTGCCGCGCGCCGCCGAGGAGCTCCTGTACATCGCCATGGAGGATTTCCGCGTGGACGTCATGGTGGGCACGGGACCCGGTGCCTCCGCCATTCCGTTGACGCTGCCGCGCTTCACGGTCATCGGCGCCACCACCCGCGAGGGCATGCTGCCCTCGCCGCTGCGAGCCAGGTTCGGTTTCACCGCCCACCTCGACTTCTATCCGGTCGGCGAGCTCGAGAAGCTCATCGACCGTTCTGCCGCTGTGCTCGGCCTGCCCCTGGACGAGGGGGCTGCCACGCAGCTGGCGCGCCGTTCGCGCGGCACGCCGCGCATCGCCAACCGTCTGCTGCGCCGCGTGCGCGACTGGGCCATCGTGCATGACCTGGACAGCGTGGGACCCGACGACGTGCGCCAGGCCCTTGCGCTCTACCAGATCGACACGGAGGGGTTGGACCGCCTGGACATGGCGGTGCTGGACGCCATCGTGCGCAGCTTCAACGGCGGTCCCGTCGGCGTGAACAACCTGGCGGCCATGGTGGGCGAGGAGACCGAGACGATCGAAACGGTGTGCGAACCCTACCTGCTGCGCGAGGGGTTCCTGGTGCGTACCCCCAAGGGACGCATCGCCACCGCGAAGGCCTGGCAACACCTCGGTCTGGTGCCCCCGGACACCGACGGGAATGTCAGCAAGCGATTCTAGACTTGGACATTCCGCTGGGGCACGATGCGCGTCCCCGTTCCGACCCAAGGAGTCCTCAATGGAGTACATGTTCCTCATCATCCTGCTCGTCTTCATGATCGCCATGATGGTCTACCAGAGCCGTAAGGCCAAGAAGCAGCAGGAGGAGCGCAAGAACTTCTGGTCCAACCTCGCCCCCGGCACCGAGATCATCACCATCGGCGCCCTGATCGGCAAGGTCGTGGAAGTGGACGAGGAGTACGAGGAGATCGTGCTCGAGAGCGAGGGCTCCCCGATGCGCTTCAGCTTCCGCGCCATCAGCAAGGAGTACGTGCGTCCGGCCTACGTGCATGACGACGAGGTGGACGAGCAGGGCAACCCGCTGCCGAAGGACGGCGAGCAGGCCCACACCGAGACCGCCCAGGGCCAGGAGCCCGCGCAGATCGCGCCGGCCGATGGCGAGCAGGTCGTCGAGGAGGACGTCGAGGCCCAGGTCGTCGAGGAGGAGCCGCAGGCCCAGCAGTCCCAGGACGACGCCAAGGGCGCGCAGTCTCAGGAATCCCAGCGTTGAGCACGGAGGCGGCACATCCCATGACGACCCAACAGGACATCGCGTTGGAGCAGCCCGGCCTCATCGATGCCGATGATGCCGAATACCTCATTTCACGCATCCGCTCGGTGCGGGACTTCCCTAAGGACGGCATCCTCTTCCGTGACTTCATGCCCGTGCTCGCCGACGCCAGGGCGCTGTCCATCCTCATGGACGCCTTGGTGGCGAGCCTGCCGGTGGCGCCCGACGAGATCGACGCCGTGGCCGGCCTCGAGGCCCGTGGCTTCCTCTTCGGACCGGCCTTGGCCGCACGCATGGGCAAGGCCTTCATCGCCGTGCGCAAGGCCGGCAAGCTGCCGCCGCCCGTCAAGGCGCAGAGCTACTCCCTCGAGTACGGCTCCGCCACCATGGAGGTAGAGGAGGACGCCATCCATGACGGTGAACGTGTGCTCATCGTGGACGACCTCATCGCCACCGGCGGCTCCGCGGCCGCTGCCCGCGATTTGGTCATCGCATGCGGTGGCCGCGTCGCTGGATTTAGCTTTGTGATGGAGCTCGTGGGGCTCGGCGGCGCTGCGGCGCTGGGCGATTACCCGACGCGTTCCTTGTTGACCATGCCGGCGTGACCGGCCATCGGGCCACTCACGGACCACATTGAGAGGCAGGAATGGATCTATACGAGCATCAGGCCCGGCAATTGCTTGAGGAGCAGGGCATCGACACGCCCCCGGCGGTCTTCGTGCGCACGGAAGGGGAAGTGGCCGGCGCCGTCGACGCCATCGGGCTGCCCGTGGTCGTCAAGGCCCAGGTGAAGATCGGCCACCGTGGCCAGGCAGGCGGCGTCAAGCTCGCCCGCACCAAGGAGGAGGCCGTCGACGCGGCCCGTGAGATCCTGCCCATGACCATCCATGGCCATGCCGTCGACGGGGTCCTCGTGGCGGCCGCCAAGAACATCCTGCACGAATACTATGTCTCCATCTCCGTGGACCGCACCTCGAGGGACTTCGATGTGCTCGCCACGGCCAACGGCGGCACCGAGGTGGAGGAGATCGCGCGCGAGCACCCGGAATCAGTCAAGAGACTGCACATCGGCGCCCTCGAGGACTTCGACCTCGACGCCGCCACCCGCATGGCACGTGACATCGGCTTCTACCATGCCGACGAGGACCAGGCCGCCCACATCCTGCTGCGCATGTGGCAATGCTTCAAGGACAACGATGCCACCCTCGTGGAGATCAACCCCCTCGCCAAGGTCGGCGACCCCGACGATGAGGCGTCCAAGAGCCTGTGCGCGCTGGACGCCAAGATCTCCCTGGACGACAACGCCGCCTTCCGCCATGATGGCTGGCACCGTTTCGACACCGCCCGCAGCGCCGACCCCTTCGAGGCCAAAGCGCGTGAGATGGGACTGCACTACGTGCACCTCGACGGCCAGGTGGGTGTCATCGGCAACGGCGCGGGTCTCGTGATGAGCTCCCTGGACGCCGTCTCCTTCGCCGGTGACGACCAAGGCACCGGCGTGCAGCCGGCCAACTTCCTGGACATTGGCGGAGGTGCCAACGCCGAGGCGATGTGCCGCAGCCTCGAGATCGTCCTGTCCGACCCGCAGGTGCGCTGCGTGCTCATCAATGTCTACGGTGGCATCACCTCCTGCGAGCAGGTGGCCCTTGGCATCCTCGAGGCCGCCAAGGAACTCGGGGTGCGGGTGCCCATCGTGGTGCGCTTCGACGGCAACGCGGCGCCCGAGGGACTGCGCATCCTCGAGGAGGCGCACCACCCAGCCATCCACATCGCCCGCACCATGGAGGAGGCGGCCAGCCAGGCGGCGCGCCTCGCGGCAGACGGCAAGGAGTCCTGAACCATGAGCGTATTCATCGAGGATGGCGCCCCTGTCATCGTGCAAGGCATGACGGGACACCAAGGCATGACCCATACGGCACGCATGCTGGCCGCCGGCACCAACATCGTCGGCGGCGTCAACCCACGCAAGGCCGGCACCCAGGTCGAGTTCGAGGTGGGGGAGGACACCGTCGACGTGCCTGTATTCGCCACCTGCGGCGAGGCCGTCGAGGCCACCGGCGCTGTTGCCAGCGTCGTGTTCGTACCGCCGCGGTTCGCCCGGGATGCCGTCGTGGAGGCCGTCGAATCCGGTCTCAAGCTCATCGTCGTCATCACCGAGGGCATTCCCGTGGCCGACAGCGCCTACTTCGTCGAGCTGGCGCTCGAACGTGGCGTGCGCATCGTGGGACCGAACTGCCCGGGCCTGATGACCCTGCCGGCCGACGGGGAGAGCCACGGAGTCAATCTCGGCATCATTCCCGACGGCATCGCCGGGCGTGGCCCCATCGGCTTGGTGTCCAAGTCGGGTACATTGACCTACCAGCTCATGGGAGAACTGGCCGATATCGGCTTCACCGCCTGTCTCGGCGCCGGCGGCGATCCCATCGTCGGCACGACGCTCAAGGAGGCGCTCGAAGCCTTCGAGGCCGATCCCGACACCAAGGCCGTCATGATGATCGGCGAGATCGGAGGCAACGCCGAGCAGGACGCCGCCGCCTGGGCCCAGATGCACATGACCAAGCCCGTCGTGGCCTACATCGCCGGGTTCACGGCGCCCGAAGGCAAGCAGATGGGCCATGCCGGCGCCATCGTCTCCGGCGGCAGGGGAACCGCCCAGGACAAGAAGGAGGCCCTCGAGGCCGCCGGCATCCAGGTCGGCCGTACCCCGTCCCAGGCCGCCGCCCTCATGCGTGGGGCGCTGGCCGCACGTTGATGGTCAAGCGCATCCTGCCTTGGGCCAAGGGCGCCTTCGCCCCGGTGCTTGCCATGGCCATCTTCGCCATTCCCCTAGGCCTCTTCATGGCGCTCGTGCTCCTGGTGGTCGCCATGGAGGAGAGCAACGCCACCTCCTCGGCGGGCGCCCTGCCATTGACCCGCGCCGTCGTGCTGCTCAGCCAAGGGGTCGGGTTCCGCGCAGGTCAGGTCACCGTAGGGGTCACGCCGTTGCTGCTGACCATCCTGCTCATCGCCTTGGTGCGGTCCATCTGCCTGCGCCTGCGTGTGCGGGGACGCACCTGGATCGTCGGCACGCTCATCTGGGTCGGCATCGATTGCCTCATGCTCAACGGTCTGGGCATGCGCGTCCAGGACCCCACCGCCATGATCGCGCTCAAGGGGTCCATCGTCTATTCCGCCGGATTCGTGTGGGCCACGCTCACACGCGCCTCCTGGTACGACGGCGCGAGGCGCTACGTGCACGCCCATGTCTCCGTGCCCGTCCTGCACGCCTGCCGCACCGGCCTCCTGTTGGGCTGCGCCATTGTCGCCACCGTACTGTGCGTGGGTCTGTTCACCGTATGTGGCTGGGCCATCCTGGACCACCGTCGCATCGGCTCGATGTGCGAGCTGCTCGGCATGCAGTCCGGTTCGCGCATCCTCATGGTCGTGATGTCCCTGGCATGGTTGCCCAATGCCGTCCTGTGGGCCTGCGCATGGCTCTTCGGTGGAACCTTCCACATCGGCGAGGCCGCTTCCTACGCGATGGGAGCCGTGCATGTCCACGCCCTGCCGTCCCTGCCCATGTTCGCGCTGTTCCTGGGCAGCCCCACGTCCCCCACCTTCCGCGTGTGGGCGATGGCCGTTCCGTTGGCGATCGGCGTGGTCGCCGGACTGACGGTCATGACGATGCACCGCGGATTCGGGATGCGTCCCTGGAAGCCGAGCGTCTCCAACCTGCGTACCCTGCTCATGAAATTCACGTATCCCCTCGGCGCCATGCTCATCGCCTCGGCGTTCGTGGCCCTCGCCATGTCGCTCCTGTTCGCGTGCTCGAACGGAGCGCTGGGCACCGGCCGGCTCGCGTCCGTGGGCGTGGACACCGCCCACGCGTCCAACGTCGTGGCGCGTCCAAGCGCCTTGGGCTTGTGCGCCGCGTGGGGACTTGAACTGGTCATCGCTCTCGCGGCCCATGGCATCCGCCGCCTGACGGGCCATGCCACCCCTGACAGCGCTTCCACCGATCCCTCCCGACCGGCCGCCGGGCCGAAGGAGGAAGAGAAGAAGACCCGGTTCACCGCGCGCGTGGTGAACTCAACCCCACAACCAAAGGAGAAGCAAGGTGATGACGAACCGACCGTTACGACGGGCCTTGGTGTCCGTCTTCCATAAGGAAGGCATCGAAACCCTCGCCCATGCCTTCATCGAGGCCGGCACCCAGGTGGTGTCCACGGGCTCCACGGCCGCAAGGCTGGCCGAGCTCGGCGTGGACGTGACCGAGGTGTCCGAGGTCACCGGGTTCCCCGAGTGCCTCGATGGCCGCGTCAAGACGCTCGACCCGCACATCCATGCCGGCATCCTCGCTGACATGACCAATCCCGCGCACGCCGCGCAGCTCGAGGAATTCGGCATCCTGCCCTTCGACCTCGTCGTGGTGAACCTCTATCCATTCGCCGACACCGTGCGTTCCGGCGCCGATGAGGCCGACGTCATCGAGAAGATCGACATCGGCGCCCCCTCCATGGTGCGCGGAGCGGCGAAGAACAGCGCCACCGTGGCCATCGTGACCGACCCGGACGACTATGCCCTCGTCGCCGCCCGCATCGAGGACGGCACCGGCTTCTCGCTGGAGGAGCGCCGTTGGCTCGCCGGCAAGGCCTTCGCGCACACCGCGGCCTACGATGCCACCATCGGTGAATGGACGGCCGCGCACTGGCCGAAGCCGGACACTATCCCCGCGCCGTCGGACGCCGACCCGGTCGAGGAAGCCAAGGCCGCGAAGTTCGCGCCCACGTTCACCCGCACCTGGAACCGCAGGAATGTGCTGCGCTACGGCGAGAACCCCCACCAGGACGCGGCCCTCTACGTCGACCCGCTCGACATGCGCGGCTTCGCCGACGCCGAGCAGCTCGGCGGCAAGCCCATGAGCTACAACAATTACGTCGACGCGGACGCCGCGTGGCGCGCCGTGTGGGACTTCGCCCCGCAGATCGCCGTGGCCGTGGTCAAGCACAACAACCCGTGCGGCCTGGCCGTCGGCCCGACCGTGGTGGAGGCGCACCGCAAGGCGCACGCCTGCGATCCCGTCAGCGCCTATGGCGGCGTCATCGCCACGGACGCGACGGTGACGCTCAAGCTGGCCGAGGCCATCCACCACATCTTCACCGAGGTCATCGTCGCGCCGGACTACGAGCCCGAGGCGGTGGACTTCCTGCGTGCCCACAAGAAGAACCTGCGCATCCTCAAGGTGGCCGAGCCGCCGAAGGGCAAGCGGCAGTTTCGCCAGATCGACGGTGGCCTGCTCGTGCAGTCCACCGACCTCATCGACGCGCCCGGCGATGCGCCGGACGCCTGGAAGCTGGTCGCCGGCGAGGCGGCCGACGAGGCCACGCTGCGCGAGCTCGGCTTCGCATGGCGCGCCGTGCGCTGCGTGAAGTCCAACGCCATCCTCATCGCCGACGACATGGCGACCGTCGGCATCGGCATGGGCCAGGTCAACCGCGTCGATTCCGCCAACCTGGCGGTCGAACGCGCCAACACGCTCGATGACGGCAGGAACCGCACCAAGGGCGCCGTCGCGGCCTCGGACGCGTTCTTCCCGTTCGCCGACGGCGCCGAGATCCTCATCGACGCGGGCGTCAAGGCCATCGTCCAGCCGGGCGGCTCCATCCGTGACGAGGAGGTCTTCGAGGCTGCCCGCAAGGCGGGCGTGACCATGTACGTCACGGGCACCCGTCATTTCTTCCACTGATCGCCCACGGCGACGCAAAGGGGTCCCGGGCCTCCACGGACATCACGGTCCGTGGAGGCC
>JAXJQE010000006.1:0-5593 GCA_036311305.1 Bifidobacterium sp.
GTCGGCGAGATCATGGCCGCCATCGACGCGGGCATCGAGCTCATCGGGGAGAACCGGCCGCAGGAGATCGTCGCCAAGGTCGACGGGCTGCGTTTCCACTGCCAGCAGCGCGGCATCGTGCTGGGCGCCAGCGACGTCGAGGTCGCCGACGACCCCGCCGCCACCGACGACCCCGAGGCGCTCGACCGGCTGCCGGTGCACCTCATCGGCCAGCTGCAGAGCAACAAGATCAGCAAGATCCTGCCGGACGTCAACGTCATCGAGTCCGTGGACACGCTCGCGCTCGCCGAGAAGATCGCGCGGCGCATGGCCCCGCGCGGCAGCAGCGTCGGCGTGCTGCTCGAGGTCAACGAGTCGGGGGAGGAGTCGAAGTCCGGCGCGTCGCCCGACGAGGCGTACGAGCTGGCGCTGCAGATCGCCGCGCTCGACGGCATCGAGCTGCAGGGCCTGATGACCGTGGGCCGCAACGTGCCCGACGAAGCCGAGGTGCGCGCCGGCTTCGCGCACCTGCGCGAGCTGCGCGACCGCATCCTCGCCTCCGGCGCGCCCGGCACCGCCTTGGCGCGCGAGCTGTCGATGGGCATGACCGCCGACATGGCCTGGGCGATCGCCGAGGGCGCCACCATCGTGCGCATCGGCACCGGCATCTTCGGCGAGCGCGACTTCAAGTAAAAAACCTGTTCGCTTATGGCCCGTCATCGCGTGGGGTCCCCCGGACCGCGCGGTGACGGGCTTTTTGTCCCTTTTTGGGACGGGAGCGTCAATCGTTTTACTTTACATAACGTAGTGTGAAGAAGCAGTGAAGGAGCAGCCAAAACCTTGCAATGGCGCGGGTTCGGTACCAATCACGCGTGCACGCATCCCCATCTTCACCATTGGTTCACAAACCATGCCCGAATCGGTTACCCTTCTGAACCAGAGTCCATCCAAGGGGAGACTCGTTCAACGAAAAACAGGGATTTATAGAGAGACCGTAACAACCGGGCGTTTTCGCGTACCTGTGCCGGGGCATGCCTGCGTGCATGCATGTCCGCCGCACGCATACCCGTGCACCCGTGCACATGCGCACAAGCGCACATGCACACATGCGCACGCAAGCGTACCCATGCGCCAACCGCGCCAATCGCGCCAGCGCCCGGTGAGAGGGAGAAGAACTGCTACATGAAGCGTCTGGGACACTCCGTGCCTGACACCGGGAAGGGCGCCCGCACCGGGCTGCTGGTGCTCGTGGTGCTTGTCGCGCTCGCCTTCATCGCGGGGGCCGTATTCACGGCCCGCGACGCCACCGCCCGCCCCGCGACCGTCAGCGACGTGAACGAGGACGTGCAGGCGGCCGCGCACACCACCCGCACCATCGCCGACCGCACCACCGTGCGCACCATGGCCGCCCCCGACCACACCAAGACCATCAAGGCCAACTCGGACGGCACCTACACCCTGTCCATGCAGGTCAAGGGCGCCTCGAGCGAGACCCCCGTCCAGGACGTCACGCCGCTGGACATCGCCCTGGTCCTCGACGTCTCCGGCTCCATGGACGACCCAGCCAGCTGCACGTACGCGCCCGTCTCGTCGCTGGACGCGTCGAAGATCGCCGGCCAACGCGGCACCCAGACCTACTACATCACTGCCGACGATGGCACCCACCACAAGGTGCAGTATCAGGAGCCGAGGGGCTGGCGGGACCACGCCAGGGGGGTCGACACCACCACAGGCGGCGAAGTCAACCCCAACGAGACCCAGCTGCAGGCCGGCAGCTGCTCCACGACCACGCGCCTGGACGCCCTGAAGTCGTCGGTGACCACGTTCCTGGCCGGCATCAAGGCCCAGAACCAGAAGATCTCCAACGACGCCGACAAGATCAGGGTCACCCTGGTCAAGTACGCCGGTGAGGAGACCAGGACCGGGAACATGAGCGACCTCAACGACGGCACTGACCGCTACCGCGAGTGCTGGACCTCCCTCTTCTTCGGCACCACCTGCAGTGCCCCCTATAACTATTCGAAGATCCTCGAGCCGCTGACCGCGAACATGGACACGCTCACCCAGAAGGTCAACGCCCTGCAGGCCGGCGGCCCCACGCGCGCCGACTACGGCCTGCAGCTGGCCGCCACCGCCCTGCGCGCCGGCCAGGGCGACACGGCCCGCCAGGCCGCCACCCCCGAGCGCCTGACCATCTTCTACAGCGACGGCAGCCCGACCTCCGGCAGTGAATTCGAGCCCAAGGTCGCCAACGCCGCCCTGGGCGCCGCGCACACCCTCAAGCACGACCTCGGCGCGGACATCTACTCCGTCGACGCCAACAGCGACGCCGCCGAGGGCTCCAGCACGAAGAACTTCATGCAGTACGCATCGTCGAACTACCCCGACGCCACGTCCATGACCGCCCCGGGCACGCGCGCGTCGGGCGAGTACTACAACCTCGTCTCCAACCAGACCGACCTGACCGACGTCTTCGCCAAGCTGATCCGCGTCGCCACCTCCGGTGCCGCGTACCAGGGCGTCGCCATGCGCGACACCCTCTCCCAGTACGCGCAGTTCGCGCAACCGACCGCGCAGGCGGCCGGCGCGCGCCTCGTCGTGCGCAACGCGAGCGGCGCGCAGGTCGACCCCGCCACCGTCGGCCTCACGCAAGGCACCTACGCCATCGCCGCGAACGCGACGCAGAAAACCGTCTCCCTGACCCTGCCGACCGACTACACGCTGCGCGACGGCTACACCTACGCGCTCGAGTACGACGTCGAGCCCACCACGGAAGCCTACGAGCAGTACGCCGCCAACGTGAACGCCAACAAGAGCGCATACGCGGACGCCGAAGGCACCGCGCGCACCGGCGACCCGAACACGGACGCGCAGGGCAACGCGACCTCCGCCGGCAAGCCCGGCTTCCGCTCCAACCAGACCGCCACCCTGGACTACACGCCGCGCATCGACGGCGTCGCGGGGACGCCCGTCACGGGCGTACCGATGCCACACCCCGTACTCCAGGTGGACACCGCGCTCCTGGCGAGACTGACCGTCACCAAACGCTGGCTGGGGATGCAGCCGAACGCCGGCAAGGTGACCATCGACATCGCCTGCCGCGACGCGTCCGGCGCCACGTGCGCCGGCATGCAGGGCATCGACCTGTCCGCCGACACCTCGCCGGCCTGGTCGCGCACCCTGCTCGTCGCGCCCGCTGACAGCGCGCGCACCCTCACGGTGAGCGAACGCGCGGTCGACGGCACGCGCACCGCCTACGACACCGGCCGCAGCTGGACACTGGCGGCCAACGCGGGCGGCACGCACACCACGACCGTGACGAACTACCCGTCCACCGCACCGATCGCCCTGTCGACGGTGCGCGTGGGCAAGACCGTGGCCAACACCGGCTTCGACGGCGACTTCAGCTTCTCGCTCGCCGCCGACTCCGGGCAGGCGGTCACGAACGCCGACGGCACGGCGTTCACCACCGCGCACGCCACGGTCGACGGGCCGTTCACCCAGGGCAAGCAGCGCACGGCCGGTTTCACCGGCAACGTGCGCGTGGCCACGCCCCGGGCGAACACCACGACGGGCGACGGTTCCTCCTCCGGCCAGAGCGCCGGAGGGTCGCGCGCGTGGCGCTTCACCGTGAGCGAGGACGACCCGAACGCGGACGGCCAGTCGACCTGGCAGGCCGACACCGACCGCGTCGGCGTCACCCTCACCGTCAAGCAGAGCGCCGACGGCCTGCCCGTCTTCAACGCCGACGGCACGCTCGCCGTCGACGCCACCTACACGTACGCCGCCGGCGACACCGACGGCACCGCCGCCAACCAGCACCTGGCGGCCTTCACCAACAGGCTCGCGCCCACCAGCAAACTGCCGCTGACCGGTGCGGCCGGCGGCTCGACGCCGCGCCGCATGGCCATCGCCGGCGGCGGCATCGGCGCGCTCGCCATCCTCGCCGCGGCCGGCACCGCGCTGCTGCGCCGCAAGCTGCGCAGGTAGGCACACCGACCAACCAAACCGTTCCAACCGAACCACTAAAAAGAGAAAACCGCGGGAACACCAATGAGCATCAAGCGCATTGTCGCAGGGGTCGCCGCAGCCGCGACCACGATCGCCGCACTGGCCGTAGGGGCGGCCAGCGCCAACGCCGAGGGGGCCGACGGCACCACCGCGCCGGCCGGCACCACCACCATCACGCTCAGCGGCGACGTCGCCGGTCGCACGTTCAACGCGTACCGCCTGGGCACGTACGGCAACGCCGTCGTCAAGGACGGCGCCGTGAGCTCCGTCGAGCTCACGCCGACCGCCACGTGGAAGAGCGAGCTCGAGACCGCCGCGGCCACCGACGACCTCGGCCAGTACGGCAACAACGTGCTCGCCTACCTCGCCTCCGGCAACCCCGCCGTCACCGGCGAGCAGCTGTACACCTTCGCCAACACGCTGCGCGACGCCACGCTCAAGCAGGGCGGGCCGGCCGCCGACGGCACCGTCACCGGCGCCGCGGACGCCACCAGCGTCGCCTTCTCCGGCCTGCAGCCCGGCTACTACCTGGTGACCGACGGCGCCGACTCCGAGCCGCTGCTCGTCGGCACCGCCATCGAGCAGGACGGCGCGTGGTACACGTCGCTCAACGGGCAGGAGCTCGGCGTCGCCGTCGCCAAGCCCGGCACGCCGACCGCGCCGGACAAGACCGTCACCGGCGACAACAGCGGCACCGTGAACATCGGCGACACGCTGCACTACACCGTCACCACGCCGGTGCCGGGACTCAAGAACCACACCGCGTACACGCTCACCGTCAAGGACGTCGCCAGCAAGGGCCTCAAGGTGCCGAGCGCGGCCAACGACTTCGCCGTGAGGATCGACGGCCAGAAGACCACCGCGTTCACCTTCGCGCAGACCACCGGCACGGACGGCTCCACCACCAGCACCTTCGCCTTCGACCTCGCCGCGCTCAAGGACCACGAGGGCAAGAACATCGCCATCGACTACGACGCCACCGTGCAGGACGGCGCGCCGACCAACGCGTACACGAACACCGCGTTCGTCGCGCACAACACCAACACCTGGAGCCAGGGCAAGACGAAGACCGTGCACACCTACGACTTCGCGTTCACCAAGCAGGGCGCCGACGGCGCCGCGCTCGCCGGCGCGCAGTTCACCGTCACCGGCGGCAAGTACACCGCCGCCGCGCCGCTGACCCTCACCTCCGCCGCCGACGGCAGCGTCAAGGTCCACGGCGTGCAGGCCGGCAAGTACACCGTCAGCGAGACCAAGGTGCCCGACGGCTACCTGCAGAGCGTCAAGCCGAGCTTCAGCGTGGACATCGACGCCGCCGGCAACGTCACCTTTGGCCGCGACACGTGGGGCCTGACCACCGCGACCAACAACGGCACCGCCTCGCCGACCGCGGTCGTCAAGAACGTGCGCGCCGTCACCCAGCTGCCGCTGACCGGCGCCGCCGGCATCGGCATGCTGGTCGCCGCCGCCGTGCTGCTCGCCGCCGCCGCCGTGCTCATCGCCGTGCGCATGCGCTCCGTGAGGAAGCAGCTGCGCTGAGCATCCTGACCGCCGCGCGGTGCGCGGGCGCGATTTCGTGAACCGTGGAATCGCGCCCGCGCAC
>JAXJQE010000007.1:0-1808 GCA_036311305.1 Bifidobacterium sp.
TCCGTGACATTTCTAGGACGCCGGCTTCGCCGGCCCTAGAAATGTCACGGAAAAACGTGAGGTTTCTAGCGGCGGCACCCGACCGCACCACCAAAGGATTTTTGCCATGCTCACCCCCATCTGGCCCACGTCCGCCGACCGCGACACGGACGGCGCCATCACCTTCCACGGCATCACCGCCGAAGCGCTGCTCGACGAATACGGCTCGCCGCTCTACGTCATCGACACCGACGAGGTGCGCGCCCGCGCCCGCGAGTTCCGCGCCGCCGCGCAGGACGCCTTCGCCAACACCACCGTGCACGTCAGCTACGCCGCCAAGGCGTTCCTGAGCAAGGAGATCGCGCGCATCGTCACCGAGGAGGGCCTGTACGTGGACACGTGTACGATGGGGGAGATGCGCATCGCGCTGGCCGCCGGCGTGCCCGGCCGCCGCCTCGTGCTGCACGGCAACAACAAGAGCGACGACGAGATCGCCCTGGCCATCGAACAGGGCTTCGCGAAGATCGTCGTCGACGAGCCGGACGAGCCCGCGCGCATCGCCGCCATCGCGCGCAGGCTCGGCAAACGCGCGCGCGTCATGCTGCGCGTCACCTCCGGCATCCACGCCGGCGGCCACGAGTACATCTCCACCGCGCACGAGGACCAGAAATTCGGCGTCGCGCTGCTGCCCGCGGGCGCGGACACGAGCATCATCGACCAGGCGACCGCGCTCGCCGACGCCTCGCCGGCCGTCGCCAACGCGCTCGTCACCGAGACGCGCGCGGGGGAGGGACTGTCGACCGACGCGCCGGCGCCCGTCACCGGCGCCGCCGCGGACGCGACCGGCCAGCCCGGCGAGGCCGGCCGGCCGCTCGACCACACCGTGCGCTACCCCTACGACCTCAACGCGCAGGACATCTCCGCCGACGACCGCCTGCTCGCCGGCGCGATGGAGCTCATCGCCAACGGCCCCGCCCTGCAGGTCCTGCAGGCCATCGCCAAGGAGGGCGACGCGCTCGAGCTCGTCGGCATCCACTCGCACATCGGCTCCAACATCCACGACGCCGACGCGTTCATCCAGGCCGCCCGGCGCATGATGCTCCTGCGCAAGACCTTCTACGCCACCAACGGCGTGACGCTGCCGGAGGTCGACCTCGGCGGCGGCTACTCCGTCGCGTACACCGACGGCGAGGACTCTATGGACATCCGCGCCGAGCTGACGCGCCTCGCGCGCGCCGTCACCGACGCGAACCGCGTGCTCGGCATGCCCATGCCCGTCATCTCCTTCGAGCCCGGCCGCTGGATCATCGCCCCCTGCGGCGTCACGCTCTACCGCGTCGGCACCGTCAAGACCGTCGCGCTCGCCGGCGTCACGGAGCCCGACGGCACCGAGGTGAGCCAGCGCACGTACGTGTCCGTCGACGGCGGCATGAGCGACAACATCCGCCCCGCCCTCTACGGCGCCGACTACACCGCCGCGCTCGCCAACCGCGCCGGCGACGCCGCGACCGAGCTGTGCCGCGTCGTCGGCATGCACTGCGAGTCCGGCGACATCATCGTCCAGCGCGCGCAGCTGCCCAGCGACATCACGCGCGGCGACGTCCTCGCCGTGCCCGTGACCGGCGCGTACGGCCGCACGATGGCTAGCAACTACAACCAGGCGACGATCCCCGCCGTCGTCGGCATCTCCGCCGACGGCGCGCACCTGATGATGCGCCGCCAGACCGTCGACGACCTGCTCGACCTCGACGTCAGTGACTGATTGCCCCGCTAGAAACCTCACGTTTTTTCGTGACTTTTCTAGGGCGCCGGCTTCGCCGGCCCTAGAA
>JAXJQE010000008.1:0-4028 GCA_036311305.1 Bifidobacterium sp.
CTGCGCGCGATCTTCGGCGAGAAGAGCCGCGAAGTGCGCGACACCTCGCTGCGCGTGCCCCACGGCGAGACCGGTACCGTCATCGGCATCAAGGAAATCACCCGTGAGGATGCCGAGGAGGACGGCGACGAGCTGCCCAACGGCGTGAACCAGATGATCCGCGTCTACATCGCCCAGCACCGTAAGATCACGGTCGGCGATAAGCTCTCCGGCCGCCACGGTAACAAGGGCTGCATCTCCCGCATCCTGCCGGAAGAGGACATGCCGTTCCTGGCGGACGGTACCCCGGTCGACATCATGCTGAACCCGCTGGGCGTGCCTTCCCGAATGAACCTCGGCCAGGTGCTGGAACTGCACCTCGGCTGGATCGCCCACTGCGGTTGGGACATCTCCCTGGATCCGGATCTGGAAGCCGAATGGAAGAAGCTCATCCCGAAGGGCGCCGAAAAGGCCGAGCCGGGCACCCCGGTCGCGACCCCGGTGTTCGACGGCGTCAAGCCCGACGTGCTCAAGGGCCTGCTGTCCACCACCCTGCCGAACCGCGACGGCGATCGTCTCGTCGGTCCCGACGGCAAGGCGACCCTGTACGACGGCCGCACCGGCGAACCGTTCTCCCGTCCGATCTCCGTGGGCTACATGTACATGCTGAAGCTGCACCACCTTGTCGACGACAAGATTCACGCACGCTCCACCGGTCCGTACTCCATGATCACGCAGCAGCCTCTGGGCGGTAAGGCCCAGTTCGGCGGCCAGCGCTTCGGCGAGATGGAAGTGTGGGCCCTCGAGGCCTACGGTGCCGCCTACACGCTGCACGAGATGATGACCACCAAGTCCGATGACGTCGACGGCCGCGTGCGCGTCTACGGCGCCATCGTCAAGGGTGAGAACCTGCCGCCTGCGGGCATCCCCGAATCCTTCAAGGTGCTCCTGAAGGAAATGCAGTCCCTGTCCCTGAACGTCGAAGTGCTCAACGCCGACGGCGTTGCCATCGACATGAAGGACGAGGACGACGACCCGGCCGGTGCATCCGACGATCTTGGCTTCAACATCGGCGCCCGCCCCGACGCGGCAGCCAAGGAAGATCAGGCAGCCGCCGAGCCCGAATATCAGTGATAGCGAACGGAAGATAAGGAAACACAGTGCTGGATGTCAACGCATTTGACAAGCTGAAGATCGGCCTGGCCACCGCGGACGATATTCGCGGCTGGAGCCACGGCGAGGTCAAGAAGCCTGAAACCATCAATTACCGTACCCTCAAGCCCGAGAAGGACGGTCTGTTCGGTGAGCAGATCTTCGGTCCGACCCGCGACTGGGAGTGCGCCTGCGGCAAGTACAAGCGCGTGCGCTTCAAGGGCATCGTGTGCGAACGATGCGGCGTCGAAGTCACCAAGAGCCGTGTGCGCCGTGAGCGCATGGGTCACATCGAGCTCGCCGCCCCGGTGACCCACATCTGGTTCTTCAAGGGTGTGCCGTCCCGTTTGGGCTACATGCTCAACGTGACCCCGAAGGACCTGGAGAAGGTCATCTACTTCGCCTCCTACATGGTCACCGCCGTCAACGAGGAGCAGCGTCACCAGGACCTGCCCGACCTGCAGGACGAGTTTGACCATGAGATCGCGAACCTCGAGAAGCGCCGCAACAACGAGATCGAGGAGCGTGCCAAGAAGGTCGAATCCGATCTGGCCGAACTCGAAGCCATCGGCGAGGCCAAGGGCCCGACGAGGACCAAGCTGCGCAACTCCGCCGAACGTGAGATGGCGGCCATCCGCCAGCGTTACGACGAGCAGATCGCCCGTCTGAACGCCGTGTTCGACAAGTTCAAGAAGCTCAAGCCCGGCGACATCATCGATGACGTGGACCTGTGGCGTGAAATGCAGGACCGTTACGAGGATTACTTCGAAGGTTGCATGGGTGCGGAGGCCGTGAAGAAGCGTCTGCAGTCCCTCGACCTCGAGGCGATCGCCGCGCAGCTCAAGGAGGAGATCAAGGACGCCTCCGAGCAGAAGAAGACCAAGGCGCTCAAGCGTCTCAAGGTCGTCAATGCCTTCCTGACCACCGGCAACAAGCCGGAGGCCATGGTGCTCGACGTGATCCCGGTCATCCCGCCGGATCTGCGCCCGATGGTCCAGCTCGACGGCGGTCGTTTCGCCACCTCCGATCTGAACGACCTGTACCGCCGCGTGATCAACCGTAACAACCGTCTGAAGCGACTCATCGAGCTCGGCGCCCCGGAGATCATGCTCAACAACGAGAAGCGCATGCTCCAGGAAGCCGTCGACTCCCTGTTCGACAACGGCCGTCGTGGCCGTCCGGTCACCGGCGCCTCCAACCGTCCGCTGAAGTCCCTGAGCGACATGCTCAAGGGTAAGCAGGGCCGCTTCCGTCAGAACCTGCTGGGTAAGCGTGTGGATTACTCCGGCCGTTCCGTGATCGTCGTCGGTCCGGAACTGCGCATGCACCAGTGCGGTCTGCCGAAGCCGATGGCGCTGGAGCTGTTCAAGCCGTTCGTGATCAAGCGTCTCGTGGATCAGGGCTTCGCCCAGAACATGAAGAGCGCCAAGCGTCTTGTGGATCGCGGCGATTCCGCGGTGTGGGGCGTGCTCGAGGAGGTCATCTCCGAGCATCCCGTGCTCCTGAACCGTGCGCCTACGCTGCACCGTCTGGGCATCCAGGCCTTTGAGCCGATCCTGGTCGAAGGCAAGGCCATCCACCTGCCGCCGCTGGCCTGCGCCGCCTTCAACGCCGACTTCGATGGCGACCAGATGGCAGTCCACCTGCCGCTGAGCGCCGAAGCCCAGGCCGAAGCCCGCTCGCTGATGATGGCATCCGACAACATCCTGAAGCCGGCCGACGGCCACACCGTGACCATGCCGTCCCAGGATATGATCCTCGGTCTGTACTACCTGTCCACCGTGATGGACGGCGCCAAGGGCCAGGGCCGCGTGTTCTCCTCGCTGGCCGAAGCCGAAATGGCACTCGACCTGCACGAGATCAACATGCAGGCCGAAGTGCTGATCCGCATGCCCGCCGACTTCGTGCTGCCGGAAGGCTGGGAGCCGCGTGAGATCAAGGTCGTCGACAAGGACGGCCAGGACGATCTCGAAACCGTCAAGGAAGAGCGCTTCCACGACGGCACCACGCTGTTCGCCACCTCCTACGGCCGCGTGCTGTTCAACGAGACCCTGCCTGTCGACTACCCGTTCGTGAACGTGCCGGTCGGCAAGAAGCAGCTGTCCAAGATCGTCGACGACATCGCGACGCGTTACACCACCGCTCAGGTCGCCGCATCCCTGGACGCCTTGAAGGACATGGGCTTCACCCGCGCACCGTGGTCCGGCGTCTCCTTCGCCTTCTCCGACGTCATCGAGCCGCCGGAGCGCGAGGAGTACATCGCCAAGTACGAGGACGAGGCCGCACAGGTCAACGAGAACTTCGAAATGGGTCTGATGACCGAGGAGGAGCGCCGTAACGAGCTCATCAAGCTCTGGACCGAGTGCACCGCCGAAGTCTCGAAGGCCGTCGAGAAGCACTTCGACGCCAAGAACAACCTCGCCATCATCGTGCAGTCCGGTGCACGAGGAAACATGATGCAGATCAACCAGATCGCAGGTATGCGAGGCCTTGTGGCGAACCCGAAGGGCGAGATCATCCCCCGTCCTGTGAAGTCCAACTACCGCGACGGCCTGTCCGTGCTGGAGTACTTCATCTCCCAGCACGGTGCGCGTAAGGGTCTGGCCGATACCGCACTGCGTACCGCGGAATCCGGTTACCTGACCCGTCGTCTGGTGGACGTCTCCCAGGATGTCATCGTGCGCGAAGAGGATTGCGGCACCAAGGCCGGCATCGACGTGCAGGTCGCCGAGCGCAACGCGAACGGCGAACTCGTGCTCGTCAAGAACGCCGACGGTGGCCCGTACTCCCGTCTGCTCGCGGCCGACGTCATCGACCCGGCCGACGGCAAGACCGTGCTGTACAAGCGTAACGACGCCCTGTCCATGGACGTGCTCAACGACCTGGTCGCGCACGGC
>JAXJQE010000009.1:0-18071 GCA_036311305.1 Bifidobacterium sp.
GCCCCTCCCCCGCGCCCGGCGCCGCGCGCGACGGCCGCCGGCGTCACTTGCCGTCGGAGGCGGAGCACTGCGGCAGCGACGCGCCCTGCCCCTTGCCGATGGCCACAAGCGCGTCGTAGGCCTCCTGGAGCGTAGACACCCTCACGTCGCGCAGGCCCTCGGGGACCTTACCGACGACCTCGGAGCAGTTGGCCGCGGGCGCCAGGAACCACGTGGCCCCGTCGCGCCTGGCGCCGATCATCTTCAGGTCGATGCCGCCGATGGAGCCGACCTTGCCCTCGGCGTCGATCGTGCCCGTGCCGGCCACGACCTGGCCGTTGGCCTCGTTGCCGGGGGTGAGCAGGTCCACGAGCCCCAGCGCGTACATCATGCCGGCGCTCGGGCCGCCGATGTCGTCGACGTGCATGGTCACCTTGGCGTCCTTGGTGTCCACACCGAGCTTGGCGGCATAGTCGAGGCCCGCGGTGACGGCGGCGTCCTGCGAGGAGGCCATCTGCTCGTCGGACTCCTTGGCGTACTCCTCCGCGGACTGTCCGGCGGGGAACATGACCTCCTGGGGCATGACCTCCATGTGCGGGTCGGCCCACGCCCACAGCACCTCGGCGTTGCTCACCGGGTAGCCGGGCACGCCGGAGGCGTTGACGGTGACCAGCAGCAGCCTGCCCTTGTCGCGGTGCACGGGCACGCCGGTGACCTGGATGACGTCCTTGCCGTCGCTCTTGCCGAGCACGTCCTGCGTAGGCCCGGGCATCTCGACGACGTACGCGGCGGGCAGCGCGAGGATGACGACGCCGAGCACGAGCGCGGCCAGGCCGGCGAAGTAGCGCAGCGGCCGGCGCGACCAGCGCCGCCGCAGGCGCGCGAACACGCCGTCGTGCGCCGCCGCGGACTGGGGGGCGCCGTCCGGTGCGGCCGCGGGCGCGCCGTCGACGGCGTGCAGGTCCTGGGCAGGATGGTCCTGGGGGGTGGTGCGATGTGCCATGTGGCCCATACTATGGCAGGAACGGAATTATTTCGCCTCCCCATGGATTGGAACATGGTAGGAAGCGCCGCGCGCCACGCCGTGGGACGGCCGCGCGGCGCGATGACGGTACGAGACGAAACGACAAGGGGAATGACCTCATGATGGATGAAAACGAACTGCACCAGTGGTTCCTGTCCTGCTTCGGCCCCGCCCAGGGCGAGATGGCGTGGCGCCAGTTCTCCGAACTGCCCGAGCAGATCCGCCAGCAGATGCTGTCGCAGGACGCCTCGCAGCTGCCGGACCCCGCGCAGATGCAGTCGCTCATGCAGGCGTTCATGGGCGGCGGCCTGGGCTCCTTCTCCGGCATGCAGCAGAGCATGGACGAGGGCCCGATCAACGTCAAGCTGGCGCGCTCCATCGCCCTGCAGCAGGCGAACGCGGGCGACGGCGCGCACATGGTCACCGCCCAGGAGTCCGCGGGCATGCGCCGCGCGATGAGCGAGGCGAACCTGTGGCTGGACACCACCACCGAATTCAACCCCGCCCCCGGCGAGGCGTCCGCGCTGACGCGCGCCGCCTGGGTGGAGGGCACCATCGACGCGTGGGCGCGCTTCGCCGCCTCCGTGGCCGCGAGCATGAACGAGGCGCTCACCGCCGTGATCTCCGAGCGCCTGGGCGACGCGTTCGACGGCGAGATCACCGGCATGTTCGCCGGCCCGGTGCCCATCCCGATTCCGGAGAACATGAAGGACCCGCGCCAGCTGATGAAGCTGTTCGCGCAGACCTCCTACGCCATGCAGCTGGGCCAGGCGGCCGGCGCGATGAGCCGCGAGGTGCTCGGCAGCTTCGACCAGGGCGTCGCGCTGCTGGACAACCCGGCCGGCGGCATGATCATGGAGAACGTCGAGGCGTACGCCAAGTCGCTGGACCTGCCCGCCCAGGAGGTCACCGAGTTCCTGGCGCTGCGCGAGCAGGCGCACGCGCGTCTCTTCGCCGCGGTGCCGTGGCTCATGGCACGCTTCAGCGCGCTGATCGGCAAGTACGCGCGCGGCATCGACATCGACCTGGACGCCATGGAGGAGCAGCTGCGCGACGCCTCCGCCCTGGACCCGGACTCGCTGGCCGGCGCCGTGAACCTGACCAACGTGGGCATCACGGACTCCCCCGAGCAGCTCGAGGCGATGCGTTCCATCGAGAACCTGCTCGCGCTCGTCGAGGGCTGGGTGGACACGGTGCTGTGGCGCGCCGGCATGGCGCACCTGCCGCACCTCGAGCAGCTGCGCGAGATGACGCGCCGCGAGCGCGCCATCGGCGGCCCCGCGGAGATCACCTTCGAGAACCTGCTGGGCCTGCAGCTGCGCCCCAAGCGCATCCGCGAGGCGGCGGCGCTGTGGGAGCGCATCACCAACGAGCAGGGCACCGAGGCGCGCGACGCCATGTGGTCCCACCCGGACCTGCTGCCCGAGCTGCCCGCCGAGGAGGGCGACGGGCCCGAGTCCGCCCTGGAGGACGCCACCGCCAAGAGGACCGAGCACATCGACTGGGACGCCGAGCTGAGCAAGCTCCTCGACGACGACGCCAACGCCGGCGACGACAAGCCGGCCGACGGCACCGACAAGCCGGCCGACGGCGAGCAGCCGACCGATACCGCGCAGGACTGAGCCGTCCCATTACGGCAATGGCGGGGATTCCCTGCCGAAGTCACATCCGGAACCCATGGATGTGACTTTGGCAGGGCATCCCCGCCATTGCCATATCCGCGTCCTGGTCACTGCAGGAAGCGGGTCAGGAGGCGGGGGCGGCCGCCGCGGCCGTCCTGGTGGCGCGCGTAGGACAGGTGGAGGGTGTCCATGGCGCGCGTGACGCCCACGTACAGCAGTCGGCGCTCCTCCTCGAGGCGCACCGGGTCGGTGGACGCGAAGTACGGCAGCAGTCCGTCGGACAGGCCCACCAGGAACACGTGCTTGAACTCAAGGCCCTTGGACGCGTGGATCGTCGAGATGGTCACGCGGCCGTTCTCCACCGCCTCCAGGCTGTCGAGCGGCGTGGCGGAGGCCGGTGCGTCGGCCGCGGCGGCCGAGGCGAGCGAGCCGGCGTCGCGCTTGACCTGGTAGGGCACGCCCTGCTCGCGCAGCGCGCGCACGATGAGCGGCTGCTGGGCCTGCAGGCGCGTGAGCACCGCGCAGTCGCGCGCCTTGACGCCCTGCGCGATGAGCTGGCGCAGCCGCCCCGCCACGGCGCGCGCCTCGGCGGTGTCGTCTTCGTAGATCGCGCTGGCCACGCGCGCGCCGCCGTCGCGCGCCGGCTTGAACACGACGTAGCCGTCGCGCCGCGGCGCGCGGCGCAGCACGGCGTTGGCCTGGCTCACGATCGGCGGCACGGAGCGGTAGTCGGTGCGCAGCGCGATGTCCTCGGCCAGCGGCGCGAACTCGCGGCCGAACTCCTCCAGGTAGTAGCTGGTGGCGCCGGCGAACGAGTAGATGGTCTGCGCGGGGTCGCCCACGACGCACACGTTCCGGTTGTCGCCCAGCCACGCGCGCATGAGCAGGTGCTGCAGCGGCGAGACGTCCTGGTACTCATCGACGGTCAGCCAGCCGATGCCGTGGCGCAGGCGGCGCGCGACGTCGTCGCCGGCGTCGAAGATGTGCGCGACGATGAGCAGGATGTCGTTGAAGTCGATGGCCATGCGCTTGGTCTTCTCGTCCTCGTACTCGCGGTAGATCGTGCGCAGCTGCTCGGGCGTCCAGGGGGCGGGCGCCTCGCGGCCGGTGGCGGCGCACACGCGCAGGTAGTCGTCGGGGGTGACGAGCGACACCTTGCACCAGTCGATCTCCTTCTCGGTGTCCGCGATGACGCGCGGCTCGGCGTGGCCGCCGGTGGCGCGCACGATGGCGGTGCCCACGACCTCGCGCTTGTCGTCGAGCACGTCGGGGAAGTCGCCCTCGCACAGGTCCGGCCACGCCTCGCGACACTGGCGCAGCGCCGCCGAGTGGAACGTGGCGGCGCGCACGCCGTCGGGCACGCCGAGGCCGCGCAGCCGTTCGCGCATCTCGGTGGCGGCCTTGACGGAGAAGGTCACGGCGAGCGTGCGCGCCGGGTCCCACGCGCCCGAGGCGCAACCGTAGGCGATGCGCCGCGTGATGGTGCGCGTCTTGCCGGCGCCGGCGCACGCGATGATGCGCACGGGGCCGTCGACGGCCGCGGCGGCCTGCCGCTGCGCGTCGTCGAGGCCGTCGAGGAGGGGGTGCGCGTTCGTGTCCATGGGGCACATTGTGCCATGCGGCCGCGTTTTGTTCGAGTTCGCCACGCGCTGCGGCCGGTTGTCTATGTACGCTCCGCATGGAAAAATAGGCATTTGTGACGGAACGAAGCAATCTCATGTTGGCGGCGCTGGCCTCGGCCACGATGCCGAACACGCCGGTGGTGGGCGTACGCGCGAGCGAGCAGGGCAATGACACCGACGAGGCGGCCGGGATCGACCAGGCCGTCGTCCAGGACGCGCGCGGCAACCTGTACAACGTGTACGCCACGAACACGCCGCAGGGCAAGAAGCGCCTCGCGGGGCGCGCCCGCGCGGCGAGGGTCGCCGGCGCCTCGCGCGAGCTGGCCGGGCTGGGCTTCGCGGTCGACACCGTCGTCGCCGTGCGCAACGCCAAGCCGGACGACCCGGACGACACGTCCGTGCTCATCACCGTCCATCCCAGCGGCCAGTCGCGCCAGCTCGAGCTGTTCACGCTGGACGACTGCGCGTCCGTGGGCACCGCCATCGGCGCCATCCACCGCCTGCGCCCGAACTTCCTCGTCGAGGCGAAGTACCCGGCGTTCACCACCGGGCAGATCCGCACGCAGCTGACGTCGTGGATCCAGCGGCTGCGCCAGGCCGGCCACGTGCCACAGGAGATCACGGACAGCTGGTCGCGCATCCTCGAGACCGAGGGACTGTGGTCCTTCCAGACGTGCCCGGTGCACGGCGGCTTCTCGGACGGCGACATCATCTTCCAGAGCTCGACCATCACGACGATCACGAACTGGCAGGGCATGCAGGTCAACGACCCGGCGCGCGACCTGGCGTGGATCTTCTCCAAGCTCGACGAGACGCACCGCAACGCGGTGATCGCCGCGTACGGGCGCATCCTGGGCAACCGGCTCGACGACCTGATCATGCTGCGCGCCAACCTGTGGGTGCAGATGGAGCAGGTGGGCGACTTCATCCAAGCCCTCAACCGCGGCGACAACGCGCACATCGTGCAGTTCAAGGCGCAGGTGGACCGCCTGGCGCACCAGCTGGGCGTGAGCATGCACCGCAACCAGGCGCGCGCCGCGGAGACCGGCACCGGTACCGGCAGCAGCACCGGCACGCAGGGACGCCACGCGGCGCCCGACACCGTCACCGTCAACACGTTGCTTGCCGCCGAGCAGGACCGCCAGCGCCGCATGGCGGCGGCCGCGTCCTCCACCGTCGCCGCCGCGCAGGAGGCCGCCGCCGCGCAGGCCGCGCAGTCCGGCTCCCTCGAGGACATCACCGACCAGCGGCCCATCATCGGCGAGCGCCACTCCTCCGCCTCGATGGCCATCGTCGAGGAGGACCGCACCGCGTCGCGCTCGATCGACGCGATCGGCGTGGCGGATTCGGACTCCACCGCGTCGCGTCCCGTGGCCGTGCAGTCGCACTCCTCCAGCGAGACGATGATCATCGGTTTCGAGCCGCGCGACACCACCGCCTCCGGGCAGATGGCCGCGGCGACGGGCACCGGCGAGCGCACGGCGCAGACGCAGCGTCCGGCCGGCGACAACGGCAAGGGCGACGCGCAGACCGTGCTCATCCCGCTGCTCGAGCGCGAGGAGCGCGCCATGCGCGACGCACGCGCCGGGCTTGGCGGCCAGACGGGCACCGGCGAGCGCCCGGTGGCGCCGCGGCGCGAGGACTGAGCCGCGCGCTTCGCCGCGCGCGTGACGTGAATAATCGCGGGCGGCGCGCTGTTGGTCCACTGTGAGGACCGTGGCCTGCCGGCCACGGTGAACGAACGAATGACCTAGGAGGTCCCATGGAAATCGAACTCGGCATCCAGAACGTGGCCCGCGCCGTCACCTTCGACACGGACGAGCCGGCGGAGCAGGTGCGCGCCGCCATCGACAAGGCGCTCGAGGAGCACGCGCCCATCGTCCTGACGGACAACAAGGACCGTCGCTTCATCGTGCCCGCGGACGCGCTCGGCTACGCCATCATCGGCTCCGAGACGCGCCACGCCGTCGGCTTCGGCGCCATGCAGTGAGTCCGTCGGCCTCTCCGACGTTATAGGGGGCATCCTCCTCGTTATAGGGGGCACCGGGATCGTGAAACCCCGGGTATGAACGGCCATTTTCCGCCGTTCATACCCGGGGTTTCCGCGTTGAGGTGCCCCCTGTAACTGGAGGGGTGCCCCCTATAACGCCACGGGGGTCAGTCCCAGAGGGGGAGGGTGCCGCGGCGGACGATCTCGGCGACGGTGGCGTCGTCGGTGAGGTTCTCCCCCAGCTTGTTGGGCTTGCCGGCGCCGTGCCAGTCGGAGCCGCCGGTCACCAGCAGGCCGTAGCGGTCCGCCAGGGCGAGGAGCCGGGCGCGGGCCTCGGCCGGGTTGCCGCGGTGCCACACCTCCAGGCCGTCGAGACCCTCGTGGGCGAGCTCGCCGATCTGGTCGTCGGACAACACCGTGCGGTTGCGGCTCGGGTCGGCGGCGTGCGCCACCACGCTCACCCCGCCCGCGTGCCTCACGGCGGCAATCACCTCGGGCGCCGTCGGCGAGGGCGTGGGGATGTAGTACTTCGAGCGGGCGCTCACCGCGCCCGCGAAGGCGTCGGAGCGCGTCGGGTAGACGCCGGCGGCCACGAGCGCGTCGGCGATGTGCGGACGGCCGATCGTGGTCCGTCCCCCTTCCTTGACCTGCGCCAGGACGCTCTCCCACGTGATCGGATAGTCCTGCGCCAGGCGCTCGACCATGCGCCGCGCGCGGTCCAGGCGCGCCTGGCGGGTGCGCGCGAACAGGCCGGTGATGACCGGGTCGGCCGGGTCGTACTGGAATGCGAGCATGTGCACGGAGACGGCACCGAACTGCGAGGTGACCTCCGTGCCGCGCACCAGCGGCAGGTGCAGCTCGCTGGAGGCGCCCTGCGCGTCGGGCCAGCCGGCCGTGGTGTCATGGTCGGCGATGCCCACGCCGTGCAGCCCGATGGCCTTCGCCTCGCGCACCATCTCCAGCGGCGTGCGCGTGCCATCGGAGAACACGGTGTGGCAATGCAGGTCCCAGCCCTCGGCCGGTGGTTCGTTCACATGCGTCATGCCTCCCAGTCTAGTGCGGGCGCGCCCGCGACGGGGCGCGTCCCCGCCGCGTCGCCGGCACGCCGCGCATGCCGCGGACGCGCGGACGCGGGACCGCGGTCGACGGCGCGGCGCGCCATGCGCTACGCTACTGGAGGAGGTCCCGCGCTGCCGCGGGACGCGTCGCACACCGAGGGAGGATGGCACCATGACCGACACCGATCACCAGCTCGAGCTCGAGGAGCCGCGCGGCTGGAGGCACGGGGCCGTATGGCTCTACCTGGTGATGCTCGTCGCCTCCGCCGTCGCGCTCGTCGTCTCCTTCGCGCTGTCCGCCGAGACGCTGCAGATGGCGCGCCACCCCGGCCAGCTGCTCGCCTGCGACGTCAACCAGCGCGTCTCGTGCACCGCCGTCGCCAACTCTTGGCAGTCCGAGATCGTCAAGTTCGGCGACATGAGCTTCCCCAACGCGTTCTTCGGCATCGCCGCCGAATCCGTGTTCGTCACCATCGCCGTCATCGGCATCGCCAAGGTCAAGGTCCCCACATGGTTCGCGGCGTGCACCTGGTTCGGCGGCCTGGCGGCGCTCGCCTACTCGTACTGGCTGACGTCGCAGTCGCTGTTCGTCATCAACGCGCTGTGCCCGTGGTGCCTGGCGCTCTTCTTCTCCACGACCGTGCAGTTCATGGCGCTGAGCCACGCCACGGTCACCGTCCAGCACCTGCCGGCGCGCGCCCGGGGACTCAAGCGCTACTACCGGCTCAACATCGACCTCATGGTGGACCTGGTGTGGATCGTGGCGATGTGCACGCTCATCGTCGCCAAGGACGGCGCCTACCTGTTCGGCTGACCGCGCCCCTCCCCGTTGTCGCCGTCGTTCAGCCGAGCGGCTCGACCTTGGCCACGAGCGCGGCCGAGCCGGTGAGCATGACGTCGTCGTCGGTCACGTCCACGCGCAGCTTGCCGCCGCGCACAGTGACGATCCAGTGGTCGATGCCGGTCTTGGCGCGCAGCACGATCGCGGTGGCGCACAGGCCGGTGCCGCACGAGAGCGTCTCGCCGCAGCCGCGCTCGTACACGCGCATGCTCGCCTCGCCCAGGTCCTGCGCGGCATCGATGTCGTCGACGCGCACGAACTCCACGTTCTGGCCCTCGGCGATGGCCGGCGCCACCTCGGGCGCCACCGTCAGGTCGAGCTGCTCGAGCACGGGCAGCGTGCTGAACGCGTCCTCAACGACGGTGACCACGTGTGGGTTGCCCATGTCCACGAAGGTGCCCTTGCCCTGGCCGTCATGGCCGGGGATGGTGACGACGTGGCCGTCGAGGCCGCCCATCCTCCAGGCGCCCATGTCCACGCGGAACAGCGGCGAACCCAGCTGCGGGTCGGCCTTGAGGGGCGTGAGGACCTTCACGCCGGCGCGCGTGCCGATCTTCAGCGGCACGCCCACGGAACATTCCGCGAGCTTGAAGTGTTGGAGGAACAGGGCCGTGGCGCGCGTGCCGTTGCCGCACATCTGCGCCAGCGAGCCGTCCGCGTTGCGGTAGTCCATGAACCACTCGGCGCCCTCCTTGGCGCATTCGTCGCGCTGCGCGTCCGTCAGGTCGCGCACGTGCGCCGGCCTGGTCACACGGATCAGGCCGTCGGCGCCGACGCCGAAGTGGCGGTCGCACACGCGGGCGATCTCGGTGGGCTGCGGGTCGGTGGCGCCGTCCGCGTCCGCGTACATTAGGAAATCATTGCCCGTGGCCTGGGCCTTGTACAGTGTCTTCGCAATCGTCATAGCTCCCACTGTAGCCCCGCGGGCGAAGGACACGCGCCGCTCCGCCGCCCACGGCGCAACCGCCCCCGCACGGCACCCTTGGCGCGTACGGCCCCTGCCCCTATAATGGTTCGCGGCGAAAGGACAGACATGACTTCAACGGCACCCATCGGCATCTTCGACTCCGGACTGGGAGGGGTGTCCGTCACCCGCGAGGTGCACCTGCAGATGCCCAACGAGCGCATCCTCTTCCTGGGCGACTCGGCGAACGCCCCGTACGGCACGAAGAGCCCGGAACAGGTGCGCGAGCTCAGCGAGCGCATCGTGGAACAATTCGTGGAACAGGGCGTCAAGGCCGTCGTCATCGCCTGCAACACCGCCACCAGCGCCGCCGTCAACGAGCTGCGCGAGACGTACGACATCCCCATCATCGGCATGGAGCCCGCGCTCAAGGTCGCCTGCGACCGCGGCGACGGCGCGCGCCAACGCGTCATCGTCGCCGCCACCGAGCTGACGCTGCGCGAGCGCAAGTTCCGCGAGCTCATGGACCGCTTCTCCGCGGACCATGACATCATGCGCCAGCCCTGCCCCGACCTCGTGGAGATCGTGGAGAAGGGCCAGCTGCACGACCACGACCTGGTGATGGACACGCTGCACCGCTACTTCGACGGCTACGACCTGGAGTCCACCGACGCCGTCGTGCTCGGCTGCACGCACTTCGTGTTCTACCGCGACTACTTCCGCGAGCTGCTGCCCGACCACGTGGCCATCATCGACGGCAACCCGGGCACCGCGCACCACCTGCGCGTGGTCCTCGAGTCGCTCGGCAAGCTCGCGCCCGAGGACCAGGAGGGGTCGGTGACGCTCACGAACTCCGACCCGGACCCGCGCTTCAACGAGCTGGCCGCCGGCCTGCTCGCCGGCGACTGGGCGCACGGCACGCCCACGCTCACTGTACGCGCCGACTGAGAAGGGAACAATATATATGACCGACCACAAGAAGACCGCGCTCATCGACGTCGGCGGCGGCTTCCGCGCCATCTTCGGCGCCGGCGTGCTCGACCGCTGCCAGGAGGACGGCGTGGAGTTCGACCACGTGTACGGCGTGTCCGCCGGCAGCGCGAACCTCACGTCGTTCCTGGCGCGCCAGCACGGCCGCAACCACACGTTCTACACGCAGTACGCGTTCCGCAAGGAGTACGCGAGCATGGACTCGTACATCCACAACGGCAACTTCGCGAACCTCGACTACGTGTACGGCACGCTGAGCAACCACGACGGCGAGTACCCGGTGGACTACCAGGCGTTCGCCGACAACCCGACCGACTTCACCGTGATCGCCTGCAACGCCAACAACGGCGAGGCGCATTACTTCAGCAAGGACGAGGTCCACTACGACAACTTCGGCATCATGAAGGCCAGCTCCGCCGTGCCGGTGGCGTGCCAGCCGTACGTCATCGACGGTGTGCCGTACTACGACGGCGGCATCGCGGACCCGGTGCCCGTCCAGCGAGCCCTCGACGACGGCGCCGAACGCGTCGTCCTCGTCCTCACGCGCCTCAAGGACGTGCTGCGCGAGCAGTCCAAGGACGTGGCGCCCAGCGTCATCCTGCGCCGCTCCTACCCCGCCGCCGCCGAGCGCCTTCTCAACCGCTACAGGACGTACAACGACGAGGTGGCCCTGGCCAAGCAGTACGAGGCGGAGGGCAAGGTGCTCATCCTGGCGCCCGAGGACCTGTACGGCCTGTCGACGCTCTCGAAGACCTACGAGGGCCTGGAGCGCATGTACCGCGCCGGCTACGGCGCCGCCGAGCGCATCACGCCCTTCCTCGCCTCCTGACCGGGCGCCAAAGGACATTCGGAGAGTCGAAAAACAGGGGCATCCCCACGTACGAACCGCCATTTTCCAACGGCCGTACGTGGGGATGCCCCTGTTTTTCGACTCTCCGAATCCGGTCTCGCCTACTTCGAAGCGACGACGCCGCCCTCCACGACGATGTCGTCCGGATCCACCTCGTCGCCGTAGGTCGGTTCGAGGGTCTTCTTGAAGTCCTGGTGGAAGAAATCCTCCTTGCCCAGCGTCACGATCTCCTTGTTGATGTAGTCGAGCAGCTCGGTGTTGCCCTTCTGCACGGCCGGCGCGATGGTGTCCACGTCGCCGATGTCGGTGATGCCCACTGAGTAGCCCTTGTTGGCCTTCGCCCAGGCGAGCACCTCCGTGTTGTCGGTGCTCATGGCGTCGCCGCGGCCGTCGAGCAGCGCGTTGTAGGCGTCCGCGTACTGGTCGTACTTGAGCAGCTTGACCTCCGGGTGCTCCTTCTCGAAGTATGTCTCGGCGGTGGTGCCCTTGGCCACGATCAGCGTCTTGCCCTTGAGGCCGGACACGTCCTTGATCTCGGCGCCGGTCGGCGAGACGACACCCAGCGAGACCCTCATGTACGGCTTGGCGAAATCGACCTTCTCGGCGCGTTCGTCCGTGACGGTGAAGTTGGCGAGCGTGACGTCCACCTTGTTGGAGGTCAGCACGTCCACGCGGGCGGCCGGGTCGACGGACGTGTACACCGGCTTGACGCCGAGGTCCTTGGCGAGGCGTTCGGCGAACACCACGTCGTAGCCCGCGTAGTTGCCGTCCTTGTCCACGTAGCCGAACGGCGCCGTGTCGGAGAACACGGCGACGCGCAGCTCCCCCGACTTCCTGATCTCATCGAGCGAGCGAGCGCTGGCGGCGCTCGTCGAACCGCTGGTCCCCTCGGCCTGCGCCTCGCTAGGGGTCGCCGCGCCCGGGCCGCACGCCGCGAGACCCGCCATCATCGCCAGACCCTCCGCGAGGGCGGTTAGTGCGGTGCCGATCTTCTTCAGTGATGCGCTCATGATGAGCTCCTCCCTTGTTTTCTTTCCTTATTTATCTGTTGATGGTTGTTGGGATGGTACGGATATGGGCCGCTCAGCGCGCGACGGAGACGACGGCCTCCGCGCGTTCGCCGGCGGTCGTGCCGCCGTCCTTGCGGCGGCGCGCGAACTCGAAGGTGCGCAGGAACTCGCGGGCGCGCTCCGTGCGCGGGTCGGTGAAGAACCGCTCGGGGTCGTCGGATTGTTCCACGATGGTTCCACGCTCGATCATAATGACCGAGTCGGCGACGGCGCGCGCGAACTGCATCTCGTGCGTGACGATGAGCATCGTCTGTCCCTCGTCGGCGAGCTCGAGGACGACGTCGAGCACCTCGTGCACCATCTCCGGGTCGAGGGCGGCGGCGATCTCGTCGAGCAGCAGCAGCTGCGGGTGCTCGATGAGCGCGCGGCAGATGGCGACGCGCTGGCGCTGGCCCCCGGACAGCTCGTGCGGGCGGCTGCCGGCTCGGTCGGCGAGGCCGACCCGCTCCAGCAGCCGCATGGCCTCCGCCTCGACCTCCTTGCGGTCGCGCTTCTGCACCATGACGGGCGCCATCGTGAGGTTGCCCAACACGGTGCGGTTCGGGAACAGGTCGTAGCTCTGGAAGACCATGCCGATGGCGGTGCGCAGGTCCGCGGGGCGCCTGGCGCGCCGGGCGCGCTTCCCCTCCGGCGTGCCTGCGGCGACGACCTGGCCATCGAGGCGGACGGTGCCGCCCTGGATGGGCTCGAGGCCGGCGATGGCGCGCAGCAGCGTGGACTTGCCCGAGCCGGACGGGCCGACGATAACGAACACCTTACCCTTGGGCACGCTGAAGCCGATGCCGTCGAACACGTCGCTGTCCGCGCCCGGGTAGCGCTTGACGAGGCCCTCGACCTCCAGCACGGGCCGCTCCCCCGCCG
This sequence comes from Bifidobacterium sp., assembly GCA_036311305.1. Lineage (GTDB taxonomy): Bacteria > Actinomycetota > Actinomycetes > Actinomycetales > Bifidobacteriaceae > Bifidobacterium. Next base: position 12,812 of record JAXJQE010000009.1, read on the forward strand.
GGGCATCCCCGGTGGACAGCGCGGTGGTCGCCGCGTCCTCGGTCAGGTCGGTCGTCCGGGTCACGTTCTGGTCAGTCATTGCTCCACCTTTGCTCGAGGTGCCGGGCCACCAGGGACAGCGGCCAGCACACGATGAAATACATGAGGAAGATCGCGCCGTACACCAACAGGGTGCCGGTCGGGTAGTCGAAACGGTGCGCGTCGATGACCTGCTGGCCGACCTTGATGACCTCGACGACGCCGAGCAGCACGGCCAGCGACGTCGTCTTGACGATGCGCGTCGCCAGGTTCACCGAGCCGGGCAGCAGGCGGCGCAGCGCCTGCGGCAGCACGACGCGCGTGAACGTCTGCCAGCCGTTGAGCCCGAGCATGCGCGCGGACTCGACCTGCACGGCGGGCACGGCGACGATGGCGCCGCGCACGAGGTCGCCGAGCTCGGCGCCGCCCCACAGCACGAACACGAGCACGCACGCGCCGGTGGCGTCCAGGTTCCAGTTCCACAGGCGCGCCAGGCCGTAGTAGGCGATGAACAGCAGCGCCAGCTGCGGCATGATGCGGATGAAGTCGAGGTAGACGCGCATGATGGCGCGCACCACGCGGTTGTCAATCGTCATGAGCTAGCCGGCGACGAGGCCGACGGGGATGCTCAGGCCGACGGAGACCGCGGCGATCCACACGGTCACCCACAGGCCCTGCAGGAGGCGCGGCATCACGCCGGGTTCGAGGAGGATCTCAGCGCCGTGCATAGTCGAACTTCCTTTCAAGCCAGGTGCCGAGGATGGAGATCGGCAGCAGGATGACGAGGTACGTGACGATGAGCAGGAACAGCGCCTCGTAGGTGCTGTAGGTGACGCCGATGAGGTCCTTGGCCATGTACATGACGTCCGCGAGCGCGATGGCGGAGACGACCCAGGACTCCTTGATGAGGAAGATGACGTTGGCCACGATGCCGGGCACGGAAGCCGAGATGGCCTGCGGCACGGTGACGTGCAGCAGCGTCTGCGCGGGCGTCAGGCCGAGCATGACGGCGTTCTCGCGCTGCACGGCGGGCACCGCCTGCAGCCCGGCGCGCATCGCCTCGCCCATGTACGAGCCGCCGAGGAAGCCGAGGCCGACGATGGCGCAGGTTTCCGCGGACCAGACGAAGCCCGCCTTGGGCAGCGCGAAGTACAGGAAGTACAGCTGCACGAGCAGCGGCGTGTTGCGGCTGACCTCGATGTAGACGCGCACGACCTGGCGCAGCACGGGGATGCGCGCGGTCTCGATGGCCGCGCACACGAGCCCGGTGAGCAGCGCGAGCGCGATGCCGAAGACGGAGATGAACAGCGTCATCCAGGCGCCGGTGACGAAGAACGGCGCGTACCTGGTGACGACGGACCAGTCAAACATGCTGTGGGAGTCCTCTGGAATGGGAAGGGGTGTGTTGCCGGAGACGGTGGCACGGCCCGTCAGGCGCAAAGGTACGCAAGGGCTACGGGTTCACCGCGGAAAACTGTCGGAAGAATGAACGGAAGAATCGTTCAGCGACAACAACACGCCGCACAGCAGGCGGTCATGGAGGCACCCATGGAAACGGGCATGGCGAAACGCACGGCGGCCATGCCGTGTGCGTTCATGCTCGATGCGGTGCTCATGGTTCCCCAGTTGTACCGGTGCGCGCCGACAACGGCGTGTCGCACCGACGTGTCCGTGGGAAAAGGTATGAACGCGAAGGCCGCGTCCGGGAAATCCGGACGCGGCCTTCGTGGTTCAGGAGGTTGGATGGGCAAGTCAGCTGACGGTGCGCTCGAGGTCCATCGTGTGATGCAGGCTCTTGGTCCACACGAAGTAATAGATGATGCCGAGCACGGTCCAGATCACGCCCACGATCCAGACCTCCAGGCCCAGCGAGACGAAGATGTAGAACGTGACGACGGCACCGATGAGCGGGCACAGGATCGTGCGCCAGAAGCCCTTGCCCTTGTACTGCTTCTCCTTGATGCCCAGGCCCCAGATGACCACGAGGTTGAGGATGAAGTACGTGGACAGCGCGCCGAAGTTGGAGAACTTGGCGGCGGTGTTCTGGCCGACGAAGACGAACACGAAGATGAGCACCAGGTTGACGATGGCGGTGAAGAGCGTCGCGCCGGTGGGCACGCCGCGCTTCTTGTTGACCTTGGCGAGGAACTTCGGCAGGCCGCCGTCCTGCGCCATGGTGAACATGAGGCTCGAGATGGCGGTCATGCCGGACAGCGCGGTGAACAGGCCCAGCGCCAGCGCGTTGGCGACAGCGCACAGGATGCCCAGCCACTTACCGGCCAGGTTCGCCACCTCGTAGAAGCCGGTGTTCTGGCTGGCGTTGAGGATGTTGCCCGACGGGTCCATGCACATGGTCAGGAAGCTCATGGACATGTACAGGAAGCCGAGGATGAGCACGATGAAGATCATGGCCTTGCCCGGACCCTTCTTCGGCTGCACGCACTGGTCGTCCAGCGTGACGATGGAGCCGAAGCCCACGAAGCTCAGGGCGCACAGCGAGACGGCGCTCATCATGTCGGACATGTTGAACTTCTTCGCGTTGAAGAATGCCGAACCGGAGAAGTGGGCGGTCTCGGGGTGCTTGCACACGTAGATGACGCCGAAGATGAAGAACAGGGCCAGTACGATGAGCTCGGCCGCCAGGGCGAGCTTGTCCACGAGTATCGTGGCACCCGCGCCACGCATGGCGATGCACGTGATGATGACCAGGAAGACGACGCACCACACCCACGCGGGGATTCCTGGTATGTACTCGTGGATGGCGTTGCCGGCCATGAGCATCATGATGGCCGGGGTGATGAGGTACTGCAGGATCATGAGCCAGCCGACCACGAAGCCGATGCCGTGGCTCATCTCGTGCGACGCATAGATGTAGATGCTGCCCGAGGACGGGAAGCGCGGCACCATCATGCCGAACGACAGCGCCGTGAACAGCATGGCCACCATGGCGATGAGGTACGCCACGGCCGGCATGCCGTTGGACACGGCCGCCACCGACGCGATGATAGAGAACGGTGCGATCGGCACCATGAAGATCATGCCGAAGACGATGAGGTCCTTGGTGGTCAGCGTACGCTTGAGCGCGGTCTTGCCGGAACCGTTGCCTCCAGCCGTGGCCGGCGCGCCCTTCGCGGCGGTCGCCACCGGCGCCTTCCCCTTCGTGGCGGAGGACGAGCCGGCAGTCGCCCCAGCCGCCGCCTTCGTGTTCGTGGACATTGTTCCCATGCTCCTTCTTATCCTGCGGTGCCGCGGGATGCATGCTCGTCACGTGTGTGCGCACGCTGGCTGGGTATGCATGCCGATGGCGGGACCGCCTCTATATGCTTGTGCTGTGACATAATATAACGCCGCACGCGTGAGGCCGGCGGCGGAAAACGACCGTTTTCCCTCTCAGCTTCTATGGACCGCACCACTTCCACCGCGGCCTAAGCGATCCGCTTCTCCACGCCTTGAGAGAAGATGGTGCGCATGTTTGTGCGTCACGCAACATTGGACGACCTTGAGGCGCTGGCCAGCGTGGAGGGCGCCTGCTTCCCGCCGAAGGAAGCGGCCGACATCGAACGGCTCGCGATGCGCGTCGAATCATTCCCCCAGCATTTCTGGCTCCTGGTGAACCCGGAGCACGACGCCGCCACCTCCTGCTTCCCCGCGGAGCTCGAGGACGGCATGCTGGTCAGCTTCATCAATGGCATGACCACCGACGACCCCGACCTCGAGGACGCCATGTTCCAGGACGCCCAGATGCACGACGAGTCCGGTTCCTGGCAGATGATCCTCGGCGTCGACACCGCTCCCCTCTACCAGCACCGCGGCTGCGCGGCCTACCTCATGCGCCGCGTCATCCTCGACTGCGCGCTCAACCACCGCCGCGGCATCGTGCTGACCTGCAAGGCCAAGCTCGTCGAGTTCTACGAGCATTTCGGCTTCGTGGACGAGGGCGTGTCCGATTCCTCGCACGGCGGCGCCACGTGGCACCAGATGCGCCTCGTGCTCGACCCCGATTCCCTGGACGCCGCGGACGCGGCGCGTTTCGCGCACGCGCGCGGCATCGTCGACGAGAGCATCCGTCAGGCGATGGAGGAGACGACGACGTACATGAACCACGACGACGTCGCCACCGCGCAGTTCCCCGTCCTGCGCTGATCTTTCCGGCACCGCGCCTGCGGCGCTGCCGCGGCGCGGTGCCCGCGTATCCGTCCACGGACGGTCTTGCCCAGTGGACGGATTCGCGCGGATATGCGAACGCTTTGCAAATGAATCGCCATATCGGCGACGCGCCTTCCGCCCATCGGCTACACTGCAACAAGGCACCTTGCCGTACCCTGCGACGGGAACGAGCCCGACGCCGGGAACGCGGCGGGTCAGAGAGGAAGGACATCCATGGCCACGATCGTGAAACCGGCCGAGAAACTGCCCAAGGACTATGTGGCGCTCGACCTGGAGACGACAGGCTTCAACGCCCAGCGCGACCGCATCACCGAGATCGGTGCCGTGAAGGTGCGCGAGGGCCGCATCGTGGGCGATTTCGCCCAGCTCATCAACCCCGAACGGCCGATACCGTCGCGCGTCGTGCAGCTGACGGGCATCGACGCGGACATGGTGGCGGACCAACCCGTCATCGAGGACGTGCTCGGCCAGTTCATCGAATTCCTTGGGGACGACATCATCGTCGGACACAACATCCGCTTCGACATGGGCTTCCTGTCCGAGGCGGAGCACCGCACCATGGGCTTCGCGAACAGCTTCCAGCGCAGGACCATCGACACGATGACCATCGACAAGAAGCTCTTCCCCACCGAGCGACACCGCCTGGTGGACCTGGTGCAGCGCTACGGCATCGCGGACACCGAGGAGCACCGTGCCCTCTCGGACGCCACGCAGACGTACCAGTGCCTAGAATGGCAGCGCCGCTACGTCTCCTGCGACAGCGTGATCCTCCCGACCGTCTGACGGGTTTCCCGTCCCCTTCCTCAACGCGGAACGGCCCCTTGGCAGCGAAGCCAAGGGGCCGTTCATGTAGGTCGTGCAGGAATATATATAGGACTGATTGGTCCGGAAATGGCAGGAGGCCCGAACCATAGGGTTCGGGCCTCCCTAAAAGTAATAGCGGCGGCGTGCTACTCTCCCGCACCCTATCGGGTGCAGTACCATCGCCGCGCCAGGGCTTAGCTTCCGGGTTCGGAATGGGACCGGGCGTCTCCCCTGGGCCATGGCCACCGCAAGACTGTATGTGTCTTACTCA
>JAXJQE010000010.1:0-7773 GCA_036311305.1 Bifidobacterium sp.
ACCGCGACCTCATCGCCGTGCAGAGCGACCTGTTCCTGCTCGCCGCGTTCTTCCTGGAGGTCGGCCTGCTCGTCGACCTCGCCCACCGCGGCCTCGACCCGAGACTGGGGGCGCGCGATGAGTGAACGCCACCCGCACATGCGCCGCGCCGGCATCGTCCTCAGGAGCATGTGGGCTCGCCCCGCCGGCAAGTACTCGATGGCCGTGCTCGCCCTGTGGGTCGTCGTGTCCGTCGTGTCCCTCTTCTGGACGCCGCGCGACCTCATGGACACCGATGGCTACCACGTGTGGGCGTCGCCCAGCGCCGCCCATTGGCTCGGCACCGACGGCACCGGCGCGGATGTGTTCAGCTGGCTCATGGCCGGCTCGCGCACCGACCTGGCGATCGTGCTGCTCACCGTCGCGTTCGCCGCCGCCTGGGGCCTGCTGCTCGTCGCCGCGATGGTCTCGCGCCAGGGGGCGCTCGCCCACGGCTCCGTCGTCGCCGTCGACGCGCTCATCTCCATCCCCACCGTGCTGCTCGCGCTCATGCTCGCCGTGCCGATGGGCGCCTCCGTCGCCGTCATCGTGCTCGCGTGCGGCTTCGGCTACGGCCTCAACCTCGCGCGCGTCGCCCGGCCGGCGGCGCTGCTCGCGGCGCGCGGCCTGTACGTGGAGTCGGCGCGCGCCAACGGCGCGTCCGCCGTGCGCGTGTTCCTCACGCACATCGTGTCCAACATCATGCCCGTCGTCGTCGTGCAGTGCTCGCTGTCCGCCGGCACCGCCGTGCTCGCCGAGGCCGGGCTGACGTACCTCGGCGTCGGCGTGCCGAGCGGCGTGCCCAGCTGGGGGCATTCCCTCGCCACGTCCGTCAAGTTCATCAACATCTATCCGCTCACGGTGCTGTGGCCCGGCCTGCTCGTCACGCTCGTCGTGGTCGCCCTCAACCTGTTCGGCGACACGCTGCGCGACGCCATGGACCCGCTCACCAACCCGCGGCTCAGGGAGGCATGATGGGGGTTTCGATCCACGACCTCAACATCGCGATCGGCGGCACCCCGATCGTGCACGGCGTCGACCTCGAGGTGCGCGACGGCCAGCGCGTCGGCCTCATCGGCTCCTCCGGCTCCGGCAAGTCGATGATCGCGCGCGCCATGATGGGCCTGCTGCCCGCCGACGCGCGCGTCACCGGCTCCATCGACCTCAACGGCGAACAGGTCGTCGGCATGCGCGACCGCGACCTCGCCGCGCTGCGCGACGCCGCCGTCGGCATGGTCTTCCAGAACCCCGGCAGCGCGCTCAACCCGCTGCTGACCGTCGCCAGGCAGATCGAGCTGCCGTTGAAACTGCACTACGACCTGTCCGCCGACGACCGCGCGGCCCGCGTGCGCGCCATGATGGCGCGCGTCGGGCTGCCCGTGGAGCTCGCCGGCCGCCGGCCGCACGTGCTGTCCGGCGGCCAGCGCCAGCGCGTCGGCGTCGCCACCGCGTTGGTCACGTCGCCGCGGCTCATCATCGCCGACGAGCCGACCACCGCGCTCGACTCGCTCACCCAACGGCAGATCGTGGAACTGCTCGTGTCCATGGTCGACGAGGCCGGCGCGTCGATGCTGTTCATCACGCACGACTTCTCCGTGCTCGCGCACGCCACGCAGTACGCGTACGTGCTCGACCACGGACGCATCCAGGAGCACGGCCCGACGCGCCGCGTGCTCGACGCGCCGGCGAGCGAGGCCGGCGCGCGGCTCGTCGGCGCCGCGCGCGAGCTGACGCTGCACGGCAAGGAGGACGACGATGAGTGAGACGACTGGGCACGGCACGGCGGCTTCGCCGAGCAGCGTGCTGCTGGAGGGCATCGACCTCAAGAAGTCGTTCGGCCGCGGCCGAGCGCGCACGGAAGTGCTGCACGGCGTGTCCGTGCGGCTGCGCGCGGGGGAGTGCCTGGCGGTGATCGGCGGCTCCGGCTCGGGCAAGTCGACGCTCACGCGCATCCTGCTGAGCCTGGAGACGCCCGACTCGGGCGACGTACGCTACCGCGGCGCGTCCATCGAGGGACGCGCCGGGCGTGACGCGCTCACGCTGTTGCGCCGCGAGTCGGGCGTCGTCTACCAGGACCCGTACGCGTCGCTCGACCCGCGCTGGACGGTGCGCCGCTCGGTGGGCGAGCCGCTCGCGCTGCGCGGCGTCGCGCCCGACGAGCGCGACGCGCGCGTGCGCGAGGCGCTTGAATCGGTGTCCTTGGAGCCGGCGCTCTTCCTCGATCGATACCCGATGGATCTGTCCGGCGGCCAGGCGCAGCGCGTGGCGATCGCGCGCGCCATCATCACCGACCCGGCGGTGCTGCTCGCCGACGAGGCGATGAGCGCCATCGACGTGGCCGCGCGCCTGCAGATCCTGGACGCGTTGAAGGCGATCCGCGCGCGCGGCGTGGCCATGCTCATGGTCTCGCACGACCTTGGCGTCGTGCAGCACCTCGCGGACCGCATCCTCGTCATCCACGACGGGCACGTGGTGGAGGAGGGGTCGACCGCGGCCATTTTGGAGGCGCCACAGGCCGAGTACACGCGCGAATTGGTCGCCGCGGCGACGTTGTAGCCGAATGGGTCATACACTTAAGCCGATTACGAGCGCGACACGCCGTGTTTCGGGCTCCCATTCGGCTTAAGTGCATGACCGCCCGAAGGATGCGCGCCGCCGCTGGGCAGGACGCGGCCCCGTTGCTACACTGGGCAGCCATGAACGCATTCCCCGAGAACGAGCCGCAGCTGGACGACGCCTATTACCTCAGCCAGGTGCCCGACGAGGAGCCGTGGGACGCCTACGGCTACCCCGACGAGCCCGTGGGCGCGTTCGACGCGCCCGGGGCGGTCGCGCAGGCCGGCGCGCGTGTGCCGCGCGCGCCACGGCCGAAGGAACCCGTCGACGAGCCCACCCCCGAGGCGGCGCTCGACGCGCTGCGCGGGCACTTCGGCTACGAGAGCTTCCGGCCGGGACAGGCCGAGCTCATCGAGGCGATCCTCGAGGGGCGCGACGTGCTCGGCGTCATGCCCACCGGCTCGGGCAAGTCGTTGTGCTACCAGATCCCGTCGCTGCTGCTGCACGGCATCACCATCGTCGTCTCGCCGCTCATCTCCCTCATGCGCGACCAGGTCGACGGCGCCAACGAGATCGGCATCCCCGCCGCGTTCATCAACACCACGCAGTCGGGCGCCGAGCAGCAGCAAGTGCTCGACGCCGCGTACGCCGGCGACGTCAAGCTCCTCTACGTCGCCCCCGAACGCCTGGAGACGCAGCGCTTCCGCACCTTCGCCGCGCGCGCGGACATCGCGCTCATCGCCGTCGACGAGGCCCACTGCGTCTCGCAATGGGGCCAGGACTTCCGCTCCTCGTACCTCGGGATCGGCGAGTTCATCGCGGGACTGCCGGACCGGCCGACCGTCGCCGCGTTCACCGCGACGGCCACGGAGCGCGTGCGCGAGGACATCGTCAAGCTGCTCGACCTGCGCGACCCGCTCGTGCTCGTCACCGGCTTCGACCGCGACAACCTGTACTTCGACATGCTGGAGATGCCCACGCGCGACAAGGCGAACTGGATCGCCCGCTACGTCGCCTCGCACCCCGGCGAGTCCGGCATCGTGTACTGCTCGACGCGCAAGGTGACCGAGGCGCTCGCCGCCACGCTCGACCAGCTCGTGCCGCAGCTGGCGCGCGCGATGGGCACGAGCGTCGACGGTCCCGTGGCCGTCGCGTACCACGGCGGCATGGGCGCCGAGGAGCGCGAGCGCGCGCAGCGCGGCTTCGTGACCGACCAGGTGCCGGTGGTGGTGGCGACCAACGCGTTCGGCATGGGCATCGACAAGTCGAACGTGCGCTACGTCATCCACCACAACATGCCCGAGAGCATCGAGGCGTACTACCAGGAGGCGGGCCGTGCTGGCCGCGACGGCGAGCCGAGCCGCTGCACGCTGCTGTGGAACGACTCGGACATCATGCAGCGGCTGCGTTTCCTGGACAACACGGCCGTCAACGAGCGGCTCAGCGTGGACGAGCAGGAGCTCGTCCACCGCTCCAAGCGCCGCCTGCTGGACGCCATGACCAGCTACTGCCGCACCACCGACTGCCTGCACGCGTACATGACCCGCTACTTCGGCCAGGAGGCCGACCAACCCGACGGGCATTGCAAGGGCGGCTGCGTCAACTGCGACAGCACCTTCGAGACGGTCGACGAGACCGAGGTGGCGCAGGCGATCAGCCGTTGCGTGCACGACCTCGGGCAGCATTTCGGCACCGGCAAGGTCGTCGCCGTGCTGCGCGGCTCGAAGGCGCAGGACGTGCTCGCGCGCGGCCTGGACCGCGCGCCGAGCTACGGGCAGCTCGCCGGGGTGTCCGAGCCGCGCATCCGCGAGGTGCTCAACCAGATGGTCGCCGACCAGTACCTGTTCATCGTGCCCGGCCGCCTGCCGCTGCTGCAGTTCGGCCGGCGCGCCGGCGAGACGGTGGCGCCCGACTTCCACTACGAGATCAAGAAGACGAGGCGCAAGGAGAAGCCGGCGAAGGCGACGCGACCCGCGGGCGCCTACGTGTCCACGCGGCCGTCGGGCGCGCACGTCCCGACGGCGACGTTCGGCGCGAACGGTACGGGCGACGACGACCTGTTCGAGCGGCTGCGCCAGGTGCGCATGCAGATCGCGCGCGAGATCGGCAAGCCGCCCTACATCGTGTTCTCCGACCGCACGCTGCACGACATGGCCGAACGCCGTCCCACGAACGACGACGAGTTCCTCGCGGTCAACGGCGTGGGCGCCAGCAAGCTCGAGAAGTACGGCGAACGGTTCATGGAGGCCATCAAGGAGTTCGCGTAGGCCGGTGCCGCTCAGGCGGCGGTTTCGGGGACGGTGAGGGCCTCGGCGGCGCGCATGGCATCGCGGATCATGGCGGGCGTCACGCCCGGCACGGCGGCGTGGAACGGGGAGTCGGGGCCGGCGGCGTATTCGGCGACGGTGTCGAGGTTCTCCTCGGAGCACTCCAGGCCCATCTGCGCCATCGAGTGCGGTAGGCCGACGGCGTCGAAGAACGGCAGCAGCGCGCGCACCTCGTCGTCCTTGCCCTCGGTGAGCAGCTGGACGAGCACGCCGTAGGCGACCTTCTCGCCGTGCATGGTGGCGGCCGATCCCGGCACGCGCGTCAGGCCGTCGTGCACGGAGTGCGCGCCCGACTCGCGGGCGCGCACCCCGCCGAAGCCGCCGACGGTGCCCGCCAGGCCGATGATCGTGTCGATGAGCGTGCGCACGTGCCCGTTGTCGGAGTCGCCGGCGCGCACGGCCTGCAGCGCGGGCACGCTCTCGGCGAGCAGCGTGTCGCGCACGAGGCGCGCGGCCTCGTGGCTGAGGCGGTCGAAGACGGTCACGTCGTCGGCCTGCTCGAACACGGGCGCCGACTCGTACCACTTGGCGAGCGTGTCGCCGATGCCGCCGACGAGCTTGTCTGCGCCGGCGCGCGCGATGAGCGCGGAGTCGATGAGCAGGACCTGGCTGTTGCGCGGGTGGATCGGCACGCCCAGGTAGCGGTGCTGGTCGTCGTAGTTGACGGAGAAGGGGGAGTAGGCGGCGCACGCGCACGCCAGCGTGGGCACGATGACCAGGTCGAGGTCGAGGAACTCGGCGACGTTCTTGGCGGTGTCGCTCAGCTTGCCGGCGCCGATGGCGACGATGACGTCGGCGTCGAGGTCGCCGGCGCGCCGGGCGAGCTCGCGCGCGTCGCGCTCGGAGGAGGTGCCGTCGTAGCGCAGCGCGGGGGCGAACAGGCCCTCGGCGCCCGTGTAGTCGAGGAACGCGTCGCAGGACTTCACGCCGGTGATGATGACGGGGCGGTGGTAGTCCTCCAGGTAGCGCTCGACCTGCCTGGCGACGCCGGGCGTGCTGATCACGCGGTCGGGGCCGGAACGGACATCGGTATCCTGGACGAAAGTGGCCATGGTGGTTTCCTTAGATGAAGATGGCTCGGCGCGCGCAGGGATGCGCGCGGCATGGGTGTGAATGGGTTGGTCAGCCTATGATGTCCGGCATGTGAGCTTTTGGCGGTGCCGTCCGTGTTGGAATTGAGTGTAGGAAAACCGCGGAATAACGCGGTTCGTCTGTTCACCGCCGGTAAAAATGGAGGCCATTTGTCTCACATGTTGAGAAATGGGTGTTCCACGGGGCGGTGGTGTCCGGTCCGTGTCCATGTCCATGGCGCGCTAGAGTGGGACGGACCGGACAACCCCACGAGGAAGGAACCGCCAGATGAGCGAGGAACGCCACGACGCCGCCAAGCCGATGCCGGAGAGCTTCGAACTGGACCACACCAAGGTGAAGGCGCCCTACGTGCGCTACATCGACACCCAGACCGGCCCCAACGGCGACGTCATCTCCAACTACGACCTGCGCCTGGTGCAGCCCAACGAGAACGCCATCCCCACCGGCGGCCTGCACACCATCGAGCACACCATCGCCGTGCTGCTGCGCGAACGCATCCCCGGCTACATCGACTGCTCGCCGTTCGGCTGCCGCACCGGCTTCCACCTGCTGACCTGGGGCGAGCACTCCACCGAGGACGTGGCCCGCGCCCTCAAGGAATCCCTCGAGTTCATCGCCAACGAGGCCACGTGGGACGACGTGCCCGCCACCACCCGCGAAAGCTGCGGCAACTACCGCGACCACAGCCTGTTCACCGCCAAGGAATGGGCGCGCGACATCCTCGCCGAGGGCATCAGCTCCGACCCCTTCGAACGCAAGGTCGTCTGAGCCGTTTTGCCGACAGCCGCACGCCGCGCGTCCCACGGGTACGCGGCGTGCTACGTTCGTGGCTGGCGCGCCCCATGGAAAGGCGCGGTACGGACGACTTTTGAGGAGCAAGGGATGACCGGCACGTCCACACGACGCTTCCGCCAGGCGACCATGCGGGACTACCCGCAGGTCGAACGCATCTACGAGCACGGCCGCGAGCTCATGGCCCGCACCGGCAACCCCACCCAGTGGGGCACCAGGTTCCCCCGCCCCGAGGTCACCCGCGACGACATCGCCCAGCACCGCCTCATGCTCTACGTCGACACCGTCGCCGGCCGCGAGCGCATCCTCGCCCAGTTCGCCGTCTGCCAGGGACTCGACCCCACGTACGCGTCCATCGAGGGCGCGTGGCTCGACGGGGACACCTACGTGACCCTGCACCGCGTCGCCTCCTCCGGCCTCGTGCGCCACGCCGCGCGCGACTGCATCGAATGGGCCCTCAAGCACTACGGCAACGTGCGCGTGGACACCCACCCCAACAACCAGGCCATGCAGCACGTGCTCGAATCCTGCGGCTTCGCGCGCTGCGGGCTCATCCAGCTCATCGACCGCACCGAGGACACCACGCGTATCGCCTACCAGCGCCACGAATGGTGACCGGCGGCCCGCGACCCGCGCGGCCGTCACCTCGCCGTCATGGCACAGGGGGACAATGGCGGCCATGACCGCTAATGCATTGGAACCATGGCAATTCTCGTCCGCCGAAGGGGAGGCGAACTACCACAGGGCGCTGCGCGAATATCCCGCGCAGGTGATCGTGGACCTCAGGGCCATCCGTGACAACATGCGCCACCTCGTCGACGTGACCAACCGCGAGGGCGCCCCCACCGAGGTGATGGGCGTCGTCAAGGCCGACGCCTACGGGCACGGGCTGGTGCCGGTGGCGCTCGCCGCGCTCGCCGGCGGCGCCACCTGGCTGGGCGTCGCGCAGGCGCGCGAGGCGCTCGCGCTGCGCGTCGCCGGCATCGGC
>JAXJQE010000011.1:0-2881 GCA_036311305.1 Bifidobacterium sp.
GCCCCGGGGGACGCCGACGGCGAGGCGGTGCCCGTCGAGATGGTCAGCCGAGCGGCGGTCGTGTCGATGGAGAGCGCGCTGCCCAACGCGCCCGAGCTCATGCGCGCCACCATCGTCGCCATCGACGGCATTCCCGGCACGCAGGTCGAGGGCATCTCGCCGCTCTACCACGTCATGGACCCCGACGGAGGGTCCGCCAACAGCGCCGTGCTCGCGCTGCGCACCACGATGAGCTTAGGGCAGCTGTCCAACATGCTGCAGGCCATGCACGAGACCCACGAGGGCGCCGTCAAGCTCGCCGTGGTGGACATGGAACGCCCCGCGCCGCGCGACCGCGAGCGGCTGGGCGAGGCGCACCGCGCCGCCGCGCGCGCCGCGGTGCTCTCGCCGTGGATGGACATGGACCCCAACGCCACGCTCGACGGCGATCCGCTGGCCTTCCTGCTGGCGAGCGCGCCGGACGCGCCGTTCGTGGGGATGCAGTCGGACAACTGGATCATCGGGGGCGCGCGGTGAAGGGCGCCGGGCGCACCAAGGCGTGGGTGTACGCGGCCGCCATCGTGGTCGGCCTGGGCCTCGGCGCGCTCGTCGCCGCGCTCTCCAAGCGCCGCGACCTGGGGTTGCTGAGCGCCTCCTGGGTCGTCTCCGCCATCATGGTCATCATCGGCATCGTCGTGCTCGTCATGGGCTGGCAGGTGCACCGCTACGTGACCACGGAGCCGCGCAGGCGCATCGAGCTCAAGACCATCACGCCCGAGCGCGCCGTGCGCACGCTCGTGTTCGCCAAGGCGCTGGCCGTCGCCGGCGCGCTGCTGTGCGGCTGGTACGGCGGGCAGGCGCTGGCGCTCATGGGGCACTGGGACGCGCACTACTACCGCGGCGTCATCGTGGAGTGCATCATCGCGTGCGTGGCCAGCCTCGTCGACATGGTCCTCGGCATCGTCAGCGAGGGCCTGTGCCGCATCCCACCGAGCGAAGGCCCCGAGCATCCCAAGGTCAAGGCGCGCAAACGCCAGCAGGGCCTGGCGTAGCGGAAAACCTGCCCCCTATAACGCATCGGGCCGCCCCTGTAAGGGACCTGCCCCCTGTAACGGAGCTGCCCCCTATAACGCAACACCTGCGTTATAGGGGGCAGCTCCGTTACAGGGGGCAGGTCCCTTACAGGGGGCAGGTTGCGCTCAGTCCTCGGGGTCGGGGACGCGCACCATGGCCTCCTGGACCATGCAGGCGGCCAGCTCGCCGTCCTCGGTGTACACCTTCGCGGTGCTCAGGCCGCGGCCGTGGCCGGCGGTGGGCGTCTCCTGCACGTACAGGTGCCACTTGGTGACGTCGATGTCGCGGTACCACCACATCGAGTGGTCGATCGAGGCGAAGGAGATGCCCGGCGTCATGATCGTCAGGCCGGCGCGGCGCAGGATCGGCTCGAGCATGAGCTGGTCACAGCCCAGGGCCAGCAGCGCGCGGTGGATGGTCTGCGAGGCGTCGACCTCGCCGTCGGCGCGCATCCACACCAGCTGGCGGCCCGTGTCGTGCTCGTGGCTCTCCTTGTCCGGGCCGAGCATGATCGGCTTGGAGATGTAGCGGATGTCGAACGGCGAGTTCTTCGCGTAGAACTCCGCGAACGCCGACTGGTCCGCGTAGGGGGCCATGAGGTCCTTGGAGCTCTGCAGGTCCCCGGGGGCGGGCAGGTCGGTGGGCATCGGGTCGGAGTACTCGACGCCGGACTGGCCGGTCCTCTGGAAGCTGGCGATGGCGGTGAGGATCGGGCCCTGCGACTGGGTCACGTTCACGCGCCTCGAGGAGAAGGAGTGGCCGTCGCGCAGCGTCTCCACGTCGAACAGCAGGTCCTGGCGGATGTCGCCGGGGGCGATGAAGTAGCCGTGGATCGAATGCGGCAGGCGGTCGGGGGAGACGGTCTTCGAGGCGGCCACCAGCGACTGGGCGATCACCTGGCCGCCGTAGACTCGGCCCGTCGGGAAGTACATGCTCTCGCCGTTGATGTACGTATGGTCGCGGTAAGTGGAGGGGGTGCCCAGCTCGAGCACCTTCACCAGGCGCTGCAGCGGGGTCTCGTTCTCGTTCGTCATTGCGCGGGTGTCCTTTCGGGTTCAGGCTTGCTACGGGGCAGTCTAGCCATGCGTCGTTAAGAACAGGCACGCGCATGTTACATGTCTCGCCAGCGACGAAATCGGCCCGCGCGCCGTCGTGGCGCGCGGGCCGGTTCCGTCGCTCTGCCGGACTGTCGGCCGGCTCAGCGGGTGAGCTTGCGGTGCAGGCGGTGCGGACGCGCCGCCTCCTCGCCCAGGCGCGCGATCTTGTTCTCCTGGTACGCCTGGAAATTGCCCTCGAACCAGTACCAGTTCGCCGGCTTCTCGTCATCGCCCTCCCACGCGAGGATGTGCGTGGCGATGCGATCTAGGAACCAACGGTCGTGGGAGATGACCACGGCGCAGCCCGGGAACTCGATGAGCGCGTTCTCCAGGGACTCCAGGGTCTCCACGTCCAGGTCGTTCGTCGGCTCGTCGAGCAGCAGCAGGTTGCCGCCCTGCTTGAGGGTGAGCGCCAGGTTCAGGCGGTTGCGCTCGCCGCCGGAGAGCACGCCCGTCATCTTCTGCTGGTCGGAGCCCTTGAAGCCGAAGCTCGCTACGTAGGCTCGCGTGGGCACCTCGACGCCGCCGACCTCGATGAAGTCGTTGCCGTCCGAGACGGCCTCCCACAGGTTCTTGTTCGGGTCCAGGCCCTCACGGTTCTGGTCCACGTAGCTGATCTTGACGGTCTCGCCGATTTTCAGGTCGCCGCCCGACAGCGGCTCCAGGCCCACGATCGTCTTGAACAGCGTGGACTTGCCCACGCCGTTGGGGCCGATGACGCCGACGATGCC
>JAXJQE010000012.1:0-2481 GCA_036311305.1 Bifidobacterium sp.
CCCGCCGAGCACGCGGCGCGCGTGCGGCGCCGTGTGCAGGTAGCTGCACGTGTCCAGGATCGCCAGGCACTCCTCGGCGCGCACGCCGCACTCGGCCATGAGCCGGTCCATGAGGTCGCGCACGGCCGCGGCGTCGGGCGCGTCGGGGTCGACGAGCGCGAGGTCGCACGCCGTGCGCGCCGGCGTGGTCAGTTCGAGCTCGCCGACGCGCCCGCGATGCGCATCGTCGACCTGCCGCGACCAGCTGTGCACATGCCGGCCGGCGATCGCCGAGCGGAAATGGCGGCTGCCCAGCACGTCGATGAAGTCCGGGAACCGGCCGCCCAACCACACCCACGCGGCCGTCCGGCCACAGGCCGGTACCGGCCGGCGCAGCAGCTCGAGCACGACGCGTGCGCGCCCGGTGCGCGTCTCCCCTTCGGGCGCGCGGTAGGCGAGCCGGTCGTCGAGCCGCACGATGGCGCCCATCTCGACGAGCCGGTGCATGGCCAGGGGTCCTGGCAGCTCGTCGCGCCGCACCAGCGCGGCCCGCGCGGTGGCCGTGTCGGTCGCCGTGCCGTCGGTGTCGGTCGCGCCGGTGTGGTCGGTCGCGGACGGTGCGAGGGCGTCGTCGTCATCGACGAGTCCCTCGCACGGTCCGGGACCCAGGTCCAGCGCGGGTTGGTAGTACGCGGTCCCACCGTCATGCCTCGATATGCCCATCGGTCTCCTTTCCTCGGCGGTTCGCCGTGCGCCATGCGTGCGGCGGCCATGGCGGGGCACGGCACGCGGCCGTCCCTGCGGATGGCGGCTGCGGTGCCGGCGAGGTCATGGCACCGAGGGTAGGGTCGTCGCCCGCGGTCGCCAAACGCGGCGGCGGGAAGTGTGGATATGTGGATGGCGAGGTGGAAGGATTCCACCGCGTATCCACAACGCTCCGTCATGTATCCACAACGTCGCCGCGCGTATCCACATCGCCATGGTGTGGATAACCGGGAACCGCCCGCGCGGCGCGGTGGACGGACGGCCCGTCCGTCCACAAAAGCCGTTCGGACGCCACCGTATAATCGGGCGCATGAGTCATATTATGGTGAATGTCGCATGGCCGTACGCCAACGGCCCCCGTCATATCGGTCACGTCGCCGGTTTCGGCGTCCCCTCGGACGTGTACGCCCGCTACCAGCGCATGAAGGGCAACGACGTGCTCATGGTCTCCGGCACGGACGAGCACGGCACCCCGATCCTCGTCGAGGCGGACAAGGAGGGCGTGACCCCGCAGGAGCTCGCCGACCGCTACAACCGCGTCATCGCGTCCGACCTGTGCAAGCTCGGCCTGAGCTACGACCTGTTCACCCGCACCACCACGAAGAACCACGAGCTCGTGGTCCAGGAGATGTTCCGCCAGTGCCTGGCCAACGGCTACATCTACAAGGGCACCCAGAAGGTCGCCATCTCCCCGTCCACCGGCCGCACGCTGCCGGACCGATACATCGAGGGCGAGTGCCCGATCTGCCACGCCGCCGGCGCGCGCGGCGACCAGTGCGACAACTGCGGCAACGAGCTCGACCCGGACGACCTGATCAACCCCGTCTCCAAGATCAACGGCGAGACCCCGATCTTCCAGGAGAGCGAGCACTACTTCCTCGACCTGCCCGCGCTCGCCGACGCGAACCTCGCGTGGCTCAAGACCCGCCAGGGCTGGCGCACCAACGTGCTCAACTTCTCCACCGGCCTGTTCCGCGACGTCAAGCCGCGCGCCATCACCCGCGACATCGACTGGGGCATCCCCGTGCCGGTCCCCGGCTGGATCGACAACCCGAACAAGCGACTCTACGTGTGGTTCGACGCGGTCATCGGCTACCTGTCCGCCTCGATCGAGTGGGCCCGGCGCACCGGCGACCCCGACGCGTGGCGCAAGTGGTGGAACGACCCCTCCACGCCCGGCTACTACTTCATGGGCAAGGACAACATCACCTTCCACTCGCAGATCTGGCCGTCCGAGATGATCGCCTACAACGGCGACGGCTCGCGCGGCGGGCAGACCGGCCAGCTCGGCCCACTCAACCTGCCCGAGCAGGTCGTCGCCTCCGAGTTCATGACGATGGAGGGCAAGAAGTTCAGCTCCTCGCGCGGCATCGTCATCTACGTCAAGGACATCCTCGAGCGCTACCCGGTGGACGCCGTGCGCTACTATATCTCCGTGGCCGGCCCGGAGAGCTCCGACTCCGACTTCACCTGGAGCGAGTTCGTGCGCCACAACAACGAGGAGCTCGCCGCGAGCTGGGGCAACCTGGTCAACCGCGTCGCCAACCTCATCGCCAAGAACTTCGGCGAGATCCCGCCGCTGGCCGAGGACAAGCTCACCGACGAGGATCGCGCGCTGCTCGCGGAGACCGCGGCGGCGTTCGACACCGTCGGCGAGCTCATCGAGACCCACCACCAGAAGAACGCCCTCAACGAGGCGATGCGCGTCGTCGGCGACATCAACAAGTACATCTCCGC
>JAXJQE010000013.1:0-10676 GCA_036311305.1 Bifidobacterium sp.
GGGACAGGGAGATGCGGCGGCGGTCGAGGTCGACGTCGATGACCTTGACGAAGACTTCCTCGCCGGGCTTGACGACGGTCTCGGGGTTCTCCACGTGGCGGTTGGCGAGCTCGGAGATGTGCACCAGGCCCTCGATGCCGTCCTCGACGGAGATGAACACGCCGAACTGGACGATCTTGGTGACCTTGCCGCGCACGATCTGGCCGGGCACGTGGGTGCGCGCGAAGCGCTGCCACGGATCTTCCTGGGTCGCCTTGAGCGACAGAGAGATGCGCTCACGGTCGAGGTCCACGTCGAGCACCTCGACGGTGACCTTGTCGCCGACCTTGACGACCTCGGACGGGTGGTCGATGTGCTTCCAGGACAGCTCGGACACGTGGATCAGGCCGTCCACGCCGCCGAGGTCCACGAAGGCACCGAAGTTGACGATGGAGGAGACCACGCCCTCGCGGATCTGGCCCTTCTTGAGCTGCGAGAGGAAGGTCTCGCGCACCTCGGACTGGGTCTCCTCGAGGTACTGGCGGCGGGAGAGGACCACGTTGTTGCGGTTCTTGTCCAGCTCCAGGATCTTGGCCTTGATCTTCTGGCCGATGTACGGGGACAGGTCGCGCACGCGACGCATCTCGACCAGGGAGGCCGGCAGGAAGCCGCGCAGACCGATGTCGACGATGAGGCCGCCCTTGACCGCCTCGATGACGGTGCCCTCGACGACGCCGTCGTCCTCCTTGATCTTCTCGATGTCGCCCCAGGCGCGCTCGTACTGGGCGCGCTTCTTGGACAGGATCAGACGGCCTTCCTTGTCTTCCTTAGTCACGACAAGGGCCTCGATGGTGTCGCCGACCTTGACGACCTCATCGGGGTTGACGTCCTTCTTGATGGAAAGCTCGCGGGAGGGGATGACACCCTCGGTCTTGTAGCCGATGTCCAGGAGGACCTCGTCGTGGTCTACCTTCACGACGGTGCCTTCGACCAGATCGCCATCATCGAAGTTCTTGATGGTGGAATCGACTGCCTTGATGAAGTCGTCGACGGTGCCGATGTCGTTGATGGCGACCTTCTCGACTTCCTTATTGTTCTCTGCCATGTAATGTGGTTCTTACGAATAGTTGGGTGGATAATATCGATCTTCAGTTATATCTGTGCGTTGGTATGCACAACCAGTCATCCATGGTAGCCGAGGCCGTGGTCATTGCGCAATGTCAAATCCCGGGTGTGTCGCGCGCGTCCGCGCCGAGCCCGGCGCGGCGTTCCGCCATGGCCACGACGTTCTCGAGCAGCATCGCGCGGGTCATCGGCCCCACTCCCCCCGGATTGGGCGTGTAGGCGCGCACCTTGCCGTAGCAGCCCGGGTCCACGTCGCCGCGCACGCGCATGCGCCCGGTGTCCGGATCGGCCACGCGCGAGACGCCGACGTCCACGAGCACGGCGTCGGGCCGCACCATGTCCGGGGTGACGAAGCCGGCCGAGCCGGCGGCGGCCACGACGACGTCGGCGCGCGCCACGCACGCGGCCACGTCGCGCGTGCCCGTGTGGCACAGCGTGACGGTGGCGTTGACGTCGCGGCGCGTGAGCATGAGCCCGATGGTGCGGCCGATGGTGATGCCGCGGCCGATGACGCACACCTCGGCGCCGTCCAGGTCGATGCCGTAGTGGCGCAGCAGCATGAGCACGCCGTGCGGGGTGCACGGCAGCGGCGTGCCCGGGTCGCCGTCCGTGTGCAGCACGAGCTGGCCGAGGTTCCACGGGTGCATGCCGTCGGCGTCCTTGGCGGGGTCGATGGCGTCGATGACGGCGTTCTGGTCGATGCCGCGCGGCAGTGGCAGCTGGACGATGTAGCCGGTGCACGCGTCGTCGGCGTTCAGCGCGCGCACGACGTCGAGCACCTCATCCTGGGTGGCGTCCGCCGGCAGCTCGTGGCGGATGGAGGCGATGCCGACCTGCTCGCAGTCGCGGTGCTTGCCGGCGACGTACTTCATGGAGCCCGGGTCGCTTCCCACGAGCACGGTGCCCAGGCCGGGCACGACGCCCATGCCGCGCAGCCGCTCCACGCGCCGCGCCAGGTCGCGCCTGACGCTCTCAGCGAGCGCCTTGCCGTCGAGTATGATTGCCATCAGGAACCACCCTTTCCATGTCCGGTACGCTTCCATCCCGTATCGTACGGTATCGCGACTGACAACGCCGTACGCGTCCCATGGCTGCGCCCCGGCGGCGCCAGGAGGACATTGCGACCATGAGACAACCACACCATTCGCGCGTCAGGACCATGCTGGCGGTCCTGCTGGCCCTGGCGGTCGGCGCCGGGACCGCCGGCTGCGCCTTCGGGTCCGCCACCGACGACTCCTCCCCCAGCGCCTCGGCGAGCGCGAGCGTCGCCGGCCCCATCGACGTGGTGGCCACGCTCAACCAGTGGGGCTCCCTGGCCGAGCAGATCGGCGGCGATCACGTCAAGGTCACCTCCATCCTGGGTTCCGGCGCCGCGGACCCGCACGACTTCGAGCCCACCGCCAAGGACGTCAAGGAACTGCAGGACGCCACCGTGGTCCTGTCCAACGGCGCCGGCTACGACGAGTGGGCCACGAAGAACCTGCCGCAGGACGTGACCAGCATCTCGGTGGGCCAGATCGTGGGCGCCATGGACGGCGACAACCCCCACCTGTGGTTCTCGCGCGACGCCCGCTTCGCGGCGGCCGAGGACCTGGCACAGACCTTCTCCCGGCTGGACCCCGCGCACAAGCAGGAGTTCTCGGACAACCTGGCCACCTGGAAGAAGGAGGAGCAGGCGCTCGAGGGGCGCATCCACGAGTTCGGCGAGGACCATCCGAACCTCACGTACGCCGCCACGGAGGACGTCGCGTACTACCTGATGAGCGATCTGGGCTTCAAGGACACGACGCCGTCGGGCTACCGGCAGGCGATGTCCAACGGCAGCGAGCCGTCCCCCGCCGACCTCAAGGCCTTCACCAAGCTGCTGGACGAGGGCACGCCGGACATCCTGGTGAACAACCCGCAGGAGTCCAACGAGACCACCAAGTCGTTGGTGGCCGCCGCCGGACAGGGGTCGGTGCCCGTCGAGGACATCACCGAGGAGATGCCGAAGGACTGCACGGACCTGACCGACTGGATCGACCAGTTGTTCACGCAGATCAGCGGGAAGGTCGCCAAGGACACCGCGTCCGCCTCGCCGTCCGAGACATCGTCGTCGGTCTCGGCAAACGCGTCCGGGGACGCCTAGGAAGTTATTGAGAATCGTTGTCAATAGCACTTGGCATACTGCATCTGCCGGGCACCGCGAGGCGCCCGGCAGATTCGTATCGGCAGGCAAGCAAGGAGCCAGGCAATGGAACCATCCAGCGAACCGTGCATCGTGTGCCATGACATCGCCCTCAAACGCGGCGACGCCACCATCTGGAGCCAGGGCACCTTCACCATCCCCCGCGGCACCGTGACCGCCATCGTGGGCACCAACGGCGCCGGCAAGACGACGCTGCTCAAGGCGGAGCTGGGACTGCTGCCCCTCTCGCACGGCACCATGACGGTGCTCGGCGGCGCGCCCGGCACCGTCAACCAGAAGATCGGCTACGTCCCCCAGACCTACACCTCGGACATCGACTCGAGCCTGACGGCCGAGCAGTCCGTGCTGCTGGGCCTGACGGGCACCCGTTTCGGCATCCATCCGGTCACCAGGGCGCAGCGCGCCAAGGCCATGGAGGCCATGGAGTTCATCGGCATCGCGGACAAGGCGCACCTGCGCCTGTCGCAGCTCTCCGGCGGCCTGCGCCAGCGCGTGGCCATCGCCCAGGCGCTGGTCAGCGACCCCGAGCTGCTCATGCTCGACGAGCCGCTGGCCAACCTCGACCTGGCCAGCCAGCGCACCACCGTGCGCATCCTGAGCAAGCTCAACACGGAGCTGGGCATGACCATCCAGATCGTCGCGCACGACCTGAACATGCTGCTGCCCATCCTCACGGGCGCCGTCTACCTGCTCGACGGCCACCCCCACTACGCCAGGCTCAACGAGGTGCTCGACTCGGACCTGCTGACCCACCTGTACGGCACGCGCGTACAGGTCGTCACCACCCCGCAGGGCGACATGTTCGTCACCCCGGGCTTCGACGCGCCCCAGGGCACGACGCCGGACACGCACACCACCAGGGAGGTGGCGCGCTTCCACCAGCACGGCGCCGCGGGCGCACGGGGCGGCAAGCGGGACAAGAAGCAGGGCAAGTAAGGCAAGGACGGATTCGACAATGCAGACCTTCACGTACGATCCCCAATGGCTGGAAACGCTGGGCTCCCCCTTCATGGTCAACGCCTTCCTCGGCGGCCTGTGCATCGCGCTCGTGGCCGGCGTCATGGGCTACTTCACCATCGCCCGCAGCTCGACCTTCGCCGCCCACGCGCTGGCGCACATCGCGCTGCCGGGCGCCACCGGCGCCGTGCTCATCGGGCTGCCGGTCTTCTTCGGCATGGCCGGTTTCGCGCTGGCGGGCGCCCTCATCATCGCCGCGCTGGGCAAGCGCGCCTCGCAGCGTGAGATCGCCACCGGCACCGTGCTCGCCTTCGCCACCGGCCTGGGCCTGTTCTTCGCGCGCATGAGCTCCTCGGCGTCCCAGCAGCTGCAGTCGATCCTCTTCGGCTCGATCCTGACGGTCACCAAGGACCAGATCGTCGGCTTCGCCGTCTTCGATGTCGTCGCCCTGCTCATCATCGCCTTCGTGTACCGTCCGCTGCTCTTCAGCTCGCTCGACGAGGAGGTGGCGCGCGCCAAGGGCGTGCCGGTCACCCTGATGAACGTCGTGTTCCTGGCGCTGCTGGCCGGCGTCATCACCATCGCCGTGCCGGCGGTAGGCACGCTGCTCATCTTCGCGCTCGTGGTCACCCCGGCGGCCACCGCCACGATCGTGACCGACACCCCGCTGCGCGCCATCGTCGTGTCGACCGTGCTGTGCCTGGTGTCCATCTGGGGCGGCCTGGTGCTCTCCGCGATGTTCCCCGCTCCCCCGAGCTTCATCATCGTGACGCTCTCCACCATCTTCTGGGCGCTGGCCAAGGGCTGGGAGGCGCTGCGCGCCCGCGGACGCGCCTGACGTCCCTTCCGGATACGCGGACGGGCCATTCGCCGTCGACGGCGAATGGCCCGTTCGCGTATCCGGAAGGGACGTCGGCTCAGGGCAGGCGCATGAGCACCGTGGCCATGGCGGCCAGGCCCTCCCCGCGGCCGGTGAAGCCCATGCCGTCGGTGGTGGTCGCCGTCAGTGAGACGGGGCAGCCGAGGATGGCGCAGAGCGCCTCCTGGGCCTCGGCGCGTCGGGGACCGATCTTCGGACGGTTGCCCACGACCACGACGGAGGCGCTGGCCGGCGCGCACCCGCGCGCGGCGAGCAGGTCCATGACATGGCGCAGCATGGCGTCGCCGTGCATGCCGGCGCCCAGGGAATCCGGCCCCACCCCGAAGACGGTGCCGATGTCGCCCAGGCCGGCGGCCGAGCAGTAGGCGTCGACCAGGGCATGGACGGCCACGTCGCCGTCGGAGTCCCCCTCGATGCCCGTGCCGTCCCACTCCAGCGTGGCCAAGTACAAGGGCCTGGGATCGGACGCGAAACGGTGCGCGTCGAATCCCAGGCCCGTGGCGAGCGTGCCGCTCACTTCTTCTTCGACTTCCTGCCCTCGGCCTCGATGCGCGCGAGGGTCTCGGACGCCGGCTCCTCGGGGGCCTGCGTGTGGTGCTCGTCGTCGCCCGGCTGCGGCTCGGCGCAGCCCAGGTTCACGTCCAGCAGACGCTGCGCCTCCTCCTCGTCCAGCTTCTCGGACAGGGCGATCTCGGAGGTGAGGATGCCGCGGGCGCGGGTGAGCATGCGCTTCTCGCCGGCGGACAGGCCGTGCTCGTCCACGTCGCGCTGCGCCAGGTCGCGCACCACCTCGGCAATCTTGTTGACGTCGCCGGTGGCGATCTTCTCCACGTTGAGCTTGTAGCGGCGCGACCAGTTCATCTCCTTCTCGATGACCGGCGTGCGCAGGATCTCGAAGACCTTGGCCACCTCGTCGCCGTCCACGATGTCGCGCACGCCGACCTTCTTGAGGTTGTCCACGGGCACGAAGATCTCCAGGTCGTCCGAGGAGAGCACCGAGAGCTTGAGGTATTCGCGGGTCACGCCCTTGACCGTGCGCTCGGTAACCGCCTGGACCTTCGCCGCACCGTGGCGCGGATAGACGACCATGTCGCCAACCTTGTAACCCATGAATCCTCCGTGAGAATAACCAAAAAACCCATATGATTGTGCCACTTTGGCTGGACTTGAAAATGTTTTGTCAAAAAAGTCGGAGAAATTTGCGCGAAATGCTCCCGAGCCGCGCCAATCATGCTTATTCTCAATACATGACCAACTCAACATTCGACATAAAGGCTGTTGTTCCCGTCAATGAGGACCAGCTGGACGCCGTCAGCAAGGCGTCGTTCTACAACCCCCACCAGATCCTCGGCGCCCACCTGGGCGAAGGCAAGTACGCCGACACCGCCACCATCCGCGTGCTGCGCCCGAACGCCAAGGACGTCACCCTGATCACCCAGCACGGCGACGTGCAGATGAAGCACGAGCACAACGGCGTCTTCGTGGCCGTCGTGCCGGCCGCCAAGGGCAAGGACGGCAAGCCGACTGTCCCGGACTACCGCGTGCGCACCACCTACCAGGACGGCACCGTGCACACCATGGACGACCCCTACCGCTACCTGCCCACCGTCGGCGAGATGGACCTGTACCTGTTCGGCGAGGGCCGCCACGAGCGTCTCTGGGAGGCCATGGGCGCCCGCGTCAAGCGCTACGACGACCCGATGGGCGGCAACGACGGCACCCCGGGCGAGCAGGTCGAGGGCACCGCGTTCACCGTGTGGGCCCCGAACGCGCACGCCGTGCGTGTCGTCGGCGACTTCAACAACTGGGACGGCACCGAGTACGCCATGCGCTCCCTGGGCTCCTCCGGCGTGTGGGAGCTGTTCGTCCCCGGCGTCAAGTCCGGCGAGATCTACAAGTTCCACATCCTCAACGCGTACAACAACTGGGAGATGAAGGCCGACCCGATGGAGCGCTCCCACGAGATCCCGCCGCGCACGGGCTCCAAGGTCTTCGAGTCCACGTTCAAGTGGAACGACCAGGACTGGATGGCCAAGCGCGCCGCCTCCGACCCGCACCAGGGCCCGGTGAGCATCTACGAGGTGCACGCCAACAGCTGGCGCAAGGACGTGCACAACTACCGCGAGCTGGCCGACCAGCTCGTGCCGTACGTGCAGAAGATGGGCTACACGCACGTCGAGTTCATGCCGCTCGAGGAGTACCCGTTCGCCGGCTCCTGGGGCTACCAGGTCACCGGTTACTACGGCGTGGACTCCCGCCTGGGCGACCCGGACGACTTCAAGTACCTCGTGGACAAGATGCACGAGGCCGGCATCGGCGTGATCATGGACTGGGTCCCGGCCCACTTCCCGAAGGACGCCTTCGCCCTCGGCCGCTTCGACGGCACCCCGCTGTACGAGGACCCGGACCCGCTGCGCGGCGAGCACCCGGACTGGGGCACCTACATCTTCAACTTCGGCCGCCGCGAGGTGCGCAACTTCCTGGTCGCCGACGCCTGCTTCTGGCTGGACGAGTACCACATGGACGGCCTGCGCGTGGACGCCGTCTCCTCCATGCTCTACCTCGACTACAGCCGCGAGAACGGCCAGTGGCGCCCGAACAAGTTCGGCGGCCGCGAGAACCTCGAGGCCATCGACTTCATCCAGGAGGCCAACGCCACCGCGTACAAGAACAACCCCGGCATCATGATGATCGCCGAGGAGTCCACCGCGTACCCGGGCGTCACCGCCCCCACCGACCAGGGCGGCCTGGGCTACGGCCTCAAGTGGAACATGGGCTGGATGCACGACACCCTCGAGTACCTGCACGAGCAGCCCATCAACCGCAAGTGGCACCACAACGAGATCACCTTCTCCATGGTGTACGCGTACTCCGAGCACTACGTGCTGCCCATCAGCCACGACGAGGTCGTGTACGGCAAGGGCTCGCTGTTCGGCAAGATGCCGGGCGACGACTGGCAGCGCTACGCGGGCGTGCGCCTGCTGTTCGCGTACCAGTGGGCCCACCCGGGCAAGAACCTGTCCTTCATGGGCAACGAGCTCGCCCAGTACGGCGAGTGGGACTACAACGGCCAGCTCGACTGGGATTGCCTCAACTGGCCCGACCACCGCGGCGTGCAGTCGCTCGTGGCCGACCTCAACGCCCTGTACAAGGCCTCCCCGGCCCTGTGGAGCCAGGACTTCACTCCCGACGGCTTCCAGTGGCTGACCAGCGACGACGCCGACCACAACACCCTGAGCTTCGAGCGCATCGGCAAGGACGGCCAGACCATGGTCGTCGTGTGCAACTTCTCCGGCTCCGCCTGGCAGGACTACCAGGTGCCGCTGCCCAAGGGCGGCAAGTGGAAGGAAGTGCTCACCACCGACGACGCGAAGTACGGCGGCTCGGACATCCACAACACCAACATCGTGGCCGATGCCGGCGAGTACCATTCGCGCGAATGGTCCACCCGCATCACGGTGCCGGCGCTCGACGTGGTGTTCCTCGAGCCGGAGGACTGATCCTAAGGAGGCGTGCCGCAGCATGGCACAGGACAAACAAGACAGGCCCGACCACAAGGTCCTGGTGGTGGAGGACGAACCGACCCTGGCCATCGCCATCGCCCAGCGACTGAAGGCCGAGGGATGGAACGCCAAGGTCGCGTCCGACGGGGTGAGCGCCGTGAAGGCGGCCGCCCAGATGCACCCGGACCTGGTGGTGATGGACGTCATGCTCCCCGGCATGGACGGCATCGAGGCGACGAAGCGCATCGTCGCCGAGAGGCCGGTGCCCGTGCTCATGCTCACGGCGCGCGACGAGGGCGATGTCCTCATCGGCCTCGGGGCCGGCGCGGACGACTACATGACCAAGCCGTTCTCCATGCGCGAGCTCATCGCCCGCTGCAAGGCGCTGCTGCGCCGCGTGGAGCGCGCCAAGTCGATCGCCCGCACCAGCGAGGACGAACGCATCCTCGACTTCGGTTCCCTGGTGATCGACCCCGCCTCGCGCACGGTGACCCAGGACGGCGAGGCCGTCCACCTGACCCCCACCGAGTTCGACCTGCTGGTGACCCTGGCGCGCAAGCCGCGCTCGGTGCTCACCCGCGAGCAGCTGCTCGAGGACGTGTGGGACTGGGTGGACGCCTCCGGCACCCGCACCGTCGATTCCCATGTCAAGGCGCTGCGCCACAAGCTCGGTTCCCAGGCGATCAGGACCGTGCACGGCGTCGGCTACGCGTTCGAACCGCCGCAGCAGTGACCGCCTACGATCCGGCCCGGCAGGGGCGCTCGCACTCCCACGGGGAGGGCAAGCGCCCCTGCGGCGTATTGCATACCCTACGCGGTGAGCTGAGCATCCTGATCGTCGCAGCCACCGTGCTCGCCTTCGTCTTGGCGTGGGCCCTCGTCAAGGGCGGCATCAACGGGTGGCTCTCGCTGCCCATCACCATCGTGGTCGTCATGCTGTTCACCTACTTCACCTCACGCGGCCTGACGCGCCCGCTGGGGCAGATGATGGACGCCGCGCGCCATGGCCGACGGCCACTACGACGTGCGCGTGCACCTGGGCAAGGAGAGCCGCGACGAGATCGGCCAGCTGGCCCGCTCGTTCAACGAGATGGCCGACGAGCTCGAGCACGCCGACCAGATGCGCCGCGACATGATCGCCAACGTGAGCCACGAGCTGCGCACCCCGGTCGCGGCCCTGCAGGCGATGGTGGAGAACATGGCCGCCGGCGTGGTGGAGCCCACGCCGGCGAACATGGAGAGCATCCTGCGCCAGACGCACCGCCTGAGCGACCTCATCGCCTTCCTGCTGGACCTTCGCGCATCGAGGCCGGCGCCGCCAGCCTCGAGATCGAGCCGATCGACCTCGCCGAGTTCATGAGCGACACCATCGGCCCCCTGCAGTACGCGGACGCCCTCGATGACCACACCATCGAGCAGCGCATCCCCGACGGCCTGGTCATCGAGGGCGACGCGGCGCGCCTGCGCCAGCTGTTCACCAACATCATCGCCAACGCCCTCAAGCACTCGAGCGACAACACGGCCGTGCTCGTCGAGGCGCACGCCGGCGACGACGGCAGCGCCGTCATCAACGTCGTGAACTTCGGCTCGCACATCCCCGAGGAGGTCCGCCAGGACATCTTCCGCCGCTTCGTCAAGGGCAAGTCGGGCCCCGGCACCGAGTCCGGCGGCACCGGGCTCGGCCTGTCCATCGCGCGCTGGGCGGCGCAGCTGCACGGCGGCAGCGTGCGGGTCGTCGACGACCCGCGCGGCGTGGACTTCGAGATCAGGCTGCCGCGCACACAGCAGCGGCGCGACTGACCCCGCCGTCCCGCTGCCCCTCCCGTTGGCCCGCATCCCCCTTGTCGGGGGTGCGGGCCAACGCTATGGCGCCGACGACGGTGAAGCCCGCGGCCGACAGGGCGGCCACGCACGAGCGCAGCGTCGCGCCCGTCGTCACGATGTCGTCGACCAGCAGCACGGGCACGTCCCTGTCGGCGCGCGAACCGCGGCGCGACAGGACGAGATGGCCCTCGAGGCGGCCGCTGCGCTGTCCCACGCGCGA
>JAXJQE010000014.1:0-10936 GCA_036311305.1 Bifidobacterium sp.
CCGGCCCTAGATTCCTCACGGAAAAACGTGAGGTTTCTAACGGTGAGGGGGCCGTACCGGACGCGCCCCGATGACCAAACCACCAAGAGGATCAGAAAAGAGGAACCAACCCCATGACCGACATCACCCCGCTGTCCGCCGAGCGCCTCGAGGCGCTGCGCGAGGACTTCGACGCCGCCCCGCGCAACCACATGGCGATGAACGCGGTGACCGCCGCGGGCATCGACAAGGTCGCGCGCAACTACGACCGCGCCCGCCTGCTGCAGCGCCGCTTCTCCACGATCGTGGACAACGGCGAGGCCACCCACCAGGACCACTCCGGCCGCTGCTGGCTGTTCAGCTCGCTGAACGTGGCCCGCTTCGTGGCCAAGCGCGCCATGAACCTCAAGGAGTTCGAGTTCTCCCAGAACTACGCCATGTACTTCGACAAGCTCGAGCGCATCAACTACTTCATGCAGGACATGGCCGGCCTCATCCGCGCCGGCGAACCCGTCGACTCCCGCCTCTTCCAGCACCTGCTGCACGACGTGATGGGCGACGGCGGCCAGTGGACCATGGCCATGAACGTGTACCGCAAGTACGGCGCCGTCCCGAAGGACCTGTACCCGGAGACCGAGTCCTCCAAGAACACCGGCGAGATGAACACGCAGCTGCGCCGTCTGCTGCACACCGCCGTCGCGCACATGGAGGCCGAGCCGGACCGGATCGACCAGATCGTCAAGGAGACCGTCGAGGCCGGCCACCGCATGCTCACCATCCACCTGGGCGAGCCGCCGAAGTCCTTCCACTGGGAGTGGACGGACGCGGACGGCGAGTTCCACCGTGTCGGCGAGATCACGCCGGTCGAGTTCTGGAACCGCTACGTCGGCGACGCCGACCTCGAGAGCTACGTGTGCCTCGTGGACGACCCGCGCCAGGAGCACCCGAAGGGCAAGAAGATCGGCATCGAGCACCTGGGCAACGTGGCCGGCGGCGCGCCGACCGAGTACCTCAACGTGCCGATCGACTTCATGAAGGACTGCGTGCGCCGCATCCTCGTGCAGCAGGGCATCCCGGTGTGGTTCGGCGCCGACTGCCACCCGATGATGGACCGCCAGCTGGGCGAGTGGGCCACCGACCTGTTCGAGTACGGCCGCGTCTACGGCGTCGACTTCGACATGGACAAGGAGCAGCGCGTGCGCTTCGCCGACTCCGCGATGAACCACGCCATGGCCTTCGTCGGCGTGGACGTGGAGGACGACGGCCACACCACCGACCGTTGGCGCGTCGAGAACTCCTGGGGTTCCAAGATCGCCGACAAGGGCATGTTCACCATGGGCGACGACTGGTTCGACCAGTACGTCTTCGAGGTCGCCGTCCCGAAGGCGATGCTCCCGGAGGAGTACCAGAAGGCCCTCGAGGAGCCCGCCATCATGCTCCCCGCCTGGGACCCGATGGGCGCCCTCGCCGACTGATCCGTCTCATTTCCGGACGGACCCCTGTCCCGAATCGCTCGGGCCGGCTACTATGGGTAGCCGGCCCTTTGTCATACGTGAAGCGAGGAGGACAGAGCCATGAGCGCGTTCCGCGGCCCGGACAGTTCCCAGGATGCCATGCTCGACGAGCAGGCGGTGGTGCCGGAGACCGTCGACGTCAACATCCGCCAGCTCGACCCCATCCCGGCGCCCCGCTACTTCATCAAGGAACTGCCGCTGACCCGCGAGATGAGCAGGACCGTGCTCGACTCGCGCCAGCAGATCCGCGACATCCTGCACGGCCGCGACGACCGCGTCCTGGCCATCGTCGGACCCTGCTCCATCCACGACCCGAAGGCCGCGCACGAGTACGCGACGAGGCTGGCCAGGCTCAACGAGGAGCTCAAGGACCGCCTGTGCATCGTCATGCGCGTCTACTTCGCCAAGCCGCGCACCACGATCGGCTGGAAGGGCCTGATCAACGACCCGGACCTCAACGGCCGCTTCGACATCCGCAAGGGCATGTGGCTGGCGCGCAAGGTCCTCACCGACGTCCTCGAGCTCGGTCTGCCGACCGCCACCGAGTGGCTCGACCCGATCACCCCGCAGTACTTGTGCGACCTCGTGAGCTGGGGCGCCATCGGCGCGCGCAACACCGAGAGCCAGGTCCACCGCGAGCTGGCCAGCGGCATGAGCATGCCCATCGGCTTCAAGAACGCCACCGACGGCTCCGTCAAGCCGGCCGCCGACTCCTGCTACACCGCGAGCTTCGAGCACCACTTCCTGTCCATCAACCTCGACGGCCACGTCATCGCCGCCGAGACCAAGGGCAACCCCGACTGCCACCTCGTGCTGCGCGGCTCCAACCACGGCCCCAACTACGATCCCGTGTCCGTGGCCGAGGCCCTCGAGGCGCTCAAGGCCTCCAACGCCGCCGGCCCCAGCGAGCACGGCCTGGTCATCGACGCCGCGCACGGCAACTGCGGCAAGGACGAGGTCGTCGAGGCCGAGGTCGTCGAGGACATCGCCAGCCGCATCGCCGCGG
The DNA here is from genome assembly GCA_036311305.1 of Bifidobacterium sp. Lineage (GTDB taxonomy): Bacteria > Actinomycetota > Actinomycetes > Actinomycetales > Bifidobacteriaceae > Bifidobacterium. The sequence goes on from JAXJQE010000014.1 coordinate 2,500, forward strand.
GGGAGAAGGGCATCCTCGGCATCATGATGGAGAGCTTCCTCGTCGCCGGCCACCAGGACCCGGCGCCCCTCGACCAGCTGACCTACGGCCAGTCCGTCACCGACGCCTGCGTCCCCTGGGACCGCACCGAGCAGGTCCTGCGCGAGCTCGCCGTCGCCGTCGCCGCCCGCCGCTCCCGCTAGCCGCGCCCCGCTAGAAACCTCACGTTTTTTCGTGACTTTTCTAGGGCCGGCGAAGCCGGCGTCCTAGAAAAGTCACGAAAAAACGTGAGGTTTCTAGCGGAACGCCATGAGGCATCCGGCGCCCCGCTGCCCTCCACGCAACGACGCGTGACCAATCCCACAGCGTAATCACCCACGGTGGGCGTGCCGCGGCACCGCCGGCGCTACAATGACATACGCTCGGACGACGTAACCGCCCGGACCATTCAAGTTCATCCGTGCGTTTCCTGGTTTTCCATAGGGGAGGAAGCCATGCCAAGAGTCGTGGAAAGTGGTGCCCGCATCCCGTCGGACGTTCCCTCGCGTCCCCGCAGCTTCACCCACATCAGCGCCGTGGACGGCTTGCGCGCCCTGGCCATCATCGGCGTCGTCGCCTACCACACCCGCCCCTCGCTCATGCACGGCGGCTTCCTCGGCGTCACCCTGTTCTTCGTCGTCTCCGGCTTCTTCCTCACGCGCAGCATGCTGCGCCTGTTCGCCACCACCGACTTCTCGTACCCCACGTTCCTGAAAGGTCGCCTCAAGCGCCTGTGGCCGCCGGTCCTGACGACCATCGGCGCCACCGCCGTCCTCGTGTACTGCGCCGCCCCGAGCCTACTCATGAAGGCCCGCGCCGACGCCGCCCCGAGCGCCCTATTCTACAGCAACTGGTGGTTCATCTTCCGCCACCAGTCCTACTTCCAGCAGTCCGGCCTGCCCAGTCCGCTGACCCACCTGTGGTTCACCAGCCTGATCATGCAGTTCTACGTGCTGTGGCCCATCGTGTTCGTCATCCTCTACCAGCTGTGCGGCACGAAGCGCACGCGCGCGCTTGCCATCGGCGCGCTCGCCGTGCTCTCCACACTGGAGATGGCGCTGCTCTACCACCCCGGCCAGGACGTCTCGCGCCTCTACTACGGCCTCGACACGCGCAGCGCGGAACTGCTCGTCGGGGCCCTGCTCGCCGTGCTCATGCAGCACGACAGCCCGGACCGCGGGCCGGCGCTGCGCGCGCCGCGCTGGCGGCGCACGCTGAGCGTCGCCGGCCGCACGCTGCGCCTGACGCGCACGGACGTCATCGACATCCTCGGCGCGGCGAGCGTCGTCGTCCTCGTCGTCGCGTTCTTCGCGTGCGACGGCAACGACGGCTGGCTCTACCGCGGCGGCATCCTGTTCTTCGCCGCGCTGTGCGCGCTGATCATGTGGTGCTCGATGCACGCCGGCCGCTTCGCGCGCGTGCTGTCGTGCAAGCCGCTGACCTACTTCGGCTCGCGCTCCTTCTCCATCTACCTGGTGCACTACCCGCTGCTCGAGGTGATGAACCCCGCCACGCGCACGTCGCCGATCCCCTGGTACGGCTGGATCGGCCAGTTCGTGCTCATCCTCCTCGTCGGCGAGGTGTTCTTCCAGCTCGTCGAGGCGATGCATGGCACGCGCTGGCTGCCGTGGATCCCGCGCACCGACGGCCGCGAACGCTCGCACACGCCGCGCATGAGCGCGCTCGTGCTCGGCGGCGTCGGCGCGCTCGTCACGCTCGCGCTCGTGCTGCCGCTGCCGTGGCAGCACATCGCCGACTCGCGCGCCGCGGCGCTCCGCCCGGAGCTGTCGATGACCGCCGCGCAGGCGCAGGCCAAGCTCAAGGCGGAACAGAAGGCGCCGCCCAAGCCGAGCGCGAAGCCGAGCGCGTCGCCGTCGGCGAACGCGTCGGCCGCGCCGAAGCCCGCGGTGCAGGCGCTCGCGGTGCCCGACAACCTCGACCCGCGCGCCTGGAAGTGCGACCCGGCGACGCTGCACTGCGACGCGCGCATCCTCATGGTCGGCGACTCGGTGACCGCCGCCGTGCAGGACGTCGTGCGCCAGCATTTCCCGAACGCGCACGTCGACGGCCACGTGAGCCGCCAGTTCGGCGACGGCCTGCCGATCATGCAGCAGGCGATGGCCGGCGGCTACGACCCGCAGGTCATCATCTACGCCCTGGGCACGAACGGCGCGGCGACCACGCAGCAGATCGACCAGGTCGTCGACGCCGCCGGCGGACGGCCGCTGTACTTCATCACCGAGCGCGCGCCCGTCGCGTGGGTCGACGCGAACAACGCGATGTTCATGGACGCCGCGAAGGCGCACAGGAACGTCGGCGTCATCGACTGGGCGGGGACCTCGAACGGCCACCCCGAGTACCTGTACGACGACGGCATCCACCCCAACCCGCTCGGCCAGGAGGCCTTCGCGCAGATGATCTTCCGCGCGGTGTGCGCGGGCTGAGCGCCCCGGCCGGCGGCGTCCAGCGCGCCCGGTGGTAATGTAAACGGCATGTTACGTCATCGCCGCACGTCCGGGGCGCCAGCCGTGCCGGCGCGCGGCGACGCGCACCGACCGTCCGCGTCCGCGCCGGAGCCTGTGCGGCGCGCGGCCCGCTTGGTACAGTGGGGCGTGGAAACAGCAAGGAGTCGAAGGACCGCATGAACGAGACCCACGAACCCGCCAGCGCGGGGCAGGACGCGCCGGCCCCGGGCATGAGCCCCGAGGTCGTGCAGGCCATCGAGGAGGGGGTGCCGCGCACGTACACGCGCGCGCAGATGCACGAGGTGCACCGCGTGCTCGACGAGGGCGGCAACCCGTTCACCGACATGGACGGGCTGCCGCGCTGGGAGGACCAGGTCGGCATCGACCGCATCATCAACCGTCGCGTCATGGAGCTCGACCCGCTGCCCACGCCCGCCGAGGTGCTCGCCAGCCTGCCGCTGGACGCGCACGCGCAGGACATCGTCGCCGCCTCGCGCGACGAGGTGCGCGGCTGCCTGTACGGCCACGACGACCGCCTGCTCGTCATCGTCGGCCCCTGCTCCGTGCACGACCCAGCCGCCGCGCTCGATTACGCGCGCCGCCTGGCGCGCCTCATGCCCGAGGTGGAGGACGAACTGCTCGTCATCATGCGCGTCTACTTCGAGAAGCCGCGCTCCACGGTCGGCTGGAAGGGCCTGATCAACGACCCGGACATCGACGGCACCCACCTCATCCAAAAAGGGCTGCTGCTCGCCCGCCGCACGCTCCTCGACGTGCTCGGCGCCGGCGTGGCCGCCGCCACCGAGTTCCTCGAGCCCACCAGCCCGCAGTACATCTCCGACGCCGTCAGCTGGGGCGCCATCGGCGCGCGCAACACGGAAAGCCAGGTGCACCGGCAGCTGGCCAGCGGCATGAGCATGCCCATCGGCTTCAAGAACGCCACCGACGGCTCCGTCAAGGCCGCCGTCAACGGCTGCCTCGCCTCCGCCGACCAGCACACGTTCTTCGGCGTCGACCACAAGGGCCGCGCCTGCGCCGTCGAGACCATCGGCAACCCCGACTGCCACGTCGTGCTGCGCGGCTCCTCGCACGAGCCGAACTACGACGCCAAGTCCGTCGCCGACGCGCTCGCCATGGCGCGCGCGGAGCTCGGCGAGCGGTCCGCGGCCGCGCACGGCGTCGTCGTCGACTGCTCGCACGGCAACTCCGGCAAGGACCACGTCCGCCAGGCCCAGGTCGTGCGCGAGATCGCCGCGCGCCTCGCCGCCGGCGAGACCGGCATCACCGGCATCATGATGGAAAGCTTCATCGAGCCGGGCAACCAGCCGGCCGCGCCGCTCGCGCAGCTCAAGTACGGGCAGTCGATCACCGACAAGTGCATCGGCTGGGACGAGACCGCGCGCCTGCTCGGCGAGCTCGCCGAGGCCGTGCGCACGCGCCGCTGGCGCTAGCGCGTGCCACGCAGCGCGCGGAGCACGACGCGGCGCGCCACGCCGTCGCCGCGCCGATGGGAAAAACGGCTGCGCCGGCGCCCCGCGCGCACTAAGACTTGAACAAGACACCTACATAAGAGGACCGAACGAAAGAAGGAGAGCCCATGGCCGCACGCAGCATCGCCATCATCAGCGCCCTCGAGGAGGAGGCGAAACACATCGCCGACGCCTGCACGGACGTCGAGCACGTCGAGCGCGCCTCGCTCGACGTCATCCGCGGCACGCTGCCCACGGACAGCGGCGACGGGCTCGCCGTCGCCGTGGCCGTCGGCGGCATGGGCATGGTCAACGCCGCCGCCACCACGCAGTTCCTCATCGACCTCGCGCAGCCCGACGCCGTCATCTTCTCCGGCATCGCCGGCAACCTCAACCCCGCGCTGCACATCAACGACGTCGTGCTCGGCGGCACGCTGCGCTACCTGGACTCCGACATGCGCCAGATCGCCCAGTGGAAGCCGAGGACCGAGGAATTCCACTCCGACCCCGCGCTGCTCAAGCTCGCCTCGCAAGTGCTCGACGACATGGGCATCACGCACATCACCGGCACGATCGCCACCGGCAACTACTTCGTCGACGACCCGGACACCTGCGCGCGCGTCGTGCGCGAGACCGGCGCGGACGCCGTGGAGATGGAGGGCGCCGCCGTCGCGCACGTCGCCGCGCGCAACGACCTGCCCGCGCTCGTCATCCGCGCGATGAGCGACAACGCGGACACCGACTACGAGGAGTTCCGCGACTTCGACATCTCCGAGTACGCCGACACCGCCGCGCGCATGGTGGTCGCCATGCTGCGGCGCATGTGAGGAAGGACCGCCATGCCAACGAAGTTCCTGCGACGCGCGCTCGCCGCGCTCGCCGCGCTCGCCATGGGCGTCGCCGTGGCCGCGTGCGGCGACAACGTCGACCCCAACGACACGCCCACCACGGACGCGTCCTCGATCTCCGGCAGCTTCGCCGGGGCGGGCGCCTCCAGCCAGCAGACCGCCGTGGAGGCATGGATCGCCGGCTACCAGAAGAAGAACCCGGGCGCCAAGATCTCCTACAACCCGACCGGCTCCGGCGCCGGCGTCACCACGTTCCTCACCGGCGCGACCGTCTGGGCCGGCTCCGACAAGCCGCTGAGCGACGAGCAGCTCGAGAAGTCCAAGTCGGTTTGCGCCGGCGAGGAGGCCTTCGACGTGCCCGTGTACATCTCGCCGCTGGCCGTCGTGTTCAACCTCAAGGGCGTCAGCGACGAGGGCAAGCACATCCGCATGGACGCCGCCACGCTCGCCCAGGTCTTCGACGGCACGATCACCAACTGGTCGGACGCCAAGCTCAAGAAGCTCAACCCGGACCTCGACCTGCCGGACCTGCCGATCACCGTCGTGCACCGCTCCGACAAGTCCGGCACCACGCTCAACTTCGTCGAGTACCTCAAGGCCGCCGCCCCGTCCGACTGGAAGTACGAGCTGGGCGAGAACTGGCCCAACGACGTCGGCCAGGGCGCCAAGGGCACCTCCGGCGTCATCTCCACGATCGACCAGGCCAACGGCACCATCGGCTACGCCGACTTCTCGCAGGCCGGCAAGCTCGGCACCGTCGCCATCAAGGTCGGCGACGGCTACACCGAGATCTCCGCCCAGGCCGCCTCCAAGGCCGTGGCCGACTCCACGCTCAAGGACTCGGGCGACGGCGGCAAGCGCGTCGTCCTCGACATCAACCACAACACCAAGGTCACCGGCGCGTACCCGATCGTGCTGGTCTCCTACGACATCGCCTGCCCCGTCTACAGCGACGCCAACACCGCCAGGTTCGCCAAGTCGTTCCTCGGCTACGTCGTCTCCGACGAGGGCCAGGAGCAGGCCAAGGACGCCACCGGTTTGGCCCCGCTGCCGGACAACGTGGCCAAGCTGGTCCAGCATTCCGTCTCGCAGATCGCCCCGGAAGGCAAGTGACATGAACGCTCCCAATCCAACCGCGCCGGCCGGGAAGACGCCGGACGCCGCGCCGGGCAGTCCGGCGGCGGCGGCGTCGACCGCCGTCGCGCCGGCGACCGGCCGCACGCTGCACGAGTCGGTCAGCGGCAAGAAGGCCGACGGCGTCTTCCGCGGCATCGTGTACGCGTGCGGCATCCTCATCCTCGTCGTGCTCGCCGCCGTCGCCGTGTTCCTGCTCGTGCAGGCGTGGCCACTGATCGGCGGCGACCAGCACGCCGTGTCCGAGTCGATCGCCGACTTCACCGGCGGCAAGGCCACGAACTTCTGGCAGTACGTGGGGCCGCTGCTCTTCGGCACCGTGCTCGTCGCCGCGCTCGCGCTGCTGCTCGCCTTCTTCGTGGCCATCGGCATCGCCTTGTTCATCACGCACTACGCGCCGAAGAAACTCGCCACCGTGCTGAGCGGCGTCGTCGACCTGCTCGCCGCCATCCCGTCGGTCATCTACGGCCTGTGGGGCGGCCTCGTGCTCGTGCCGGCCATCTACCCGTTCTGGAACTGGGTCGCCAAGTACCTCGGCTGGATCCCGCTGTTCGCCGGGCCCGCGGCCAACCCGCCGCGCACCGTGGCCACCGTCGCGCTCGTGCTGGCGATCATGATCCTGCCGATCATCACGTCGATGGCGCGCGACATCTTCCAGCAGACCCCGAAGCTCCTGCAGGAGGCGGCGCTGGGCCTGGGCGCCACGAAGTGGGAGATGATCAAGCTCGCCGTGCTGCCCTTCGGCCGCTCCGGCGTCATCTCCGCCTCGATGCTGGGCCTCGGCCGCGCCCTCGGCGAGACCATGGCCGTGCTCATGATCCTCTCGCCGGGCCTGAAGTACTCGTTCAAGCTCCTGCAGGCCTCGCAGGACCAGACCATCGCGGCCAACATCGCCGCGCAGTACCCCGAGGCCGACGCGCTGGGCGTCTCCGTGCTCATCGGCACCGGCCTCGTCCTGTTCGTCATCACCTTCCTGGTGAACCTGGCGGCGCGTAGGATCACGGCGAAAGCGAGCGTGAAATGAGCAAGCAGGCACCGACCATCGATTTCGACAAGTTCAAGCCCACCCGCTCCTGGATCGCTTCGCGCAAGCGCAAGGACATCTTCATGCGCGTGCTCATCGCGCTGGCCTTCGTCATCGCGTGCATCCCGCTGGTCTCGCTGCTGTGGACCACGCTGGTCAACGGCCTGAGGCGCTTCAACTGGGACTTCCTGAGCCACAACATGACCAACGTCATCGGCGGCAACCAGACGCCCTCCGGCGGCTACGGCGGCATCCTGCACGCCATCATCGGCACGCTTGAGATCACGCTGGGCGCCATGGTCATCTCCATCCCCGTCGGCGTGCTGTGCGCGGTGTACCTCATCGAGTACGCCGGCCGCGGCAAGTCGAAGCTCGCCAACGCGGTGCACCTGCTCGTCGACGTCATGAGCGGCATCCCGTCCATCGTCGCCGGCCTGTTCGCGTACTCCATGTTCGCCATCATCGGCGGCCCGGGCACGCTCAACGGCTTCGAGGGCTCCGTCGCCCTCTCGCTGCTCATGATCCCCACGGTCGTCAAGACGACCGAGGAGATGCTCAAGATCGTGCCGAACGATCTGCGCGAGGCGTCGCTCGCGCTGGGCGTCACCAAGCAGCGCACCATCACGAAGGTCGTCCTGCGGACCGCGCTGCCGGGCATCGTGTCGGGCTGCATCCTCGCCATCGCGCGCGTGATCGGCGAGACCGCGCCGCTGCTGATGACGGCCGGCTACATCGTGTCCACGAACGCCAACCTGTTCTCCGGCGAGATGACCACGCTGCCCGTGTACGTCTACCAGGAGTACAGCAAGTACAGCGCGAACTGCCCGGCCGACGCGGGCAGCGGCTGCGTGAGCTCCATCCCGATGGAGCGCGCGTGGGCGGCCGCGCTCACCCTCATCCTCATCGTGCTCATCCTCAACATCGCCGGCAGGCTCATCGCCCGCGCCCTCGCGCCGAAGAAGAAGTAAGGAACCACCCATGGGACAGCGTATCGACATCCGCCACCTCAACATCGACTACGGCAGCTTCCTGGCCGTGGAGGACGTCAACCTCGAGATCCAGGCGAACAAGGTCACCGCGTTCATCGGCCCGTCCGGCTGCGGCAAGTCCACCGTGCTGCGCACGCTCGACCGCATGCACGAGCTCACCCCCGGCGCGCACTGCACCGGCGAGGTGCTGCTCGAGGGGCAGAACCTGTACGCCAAGGACGTCGACCCCGTGGCCGTGCGCCGCGACGTCGGCATGGTCTTCCAGCGCCCGAACCCGTTCCCGACGATGTCCATCCGCCAGAACGTGCTCGCCGGCGTGACCCTGAACAACCGCAAGATCGCCAAGTCCGACGCCGACGACCTCGTGGAGTGGGCGCTGCGCGGCGCCAACCTGTGGAACGAGGTCAAGGACCGCCTCGACGCGCCCGGCATCGGCCTGTCCGGCGGCCAGCAGCAGCGCCTGTGCATCGCGCGCGCCGTGGCCGTGCAC
>JAXJQE010000015.1:0-28419 GCA_036311305.1 Bifidobacterium sp.
CTCATGCAGCAGGCGCGCGACATCCGCGACGCCGTGCAGCCCAACGAGATCCTGTTCGTGATCGACGCGATGATCGGCCAGGACGCCGTACGCACCGCGCAGGCGTTCGACGAGGGCGTCGACTTCACGGGCGTCGTGCTCTCCAAGCTCGATGGCGACGCGCGCGGCGGCGCGGCGCTGTCCGTGGCGAGCGTGACCGGCAAGCCGATCCTGTTCGCGTCCAACGGCGAGGGCCTCAAGGACTTCGAGGTGTTCCACCCGGACCGCATGGCCTCGCGCATCCTGGACATGGGCGACATCCTCACGCTGATCGAGCAGGCACAGCGCGAGTTCGACGAGGAGCAGACCCGCAAGGCCGCCGAGCGCATGGCCGAGGGCAGCTTCGGGCTCGACGACTTCCTCGAGCAGCTGCAGCAGGTGCGCAAGCTCGGTTCGATGAAGTCGCTGCTGGGCATGATCCCCGGCATGGCGCAGCACCGCCAGGCGCTCGAGCAGTTCGACGAGCGCGAGGTGGACCGCACGGAGGCGATCATCCAGTCGATGACGCCCGAGGAGCGGCGCAACCCGAAGATCATCGACGGCTCCAGGCGCGCGCGCATCGCGTACGGCTCCGGCCAGACGGTGTCCGCGGTCAACGGGCTGCTGCAGCGCTTCGAGCAGGCCGCCAAGATGATGAAGCGCATGAGTAACAAGGCCGGCATGGGCGGCCCGGGCATGATGGGCGGCGCCGGCGGCGGCAAGAAGAAGGGCAAGAAGGGCAAGAAGAAGGGCTCCAAGTCCGGCAACCCGATGAAGCGCGAGGCCGAGGAGAAAGCGCTCAGGCAGCGCCTGTCCGGCAACGGCTCGGGCTCCGGTTCCGCGTTCGCCAAGAAGCCCCAGAACCCGGCCCTCCCGGCCGGCCTCGAGGACATGCTCGGCGGTCAGGAGCTGCCCCCGAACCTCGGCCAGGGCCTCGGCGGCCTCCTCGGCTGACGCCTTCGTTTCCCGTATCCCGGCGCCCCAGGCGTCGGGATACTTGTCGCTTACGGAAAGGATCCCATGACCATCGCACTTTGGGTGTTGCTCGTCGTATTGCTCGTGTGGCTGGCGCTCACGGAGCTGCCGGCGGGGTGGGACGGCCACAATTCGCTGCCGTTCCTCATCGCGCTGACGCCGCTGCTGTGGATCGGGTTCGTCATCCTGGTCGTGCTCGGTTGCCTCGAGCACGACTGGAGCTACGTGACGTGCGCGGCGATCGGGCTGGTGGCCTCCCTGCTGCGCAAGACCTCCTATTACATGACGTACCTCAAGTCGCCGAACACGGGCGCGGCCATCGCCAAGCACTACCAGGAGAAGGCGGCCGCCGAGGAGCGCGCCAAGCAGGGCGCCGAACCGGAGCCGAAGAAGAAGCATGCGGGCGAGTTCCACGCGATGACGCTCAACTGCCGGTATGGGCATGCGGACGCGGGCGAGATCGTCAAGCTGGTCAAGGCGCATGACGTGGCAGTGCTCGCGCTGCAGGAATGCTCGGACGAGCTCATCAAGCGCCTGGACGCGGCGGGTCTCAACGACCTCCTCCCCTACCACGAGCTCGGTGAGCCGACCGCGGAGGATAATGGCGGGTTCAATGGCATCTGGCTGCGGGTGGAGCCGGCGCAGAGCACGCCAACCGGCTGCCCGATCCCGGCGGCCGACGTCCCCACCGTCACACTCCCCCTGAGCTCCACCCGTGACATCACCTTCGCTTCCGCGCACCCGAAGTCCCCGCAGCGTGGCTGCAAGGAGTGGTCGCAGGGCATCATCGGGCTGCGCGCGCTCGTGCAGTCGAAGGTGGACCAGGACGGTCACCAGCGCGTCGCCGTCGTCATGGGCGACCTCAATTCCGCCCTCCCCCACCCCAGCTTCCGCAAGCTGCTCGCGGGCGGCTTCCATGATGCGGCGGTCGACGAATCCGCCGCCCAGCACCCCACCTGGCCGAGCTGGCTGCACTGGCCGCGCCTCGTGCTCGACCACATCCTGTTCACCGACGACCTCAAGGCGTCACAGGTCCGCTCGGTGGTCGTCAAGGGTACCGACCACCTGGCCCTCCTGGCCACGCTGACCATCACGGGGCGCCACGAGCGCTTCGATCCGGCAGCCCGCGAGGAATGGAACGTGGTCCTGCCGCCGATCAAGCGCCAGGAACCGGTCAGGGGCGCGAAGACGAAGGCGAAACCGGCCACCGCCAAGGCCAAGGACCTCCATTCCAAGCAGTCCTGAGCCCTCTGCCCAAACCTATTTCGCCTATTACGCGATACCGTTCAGCGCAATAGCCCCTCCACACCCTCAAAAAGGCCCTTGTTAGGCGCCCGAATCGGCCTTTTCGGCCTGGACACGTCGCGTAATAGGCGAAATAGGATGCTTACCACCGGCCAGTGGGCACGCAAGGTCTGCACGTCCGTCGCGCAATAAGCGAAATGGGGTTCCTTCCATCGGAAGGAACCCCATTTCTGTATGATTCACGCCGCCTGGGGCCTCAACGTGACGGCGAAACGGAAGCGCGCCGCATCCAGACGGTACTGCGGCAGCAGCTCGGGCCCGCAGCTGTTGGACCCGATGCCACTCTGCCGGTAATCCACGCACACCACGGTCCCGTCGCAGCGCGAAAGCTCCCAGTCATGGCGCGCACGCGTCATCTCAAGAGCCGTCACATCCAGCGCCTGGAAATCAAAGGCGTGCGCCGCCTCGCCCGCCTCCCCGGTGGGGTTGCCGTCGCCGCGCAGCACCTGCAGCATGACGCCGTCGCCGGCCACGGACGCCCAGTCGCAATCATGATGGTTGCCGTTCTCCTGCGGCTTGATCTCATCCTCGAACAGCGTCGCCGGCGTGCCCTCGAACATCCCGTGCCAGCACGAGCGGTGCTTGTCCACATAGCTCTCGTTCGGCCCGTACCCGCAGTACACCACGTGCCGCATCGCGGCCGGCAGCACCATGCGGATGCCGAAGCGCGGCAGCCACGGCAGCTCGGTGTCGCGCGTCACGTCCATCGCGAGCGCGACCGACCCGTCGGCGTGCACGGTCCACGTGACCCTCGCCCGCGCGATCGGCTGCACGCTCGGCGCGACGACGCTCAGCTCGCAGCCGACCTCGACGGCGGTCACCGACAGCTGCGCGTCGTCGACCGCGCCGATGGCGATCTCACCGTCGGCCGCGACCTCGCCGCGCGCGATGCCGCTCGACGCGACCGCGCGCACGGTGACGCCGCGCGCGCTCGCGGTCGCGCGGTCGTACTTCGCGCGCTCCCAGTCGCGGCGGATGTTGATGTCGTTGTCCGTGGGCGCCCGCCACACATCGATCTCCATCGGCTCGCGCAGCAGCTCGTGGTTGCGGTAGGACATCGTGCGGAACAGGCCGGTGGCGCCGTCGAGCACGTAGCGCCAGCCGTCGCCGGTGAGGACAATGTCGTCGCCGGCGCGCGCCACCTGCACGGTGGCGCCGCGCTCGTCGCCGGCGGCCATGTCGGCGAGCTGGTGCGCGACCCACTGGTTGGCGCCGTCGCGCACGGTGACCTCGTCGAAGCCGAGCTCGAAGAGCGGGTCCATGCCCCACATGGCCTCGCGCGTCAGGTAGCGCAGGAGGAGCGTGAGGCGGCCGGCGGGGGTGCCGTCGATCGTCTCGCGCAGGCCGGGCAGCGGCACGCGGCCGGTGGCGTGCGGGGCGATCGCGAGCGCGGCGCGCGTGGCGGCGTCGTCGCACAGGCGGTAGGCCTGCATGACGCCGTCGGCGTAGAGTTCCCACATCGGCACGACGCGCGGGCCGAGCTCGGTGAAGTCGAGCTGGTTGCGCAGCGTGACGGACGGCTCGGCGGCGGCGAGGTCGGCGGCGACGACGCGCGCGGGGCGGAAGACGTTGCGGAACTCGTCGAGGCCGGAGTGGGGCGTGCGGTCGGGGGCGACCATGCCGTCGACGCAGAAGTTGCCGTCGTTGAGCCAGTCGCCGAAGTCGCCGCCGTAGAGGTACTGGCGGCGGCCCGACGGGGTGCGGCCGGCGTCGACGGCGTGGTCGCACCACTCCCAGATGTAGCCGCCCGCCAGTCCCGGGTGGCGTTCGAAGGCCTGGAAGTAGTCCTCGAGGTCGCCGGGGCCGTTGCCCATCGCGTGGCAGAACTCGCACAGCAGGTACGGCTTGACGCGGCCGTTGGCGCGGCGGCCGTTCTCGCCGTTGGCGCCGTCGGCGTGCGGGGCGTCGGCGGCTGGGTCCGCGCTGTGCGCGGAGATGGCCGACGGGGCGTCGCCGGCGTCGCCGCTGCGCGAGGCGACGGCGGCGGTGTGGGCGTCGACGGCGGGCGCGGCGGTACCCGCGGTGTGCGCGGCGGCGACGGCGGCGTCGACGGCGGGGGTGTCCGACGGGTCGGCGAAGTACGCGTCGATCTCGGCGACGGAGGGGTACATGCGCGAGTGGACGTCGAGGTCGCCGTACGCGTGGCGGTCGTGGCCGCCGGCCTCGACGTAGCGGGCGGACTCGTAGTGGGTGAGGCGCTTGGAGTCGTAGCGCTTGGTCCAGGCGAGGGCGCGCTCGAAGCCCAGGCCGTAGGCGCTCTCGTTGCCCATCGACCAGAACAGCACGCAGCCGTGGTTCTTGTCGCGTTCCACGCAGCGTTGCAGGCGGTCGAGGATGGCGGGGGCGAAGTCCTCGCTGTCGGCGACGCGCTCGTTCCAGCGCAGCTGGTTGGCGGACCAGTCGGCGGCGTCCTTGCGGTAGACGTCGGCGGCACCGTGGGCCTCGATGTCCGCCTCGTCGACGACGAGGAAGCCGAGCGTCTCGAACAGGTCGTAGAAGTGCGGGGCGTTCGGGTAGTGGCTGGTGCGCACGCCGTTGACGTTGTGCTGCTTCATGAGCAGCAGGTCCTCCTCGAAGCGCTCCGCGCTGATGGCGTAGCCGGTGCGCGGGTCCGAGTCGTGGCGGTTCATGCCGTGGATCTTGATGGGCCTGCGGTTGAGCTCGATGACCTCGTGCGTGCCGTCGGGGGCGGTGACGCGCAGGTCGCACAGGCTCAGTAGGCAGGTGATGGCCTCGTTCGGGGTCTCGATGACCAGGCGGTAGCAGTACGGGTCCTCGGGATTCCACAGGTGCGCGTGCTCGATGGTCAGCTCGGCGCGGGCGGCCGTGGGGAACACGGTGTGGTCGGGCGAGGCCGCGGCTTGCGCGGCGGTGTGGGCGGACGGGGCCGCGCTGTGGTCGGACGAGGGGCCGCTGTGGTCGGACGGGCGGGCGGTCGTCGGGATGACCGTCGCGGCCGTCGCGTCGGCGACGGGCGTGCCGTCGGCGTCGAGGATGGTCACGCGCGTGTCGGTCGGGAGGCGGTCGGGGGCGGCGGCCAGGTCGACGGTGACGCGCGTGTCGTTGCCGCGGTCGAAGTCGATCGCCTCGCGCGCGAAGAAGTCGCGGATGTGGCGTTCGGGGCGGGTGAGCAGGTAGACGTCGCGGAAGATGCCGCTCATGCGCAGCTTGTCCTGGTCCTCGAGGTAGGTGCCGTCGCACCACTTGAGCACGAGGACGGCGAGCGTGTTCTCGCCGGGCTCGAGCAGGTCGGTCACGTCGAACTCGCTGGTGGAGTGGCTCACCTGCGTGTAGCCGACGAACTCGCCGTTGAGCCACACGTACGCGCAGCTGTCGATGCCCTCGAAGTTCAGGTACGCGAGCGGGGCGGCCGGGTCGGGCTCGTAGTCGAAGGTGCGGCGGTAGACGGCGCAGGGGTCGTCGTGCGGGACGTAGGGCGGGTCGAAGGGGATCGGGTAGCGGGTGTTCGTGTACTGGTGGTGGTCGAAGCCCTCGGACTGCCACGTGCTCGGGACCGGGATGGTGGTCCAGGCGGCGTCCGGGTTGAAGGCGGTGTCCATGAACTGCGGGTCGTAGGTGGTCTGCGCGGCGCTCATTTCCGCGTCCAGGTCGTGGACGGACGGGTAGTAGCGGAACTGCCAGTCGCCGCTGAGGAGATGGAAGCGGTCCGAGTTCTCGCGCTTGGTCACCGTGGTGTCCATGGGGTGGGACGCGGGGATGAAATACGAGCGGTTCGGCTCGCAGCCGACGTGCAGCGTGGACAGGTCCTCGAAGTAGGTGGGAATGAACATGGCGGTCCCTCGACGGCGTTGTGGTGGTGCCCACTAGGGTACTCGCGGCTCGGTACGCGGCATGCGGCACCGGGCTCTGGCGGTTATCCGGTGGGGACTATATAATGGGCGCGTTATTTGACTGGGCGGGGCCCTCTATCACCGGCCAGCCAAGGAACACGTGGGCCGGACGGCCTGTGCCCCACACGGGAAGGTCCGGAACACACCCCTAATTTGCAAGGAGAGCCGTTTTGGCAACCAAGATTCGTCTCAAGCGCATGGGCAAGAAGTTCTACGCGGTCTACCGCGTGGTCATCATGGATTCGCGCACCAAGCGCGATGGCCGTGCCATCGAGGAGATCGGTACCTACAACCCGAACACCCAGCCGTCCACCATCGAGATCGATTCCGATCGCGCGCAGTACTGGCTCGGCGTCGGCGCCCAGCCGACCGACCAGGTCAAGAACCTGCTCAAGATCACCGGCGACTGGCAGAAGTTCAAGGGCCTCCCCGGCGCCGACGGTCACCTCAAGACCGCCGCCGAGAAGACCGACGCCGCCACCCTCGTGGAGGAGGCCGACACCAAGGCCCAGAAGCTGAAGGCCGCCAAGGCCGAGGCCGAGCTCAAGGCCAACGAGAACGCCACCGACCCGGACGCCGCTGCCGAGCAGAAGGCCGACGAGAAGGTCGAGTTCGCCGATCCCGAGGAGTCCGCTCCGGAGTCCGTCTGATCGCTTGCGACCAACTTTGGGAGCGGGGATTGCGTCGCAGTCCCCGCTCCCCTACACTTTTAAGACACTGACGTCACCCGACCGGGCTTTCCAGCCATCCAGACACCACCGAGAGTGAGGCATAGCATGCTTGCGCAGGCAGTCGAACACCTGATCAAGAACATCGTCGATTTTCCCGATGACGTGTCCGTCAAGTCCCACGAGAACGCGCGCGGCGAGCTCATCCGCGTGCGCGTCAACCCCGAGGACATCGGTCGCGTGATCGGCCGCAACGGACGCACCGCCAACGCGATCCGCACCGTGGTCCAGGCCATGGCCGACCACAAGGTCCGCGTCGACATCATGGACGTGCGCAAGTGAGCGCAGCGTCCACCCAGGACCCTCAGCAGCCGTCCGCCGCGCCCGACGCGGCGGATCTGCTGAGGGTCTGTCGTATCGGCAGGGCGCAGGGCCTGAAGGGTGAGGTCACCGTGCGCCCCTTCACCGACGAGCCCGAGGAGCGGTTCGCTCCCGGCTTCGTCCTGTTCTCGCGCGACGGCCTGACGGAGTACGTCGTGGAGCGTTCGCGCACGTTCAAGGGCCGCTGGTACGTCAAGTTCGAGGGCGTCGACGACCGCAACGCCGCCGAGGCGCTCAACGGGACCGAGCTCTACGGGGAACCGTGGGAGCTCGAGGACGACGAGTTCTACCCGCGCGACATCGTCGGCCTCGAGGCGCGCCTGCGCGCCGCGGACGGCCGCGTCATCGGCAAGGTCGTCGACATGTTCGAGAGCGGCCAGTGGCTGCTCAAGGTGCGGTTGGCCGAGCCGGTCGGGGATGAGAAGACCGCTCTGGTGCCGTTCGTCGAGCAGATCGTCCCGGACGTGGACATCGACGGCGGTTTCGTGGTTATCGACCCGCCCGGCGGCCTCATTCCCGGGGTGGAGTGAACATTCATGGATATCGATATCGTCTCCGTTTTCCCCGAATATTTTGACGTCCTGAACCTCAGCCTGCTCGGCAAGGCGCAGGAGCGGGGGCTCGTGCACGTGCGCACGCACAACCTGCGCGACTGGACGCACGACGTGCACCAGTCCGTCGACGACACGCCCGTCGGCGGCGGCGCTGGCATGGTGATGAAGCCGGTCGTGTGGGCGGAGTGCCTCGACGAGCTGCTCGGCCTGGAGCCGTCGACCGTGACCGCCGACGGGACCGACGCGCATCAGGGCGCCCCCTCCCCCATCCTCATCTTCCCCAACCCGTCGGCGCCGACGTTCACGCAACAGGACGCGACCGAGCTCGCGCACGCGGAGCACCTCGTGTTCGGCTGCGGCCGGTACGAGGGGTACGACGCGCGCATCCCCGTGTACTACCGCGCGCAGGGCGTCGACGTGCGCGAGTACTCGATCGGCGACTACGTGCTCAACGGCGGCGAGGTCGCGGTGTCGGTAATGCTCGAGGCGATCACGAGGCTGCTGCCCGGGTTCATGGGCAACGCGGAGTCGATCGTGGAGGAGTCGTACACCGGCGCGAACGCGCTGCTCGAGCACCGGCAGTACACGAAGCCGGCCAGCTGGCGCGGCCTGGACGTGCCCGCGGTGCTCACCAGCGGTGACCACGGCAAGGTCGACCGCTTCCGGCGCGACGAGGCGCTCGCGAAGACCAGCGAGCTGCGGCCGGACATGATCGAGCGGCTCGATTGCGCGGCGTTGGACAAGAAGGACCGGAAGACCTTGATGGCGCTGGGGTGGGAGGTCAGCGGGGAGCATCCGCGGAGGCGGTGAGCGCGGGGTCTGTCGGCGCCCGAGGGGGTGCGGCCTGGCTCTTGGGCGCTCCCTTACCCGCTTCTGGTGATGCATCCTTTCCGTAAACGCGATGCATGTGTCGTGGGAAACGGGAGGTTGCATCATGCGAGGCCTTCCCGTGATGCATCTTGCCCGTAAACGCGATGAATGTGTTGCGGGAAGCGGGAGGATGCATCGCGCCAAGCCTTCCCCGTGACGCATCCTTCCTGTAAACGCGATGAATGTGTCGCGGGAAGCGGGAGGTTGTGGCGTGGTAAGCCCTTCCCGTGATGCAATTGGGATCGGAGGGGATCTTATTCGTCGCCGTTGGCGCTTCCCGCGATGCATTCCCCTGCCGTCGGCATGATTTGTGTTATTTTAAGCCGTTCTGGCGATGCATCCTGTTGCTAGGCGTGCAACATGTTTCGCCGGAACGAGGACCATTCGTCATGCCAGCGCGTTGCCACGATGAATGACCCATCTAAGCGCGATGCATGTGGCGCAGATAAGCAAGACTTGTATCGCGGAAAAGAAGATGACGAGGTCCCATGGAAAAGAGTCGGGCACCCGCGGACTGGAGAGTCAGGAGTGTCCGTGGGTGGCCGACGTGATGCGGTCGGAGGGGTAAGTCAGATCGGTCGCCGGCGCGCGGCCACCACGGCAAGGACGCATGCCCCGCCAATGGCCATCACACCCAGCAGGACCACTTGCGTAGCGCTGACATTGGCGCCGGCGGAGGGAAGGATGACTACCTGCCTCTTGTTGGTAATCCAGAGCATTGAGCCATTGGCTTTCTGGTCGCCGCACACAAGTTCGTCTTCCTTACCCTCTTCTTCACTGAAAGGGCATTGCCATGGGTATTCATCATCGGGCAGCATGTTGGTGTTCGGCTTGAACTTCCCGATATAGAATGTGGTCACATTCTTGCCATCAGCGGGAGGCTGGTAACCGTCAGGAGCCTCCAGCTCAATGAGCCGGTATGCTCGGTTGTACCTGAGATACGTACCTGCGAGGGTGATGGTGCCTTTGGCGTCGGTAATGAGGTTGCCTTCGGCATTGATCGCAACGGAACCGTTAGCGTCTTCCGTATACGGAAGCTGTATTTGTTGCCAGCATTGGGACACGCTTTCCGTTGCGGCACCGTCGGAATCATCCGTACTGGTCCCGAAGTCGTCTGCGGCATCGTTGGTGCCCGCATCCGCATCTTCTCCCGTTTCGGGTGACGTCTCCTCGCACATGTATCCTTCCAACCTGAATTTCGCGCCAGCCAACAAGACGGAGGAATCGTCGGCATCGATCTTGTGCACTGTGATATGGGCACCAGAGATCTGGGCACCGGCGGTGGCGGCCGCGATGCTCACGGCGAAGCTCTCATCGGACGGATGGAAGGCCTCGCTACCGTTGAAGGTGAAGGAGTTGCTGGCACCGACCCATGCCTGGGCGTTACCGAATCCCTTGTATTGGTATTCGATGATGAGCGCCTGCTGGTCGGGGACCCTAAACGTGATCGTATTGGACCATTCGTAGGTGTATTTCGGTGGCACCTCCAAGAGGTAGTCCTCAATGAAATTGGTGGGCCGTTTGGAGGTGACCGTGTAAGAGTAGTCGTCGCTACTGAGTTCGACGAGCATGGCCGTCTCCATCACGGGTACCGCGTCCCATCCATTGTCACGCCAATCCCATGGTTTCTGGTCACGGCAGCCCTCTCCGTCCTTGCAGTATTTGAGCGTTGCGCCATACGTTGAGCCATCGTCGCTGCTGGCGTACTTGACACGACTGACAGCCTGCGCACCTTCTTCCCACTTGGCGCATGATCCACTGGGGTCACGCAGCAGACAGGTTGCCTGACGATACACGTGCACGCTGTCCGGATCGAGGATGAACTCACTGTCGTCATACCCGATCTCATGGCGGTATGTCATGGTGTCGCTGAATTCCACGCGACCGTCATCACCCACATAGTCCTGGCCCACGGCAACGGCCTGCGGATTGACGTTGAGCTGGTAGGTGATGGCGTTGCGCGTGGCGACCAGCCCGGCGGACGCATCGTACTGCGATACTTTGTTGAGCACTTCCTTGCCGCCAGTGGCCACGGCGTCACGGGAGACGGTCTGCGACTGGGATGCCTCTGCCGTGCGCTCGCCATGCGTAACCGTGACGGAGTTGGCATAGACATGGCCGCTGGTGATCGACTCCAGATCCGTGGGGGTGACGCGAACGACGAGCGTGAGCAGCTGGTCGCGCCAGGACAGTTCCCCGACTTTGCTCTTGTACCAGGACAGGAACCAGGGTGCAAAAGTGATCTTCACCTTGTAGGGATCGCTCTCATCCAATTGTGCAGTGGCATACTTCAGGAGATCTGTGTTGTTCCATACCTCAGTATCCCTGCAGGTCACTGCCGCCTCTCCAGAATCGTTGAAGAGGAACGCATTGGTAGGGTCACGCATCCATGCCTTGTCGCTGACGCGCACGCTCAGGCCCGCAAGATCACCTTGGGTGGCATTGGCATTGTATGTTGTGGCGACATCACCCTCGAGGAGTCTTGTTCCTTGGGGTAGGTGTTCAGTCACGACAAGCGCCTCAGTGGCCTCAGGGGTGTCCCCTACCTGCGAGAAATCAGGCACGATGTCGATGGACCATTCCAGGTAAGGCACTTCGGTACCATCCGTCTTGGTTGCCTTGGCCAAGCCGTTGTAGTGATGGGAGGTGGCCGTATACGCGCCGGCACTGGATTGACCTGATTCGCTCACACCTTGTTGGGCGTAACGTCCCGTATCACGCTTGCCGACCGAGAGCGTTCCCGCCGTTGGCGTGTCCTCCGGATCCGGGGTCTGGTTCGCTTGGTCATAGGTCGGCACCCAAGTCCTGACGCATCGTTCGTCCTGCACATGGTCCGTTACGCAGTTGTACAGGTCCGCAGGATCGTCGGACGAGAAATCTGAGGTTGACTCATAGACAATGGTTACCGTACTCCCCGCGGGAATCCTTCCGATGCCCGTGATCGTGAAACCGACAATTCTGTCGTCGGCATCCATGCTTGATGTGACCTGCGCGGTTACGCCGGCATCGGGAATGGCGGCCAAAGCCTCTGCCACCTTCGCTGTCAACTGTGCGAATTGCGCGGAAGTCAGGTAATGGTTCGCCGCACCGTCCCAAGTCGGCTGGGTGAGTGTATCGGCGAAAGTCCAGTTGGCTGCGGAGGTCTCGGCGGGGAAACCATCGGTACCGCCCAAGGTGATGGTCCAGCGTGCTACAGCGGTGCGCTTCCCGTCACTGTCCTTCCGGTCACTGACCAGTTCGGCCGATTTGTTGAACGCATGAGTACGCGTGTACGTGGCCGAAGCATCGGTGATGCAGGCTTCCCCTTGGCAAAGTTTGGATGTATTGGTGTATTTCGATTGCCATGTGGCATCCACGGGGGTGCTGTACGTGATGGTGTAGGTACGATAGTCATCCGTCGGGAAGGAGAGACTGCCGAAGGCTTGATCTTTGCAGGTGCCATCGGAGCTGCAGACTTTCATGGTTTCCGGTTCCGTAAGCCATTCACCGGTTTCATCCGTCCATGTCCAACCCCGGAGGTTGGCGTGCTCGGAATTCAGCGTCACCGTCCAAGAGATGGCACCATTGATGAGCTCGCCTGCTGTCTTGTAATGGTTGGGCTGGTTGCCGATCCATGTATAGGTTTGCGCATCGTCGGCGACGGTCTTGCCGACGTCATCCGAGGAAGAGGTGGCGGTCGCGGTGTTAGTCATGGCACCGGAAGTGCCGTTGGCCAACTGCTCATAAGCTTGGTACGTGATGGTATAGGACTCCCCAGGATTCAATTGAGGCAACCAAGCTTCAAGCTTAGTACCGAATTCGTTCCACGGATTGCCATTGAGCGTGACACCATTGGAGTCCTGCCAATCAACGTTCGTCTGTCCGTTGTCGGCATTGGTATGAGTGACAGAAGGAACAGTCGCAAGGGCTTTGCCATTGATAAGGATTACCCCACCGCCAGGGAGCTTCACGGTACCGCCGGCGGATTTGCGGGCATCATCGAGGCTGATCATGATGCTCAGCCATCCCTCAACCTGTTGCTTCTCCTCCACATTGCGCTTTACCGTATCCTCGTTGAATACGAAGCGGAAGTAAGTGCACTTGGTGGTCTCGTCGAAGAGCAGTTGGTAAGTGCCCATGACATAGCCGGAGTTATCGGTAAGAGCATAGGTATGGTTCGGCACCACACCGCGTACATCGAAGCCCTCCGGAAGACGATATTCGAGAACGTTGCTGCCTGCGGTAGTGAAATATCCAGCTTCGAGTACGTAGTCGACATTGACCTGATAGACATCTTTCGGATTGTGATAGATATCGAGCACGTATTCTCCGGTTCCATCGGGCTCCAGAGGTTCATAGGGGCCCATAGTGCCATCTGACTGGGGTTTTGAGACCAGTACCTCTTCCTTGACTATCCGCGCTATTGTCGTATGGTCGTAACCCAGCTGTGGCGTCGTAGGAGTGGAAGAATCATCCGCCAAGGCAGCTCCAGCACCGACGCCACTGCATAACATCCCCAATGTCATGGCAAGCGTGGCCAGCGACGCCAACAAGCGCCGGAGCATGTGAAGGTCTCCCCTCCTCCGGGGCGCCGCGTGACGAGCGCGGGTAGGCACAATCCGTCCCATGGTGGTCCACTCTCTTCTCTCTTCTTACCTCACCGATTTCGGCAGGGCTGACGCTAGGCCATCGAAAGAGCTTCGATGGCCTTGGCGTCGGTCATTGCCTTATCGGTGGGCTCTCCATTGAACCCGTTGCCATTGATGCCTCAACGTTGTTGAGGAGTTGATCAATTAAGCAACATTTATGAGTGTACGCGGTGGGCAAAATTAGTCAAATCAGATAACCAATATAGGTCAATCCCAGTGTTTCCAATGCTTTAGCGCAGCTGGGAAGCATACGTTTGCAACCCAAATCCATCGGCGTGTCGCAGCGGTCGGACCATCTATCCGAAATGCGACACATTGCCTGGTGCGTGCGTAATGCCCCCTATAACTCGAACATGTGCCCCCTATAACTTGGAGGAATGCCCCTATAACTCAGCGGGGGCGCAGGAATAACTCAGAGGGCGCGCAGGAAATAGACGGCGGTCTCGCCGTAGTCGCGGCGGTCGTCGATCGACCAGCCGGCGGGGGCGGCTGGGGGTTCGGTGCGCGTGGAGCGCTCCAGGACGATCACGCCGTCGGGGGCCACCATGTGGCGCGAGACCAACTCCCCCATCAGCGCCTCGCAATCCTCCGTCGAGAACGCGTACGGCGGGTCAATCAAGATCAAATCGAACGGCTCGCCCACCTTCGCCTTCGCCGCGTAGCGCTCCGCCTTGGCGCGCACCACGCGTGCGGCCATCGAGGGTTCCCACCCGCGCGACGCCTTCAGCGCGGTCAGTGTGCGCGCGATCAGCTGCGCTGCCGGCGCGCTCGCCTCCACCGCCACGAGCGAGCGCGCGCCACGGCTGAGCGCCTCGATCCCGAGCGCCCCGGTACCGGCGAACAGGTCGAGCACGCGCGCGTCGTCGATCGCGTCCATCGACTCCAGCCGCGAGAACAGCGCCTCCTTGGTGCGGTCCGTCGTCGGCCGCGTGCCCTCGCGCGGCGTGGTGAGCCGCTGCCCCTTGAACCGTCCGGTGATCACATGCATACCCCGAGCTTACCGCCCGCACTGGGTTTTCGACGATGACGCGCACAACACAGGAACGCCCCGCAGGTCCGAGGACCTGCGGGGCGTTCCGCGCTAGGCGCTAGGCGCTAGGCGGCGTTACCGCCCAGGCTGACCGAGTCAGCTCGCACGGCGCCTGACGAGCAGGAGCGAGACACCGGCCGTCAGGAGCGCGATCACGAGCGCCACGATGATGGCGATGTTCGAGCCCGTGTGGGCCACATTCGTCGTCGTGGTGACCTGGGTCGTCGTGGTGGACGGCGCGGACGGCGTGCTCGGCGCCGACGGGGTCGTCGGCGTGGTGCTCGGCGTCGGCGTGGGCGTCGGCTTCGGCGTGCTCGGCGATGGGGTCGGCTCCGGCGTCGCGACGACCTTGTTGACGAAGAAGATGCCTTCGTCGTCGTGGTCGTACGCGACCGTCGCGTTGAGGTGGCCCTCGCCGTCGTCGGTGACCGTCACCGTCATGGTGTGCACGGTGTCGTCGTAGGTGATGGAATCGTCCTTGCCGGCGACCTCCTTCACCTCGTACTGGTACGTGCCGGGCTCGGTGAACTCGATGGCACCGAACTGGACGTTGCCGTCGGCGTCGTTGGTGACGCTCTGGGCACCGCTGACGCCCTCGGGCATCGGCGCGCCGTCCTCGGGGGTCATCGTGAACGTGAACTCACCGCCGGTGAGGTCGCCACCCACGAGGGTCTTGCCCGCGGAGATCTGGACCGTCGTCGGGTTCTCCTTGTAGGTGTTCTTGAACGCCATCGTGCGGACGGCGTCACCCTTGGCGTCGGTGATGGTCCACGCCACGTCGAGCTTGCCCTGGCCGTTATCCGTGACGGACGCGACCGCGCTGTACTCCGTGGTGTCGTAGGTGACGCCGCCGGCGTTGCCCTTGACCTCGCGGATGGTGTACGCGTAGTCGCCCGGCTTGTCGAAGGTGACACCCGGCATGGTCACGGTGCCGCCGTTGTTGGTGGCGGTCCCGACGACCTTGCCCTCGGCGTCGACCATCTCGAAGGTGAACTCGCCGTCCTTGATGTCACGGCCGTCGAGCGTCTTCGTCATGGTCTTGCCGCCGGTGACGGTGCCGGAGTTGGCCGGGTCGGACGGGTCGATCGGACCGTCCGGATCGGTCGGGGACACCGGGCCGGTGGGGCTCACCTTGTAGTGGTTGGTGAACGTGAAGGCCATGCCCTTGTCGGTCGCGCCTTCCATGCCCTGCATCTCGACGGACAGGTTGCCCTCGCCGTCGTCCTTCACCGTGACGGTGACCGTGTGCTCCACGATGGCGTCGTTGTCGACGCCGGCGACGGAACCGGACTCGGTGATCGTGTAGGTGAAGGTCTTCTCGCGCGGGGTGCCCTTCGCGGTCTCCGCTTGCGCCGCAGGCTCATCGTCGACGGCCTGGTCCACGAGGGACCCGTCCGTGGCGGGTGCCTCCTCGGCGTACTCGGCGTACTCGTTGGCGTCGGCGATGGCGTCGGTGCCGTCCTCCGCGGCGATGCCCGGCGCGGCCTCGGCGACCAGCGCCTCGTCGGCCTGCGCGGCCGGCTCGGCCTCCTCGGCCAGCGTCACCGGCTCCGCCTCGTCGGACTGGGCGGCGATGCCGTCCTCGTCCTGCGCGGCAGTGTCGTTGACGGTCCTGACGAGCGGCGTGGAGGTGAGCTTGCCGGTGCGCACGGTGCCGTCGGTCTTCGCGGACGACTGCTTGGTGGCCTGCTGGCCATCGTCACCGAAGACGTTCTGCATGGTGAACTGGATGTCACCGAAGTTCACCGCGCCGGAGGCGTCGTTCGTGGCGGTCGTCTTGGAAGGCATCGGGGCGCCCTCGGAACCGGTCAGCGTGAAGGTGTACTTGCCGGTGATGTCCGGCGCGTTGTTGCCGGAATCCATGGCGAGCACCTTGTTGCCGAGCATGCCCAGCGTCGCCGTGCTTTCCTTGCCGTAGTGGTTCACGAAGGACAGCGTGCCGTTGGAACCGTCGGGGTAGACGACCTCGGCGGACAGCGTGCCCTGGCCGTTGTCGGTGACGACGATGGTCGCCACGGCGCCGGCAGTCTCGGCGGTGACGCCGTTGGGCAGCTTGGTGGTGTCCTCGGAGATGGTCACCGGGTAGCGGTACTCGGTGGCGCCGTCCTTGGTGGACGCCGTCGCGATGCCGTCCGAGACATCCTTGAGCAGGCGCTCGGTCGTGAACTCGATCGCGCTGAAGGAGATGTTGCCGTCGGCATTGTTAGTGCCGGTGGCGAGCGTGTTGTCCTTCGAGTCGAACACATTGAAGGTGAACTCACCGTCGGTCATCGGACGGTTCTTGAGCGTCTTCGTCGCGTTGATCTTCACGTTGCCCTCGGCGTCCCCGCCCACGACGACCGGATCGGCCACGTAGGTGTTGCGGAACTCGACGGTGTGCGGCGTGGTGACCTCGGCGCCGTTGACTTCGGCGTGCACCGCGATGGTGCCGTCACCGTTGTCGGTGCCCCAGATGCGCACGGCGTACGTCGCGCCGTCCACGGTCAGGCCGTTGCCTGACTGGGCGGCCGCCTGCTTGACCTCGTAGGTGAAGACGGTGCCGTTGGCCACGTCCTGCTGCGTGATCGTCAGGCCGGAGAGGAGGCCGGCGACAGTGACGTCCTCACCGCTGTTGGCGGCGGCGAACGGCATCTCGACGGAGTTGCCGGCATAGCCGGCGGCCTTCATCGAGGCTGCGTCACCGGAAACCTGCACCTTGAACTCGCCATTGCGCTGCGAGCGTCCCGTGAGGGACTCCACGGCGTTCAGGCCGGTGTAGGTGGCCTCCTTCATCTTGTACTCGTTGGTGAAGAGGCCGCCAGTGATGGTGGTGGCGGTGGTCAGCTGGCCGCCGCCGTTGTCCTTCACGTCGACGGTGATGGTCGCCTCATGGTCGTCATAGGTCATGCCGGCCGAGTCGCCCTTCACCTCCGTGACGGTGTAATGATAGGTGCCTGCCTTCTCGTACTTGATCGAGTTGAAATCGAAGGTGGCGGTGTTGCCGTTCTCCGGCTTGGACACCGTGACGGTGTCGTTGGCCGGCATCGGCGCTCCGTCCTGACCGCTGAGCTTGAAGGTGAAGGTCTCACCGTCACGCCAGTCGCGGCCGGTCACCTGCTTCTTCAGCTGGAAGTCGGTGGGGACGCCTTCCGCGGGGTTGGCGCGGTAGGTGTTCGTGAACGCGGCACCGCCGTCGATCTTGGTGACCTTCGCCTCGAGGTAGCCCTTGCCGCTGTCGGTCACCTCGATGGTGACGGTGGCGGTGTGGTCGTCGTAGGTGAAGCCAGGACGGCTGCCAGCCTTCTCCTTGACCGTGTACTGGTAGGTACCGGGCTTGTCGAAGGTGAACTTGCCGAAGTCGAGCATGGCGGTGTTGCCCTCGGCGGGGCGCTCTACCGTGTCCGTGCTCTTCTCGGGCGCCGGAGCGCCGTCGACGGGCGTGATCTCGAAGTCGAAGGACGCGTCCTTCGGCCAGTCGATGCCGGTCACGGTCTTGGTCAGATCGAAGCCATCCGGGACGCCGACGTACTGCTCGGCGTTGTAATGGTTCGTGAAGGCACCGGCGCCATCCGCCATCGTGGCCTTCGCCTCGAGCTGGCCCTGGCCGTTGTCCGTGACAGTTAGCGTCACCTTGGCCTGGTGTTCGTCATAGGAGACGCCGGGCATGTCGCCCTTGGTCTCCGTGACGATGTACTCGTAGGTGCCCGGCTTCGTGTAGGTGATGTCCTTGAAATGGAACTTCTGGGTATCACCCTCGGCGGGCTTGGACACCGTCACGGTGTCCTCCGCCGGCATCGGGGCGCCGTCCACGGCCGCGATCTTGAACTCGAAGTCACGGCCCTCCGGCCACTCGATGCCGTCGAGCGTCTTCGTGAACTCCATGTCCGTGGGCACACCGGTGAAGGCCTTGGCCGAGTACGCGTTCGTGAACGCGCCCTCGCTCACCTCGGCGGTGGCGACGAGCTTGCCTTCCTTGTTGTCCGTGACGGTCACGACCACCGTGGCGGCGTGCGTGTCGTCCGTGACGCCCGGCATGTTGCTGGCGTTCTCGGTGACCGTGTACGTGTACTTGCCAGGCGTGGTGTAGGTGATGTCGCCGAACTTGAAGTCCGCCTTCTCACCGTTCTCCGGCTTGGACACCGTCACTGTGTTGTTCTCCGGCATCGGCGCGCCGTCCTCGCCCTTGAGCGTGAACGTGAAGTCGCGGCCCTGTGGCCAGGCGATGCCCGTGAGCGTCTTCGAGAACGACATGCCCGTTGGGACGCCCGTGAAGGCGGCAGCGAAGTACACGTTCGTGAAATCGCCCTTCGTTACCTCTGCGGCGGCGTGCAGCTGGCCATGGCCGTCATCGGTGACCGTGACGACCACCGTGGCCTCGTGCGTGTCATCCGTGACGCCCGGCATGCCGCTGGCGTTCTCGGTGACCGTGTATTCGTACTTGCCTGCCTTGTCGTAGGTGATCGAGCCGAAGTTGAACTTCGCCGTGTCACCGTTCTCCGGCTTGGACACCGTCGTGGTGACGGTGTTGGTGGCCGTGTCGGCATTGGCCGGCATCGGTGCGCCGTTCTCGCCCTTGAGCGTGAACGTGAAGTCGCGGCCCTGTGGCCAGGCGATGCCCGTGAGCGTCTTCGTGAACGTCATGTTCGTGGGGAGGCCCGTGGCGGCGTTGGGGACGTAGGCGTTGACGAACGCACCTCCACCGTCCTTGATGTCCGCCGTGGCGACGAGCTTGCCTTCCTTGTTGTCCGTGACGGTCACGACCACCGTGGCGGTGTGCGTGTCATCCGTGACGCCAGCCATGCCGCTCTTGAGCTCCTTCACCTGGTAGGTGTAGATGCCCGGAGTGTCATAGGTGATGTCATCGAACTTGAACGTCGCGGTGTCTCCATCCTCCGGCTTGGACGCCGTGGCGATGGTGTTCGCCGGCAGCGGGGCGCCTTCCTCCGAGGAGATCTGGAAGGAGAACTGCTGGTTCTCCGGCCAGGCGATGCCCGTGAGCTGCTTGGTGAACTCCATGTCCGTCGGCACACCCGTGAACGGGGTGGCCGAGTAGGTGTTGGTGAAGTCGCCGCCCTCGACCTTGGCTTCCGCGTGGAGCTGGCCCTTGCCATCGTCCGTGACGGTCACGGTGACGGTGGCCTCGTGCGTGTCATAGGTGACGCCAGGCATGTTGCCCATGTCCTCCTTGACCACGTACTTGTACTCACCGGCCTTGTCGAAGGTGATGCCGCCGAAGTTGAAGTCGGCCTTGGTGGTCGTCCCCGTGGCGTCTTCCGGCTTGGACACGGTCACGGTCGTACCGTCGGTGGGCGCCGGGGCGCCGTCCTGCGGCTCGATCGTGAAGGTGAAGTCACGGCCCTCAGGCCATTCGATGCCAGTCAGCGTCTTCGTGAACGTCATACCAGTCGGCAGACCCGTGGAGGCGGCCGCCTGGTAGGTGTTCGTGAAGGTGTCTTTCTCGATGTGGGTCACCTTGGCGACGAGCTTGCCCTCCTGGTTGTCCGTGACGGTGACGGTGACGATGGCGGTGTTGCCGGTGTCATAGGTGACGCCGCCGAGATCGCCCTTCGTCTCCTTCACCTCGTAGCGGTAGACACCCGGCTGGGTATACTTCACGTTGCCGAAGTCGAAGGTCTCCTTGGTGGGATCCTCGCTGCCGGCCTTCGGACGGGTCACTTTGACGGTGCTCTCCGCGGTCGCGGGCGCATCGTCGAGCGGCGTGATGGTGAAGTCGAAGGACTCGTCCTCCCACGTCTTGCCCGTGAACACCTTGGTCAGCGTGAAGCCCTCGGGGATGCCCTCGTAGTCCTCCGTACCGTAGGTGTAGATGAAGTCGCCGTCCTCGACCTTGGCGGTCGCGACGAGCTTGCCCTTGCCGTTGTCGGTGACGGTCACCGTGACCTTGGAGGTGTGGCCGTCGTAGGTAACGCCGCCCATGTCACCGGCGTTCTCCTTGACCTCGTACACGTACTCGCCAAGCTCGGTGTAGGTGATATCGCCGAAGTTGAAGTCAGCCGTGGTGTTAGTGCCACTGCTGCCTTCCGGCTTGCCGACCTCGATGGTCGTCTTCTCCGGCATCGGCGCGCCTTCCTCACCGGTGATGGTGAAGGAGAAGGTGCGGCCTTCCGGCCAATCGATGCCCTCGAGGATCTTCTTGAAGGTCATGCCCTCAGGCACCGTCATGGAGGGCGCTGCCCTGTAGGTGTTGGTGAAGGGACCGTCCGCGAGACCGGTGGTCACTTCGCCGATGCTCCACTGGCCCTTGCCGTTGTCCTCAACGGTGAAGGTCAGCGTGGCGGTGCGGGAGTCACTGGTGACGCCGTTAGCCGACGGAGTGGTCTCCTTGACCGTGTAGACGTAGGTGCCAGCCTTGTTGAAGGTGAAGTCGCCGAAGCCGAAGCCGGAGGCGTTGTCCTTCGTCACCGTGACGGTGGTGTTCGTCGGCATGGCGGCCTTGAGCACGTCCTCGGACACGGTGGAGCCCTCGGTGGAAGGCGTCAGCGTGAAGTCGAACTTGTCGTCATTGGTCCAGTCACGGCCGGTCAGCTGCTTGGACAGCGTCACGGCTTGGGTGGTCGGCCCGGTCACGGCGTAGGCATTCTTGAAGTGGGCGACGGTGTCGCCTTCCTTGTTGCCGTCGATCGTCGTGGTCGTGGAGAGCGTGCCATTGCCGTTGTCGATGACGGTGATGTGCACCAGCTTGGTGGAGGTGTCATAGGTGACACCTTGGTACTGGTTGTTCTCCGCTCCTTCCGGCTGTACCTCCTTGATCGCGTAGGTGTAGGTCTTGCCCGCATCTGCCTGCGTGAACTGGAGGGCGCCGAGCAGGGTGCCTGCCTGGGTGCCGTTGAGCGGCCAGACGGACTCGTCGCCGCTCGCTGCGGTGAACGGGTTCGTCACCTGCTGGTCGCTGCTGGGCACGGCCGGCGCGCCGTTCTGCGGCTCGATGCTGAAGGTGAAGTCACCCACATTCATGCCACGTCCGGTGAGGGTCTTGCCGATCTGCAGCTGACCGCCGGTGGAGGCGTACGTGCCGGAGGCGGCGTACGTGTTGGTGAACTCGGTGGTGCCTTCGGGAGTACGCGTGGCCACAAGCTGGCCGTTCTCGTCCTTCACCACGTACGTGATCGTCGCGGTGTGGGTGTCATAGGTCCAGCCGTCCTTGGTCGGGTTGGCCGCGGACACGCCGTCGGGCAACTGCTCGGACACACTGAACGTGTAGGTGCCGGGCATCGTGAACACAAGGTTGCTGAAGGGCACGGTGCCGGTCTGGCCATCAGCGATGGCCGGGGTCTTGGCGGTGGCGTCCTTCCACGCGGTCTTGGTGTCACCGCTGACGGTGTACACGTTCTCCGCGTTGCCCGAGGTCAGCGTCATGTTGAAGCCGAACTTGTCGGCATCCGCGTCATGGCCGGTGACCTTCTTGGTCACGCCCGGGTTCGCGTTCGCGGCGTCCGCCTCGGTGGGCTTCGCAGTGTACGAGTTGGTCAGCGTCACGTGGTCGCTGCCGTCCGGGTAGGTGGCTGTGGCCACCAGGTTGCCCGTCGTGGCGTCACGCGAGACGTGCACCTTGACCTCGTAGGTGTTCGTGTCATAGGTCATGCCGAGCGCACCGTCGTTGACCTCGGTCACCTTGAAGGTGAAGTCGGGGTTGGCAAGGGCGTCCTGGTTGAACACGAGTTCCTTGGACCAAACGGCCTGGTAGCCGACGCCCACGTCCACCGTCGCCGGCAGCGTGGTCTCGAGGCCCTTGTTCTCCGGGGTGGCGTTCTCGATCGTCACCTTGAACTTGCCGCTCTCGTTGTTGGGGTTGGTGCCCGTGTGGTCGGTGTAGCTCTTGACACCTTCCAGATCCAGGTCGGCGGTGTTCTTACCGGTGAACGTGTTGGTGAAGAGCGCGGTCGTGACCGACGGCGAATCGGTCAGCGTGTTGCCGTTGTCATCGGCGGTCTGGTTGACCGAGGTGACCTTGGCCGTCAGCGCGCCCTTGCCATTGTCGGCGACGGTCACGGTGACCGCGTACCGAGCCTGCGAGTAGTGCAGACCAGGTGCACCACTGTTGGCCTCGGTGATGAGGTATCCGTAGGTACCTGGCGTGGTGTAGGCGATCTCACCGAAGCTGAACGGCACCTGCTCGCCATCCTTGTAGGAGGTGGTGGCGGTGTTGGCGAGCGAAACGGTGGTCTGCTTGGGCAGCGGAGCGTCGGTGGGCGAAATGCGGGAGATGGTGAAGCTGAAGCTGCGGCCATTCTCCCAGTTACGGCCCTTGAGCACCTTGGCGCCGTTGATGGAGCCGGACGGTAGCGTGACCGGGGTCACGTCATAGGCGTTGCCGACCGTCACCTCGGTGGTCTTGCCACGCTCGAGCGTGCCGGTGCCGTTCGTGATCGTCGGATCGCTCCAGCCGTCGCCGGCCATGAGGTTCTCCGTTACGGTGTAGTTGGAGCCCTGCGGAAGGCCCTTGACCAGCACGTACTGGCCATCCTTGAGGTTCACCGTCGTGGCCGCCTCACCTGCGGACGTGACCGTCACGTTGAAGGAGGACCCATCGGTGCTGCCATCCGAGTTGTAGACCTGCGCAGGGTACGTGGCACCCTGGGTCAGCTCATTGCCCGTGAGCTTGATGGCTACCGGGAAGGTCTTGGACGCGTCAGGCGTGCCGTTGCCCCACTTCACCGTCTTGGTGACCTTGAGGCTGGCGGGCAGCGGGATGCCGATACGTCCGTTGTTGCCCAGCGCGCCACCGGCGCCTGCGCCGCCGCCGGCGCTCATAGCCGCGGCCTCGCTATAGGGCCAGGTGGACACGAGGGTGGCCGTGGCCGTCTCGGTCGGGTTGCCGTTCTCGCCCTTGGCCGTGGTAAAGTTCGCCAGGCCGAGACGCAGGCTGCCGGCGGCCACATAGTACTCGCCGGAGGCGTTGGCCTTCGCGTAGGCTGCGACATCCTTGCCACTGACCTGGATCATCTGGGTCTTCGCGGAAGTGCCTTTGTAGTAGGTGCGCGCGTAGTAGTATGTGCCAGATTCGCTCACGGCCTTGGCTGGGCTGCCCGTACCGTTGGACGTGTAGAGCGGCGTGTCCTGCGTGAAGTAGTAGTACGGGTTGGTCGTCGCCGGCGTGTAGGTGGCCGTCGTCAGGCCCGCGGCCTGCTTCTTGAACGCGTTCGTGTAGAAGTAGGCGGTGTCATCCTTCGTGTTGTTGGCGAGGTAGCTCGTCATGGCGGAGTCGGGATTGACCAGCTGTTCCTTGACGTTGTCCTTGAGCCCCACGGTGAAGAACATGCGGATAGGCGTCGCCGACGTCTTGGACGTGGTGACCTTCTTGTCCTTGTCGATGTTCGCCGTGTACTTGATCAGCGGCAGCAGGTCCTCGGGCACGGTGATGTCCACCGTGTCACCTTTGGAACCGGAGCCCGGTGTGACCTTGATGGTGAGGGCGCTGAGGTTGGTCTTGCCGTAGATGACGTTGCCGGGGACCTCGGCGTTGAACGTGTAGGTACGGCTACCATCCGCGGCCGTAGTGACGGTCGGGTTCGTATACTGCGTGCCCGCGAACACGACGGACTTGAAGTCGCGCACGGTCATGTAGTCGCCGAGGGGGTCCGTGAAGTGCACGGCGCCCTTTTCGCTTTCGCTACCCGAGGCGGAGCTGATGGGGGAGAGCAGTGCGCCCACTTCGTCCTCCCAGATCTGATCGAAGATCTTCGTGAGGTCCGCAGCGCTATTCGTGGCCATGTAGTAATTGCTGTTCGGTGCGCGGGCACCCAACGTATTGACAGTCTGCCCACGACTATTTGTGTAGCAGGCATAGGAAGTGGCGTTCGGATAGTTGCTGGATACGGCCTACATGAAGTTGTTGGCCTTCTTGATGGCGGCGTCCGTGCCATCGCTTGCGTTGCCTTCGGTGACGTTCTCAATCGACTGGCTGGGTTTCGCACCAGAGAAGATGCCGACCGAATAGATGGTAGCTCCCGCGTCCTTCATGTTCTTGGCATAGCCGATCGCCGTCTCGGCGGTGGAGCTCTTAAAACCGTTATCGCTCGTAGGCATGCCATCCGTGAAGAAGATCACGATTTTGGTGGCATCCGCACGAGCTTTGCTACTGGTGACCAGGTTCTTTGCTGTCTCCAGACCAAGATCAGCACGCGTGGCACCAGTGGCTTTCAGCCCATTGATGTCGTTTTTCACCTCGTTGAAAGTGGTCACGTAACCATTGGTGTAATCCGTGGCCGTTGAGGCATAGGTGATGAGGGCGACACGATTTTCCTTGCCCTGTGCGACACCATCGTTGGAGGCCGCCATGGCATCCAGAAAACCATCCGTGCCGGCCAAGGCGTTCTTGAGCGCGGTGATGCGCTGGTCCGCCGTGGGAATCGGATTAAACCACGTACCTTCATTGCCGTCCATGTCGAATGCCATTGCACCAGAGGTATCCAGGACCAGCGTCACGTCGAGCGGCTTGGTGTGGTTCGCGGCACCGATGATCTGTTCCACGCTCGAGAGCGCGGACAGACCCACGAGGAATTCGTCCGAGCTGTCGGGAGATACGGTCACGCCGTCCACCGTGGTGGATCCGGTGCTGACGGACTTGTCCGTCCACACCTCGCCCGTGGATTTCGCGTCCGCGACGTTGCCGACGCCCTGCTCCCACTGGCTGTAGGTGGTCGGATCGGCGATCTTGGTGTCCTGCGCCTGGGCGCTCGGTGTCACGGCGACCACGGTGCCTACCACCATGGCCACTGCGGCGATACTGGCCCATACGCGCTTGGCGCCGGCGGAGAGGCCTCTCCATTTACCGGCAAGGGAGTGGAACCACTCCCCTAGGCGTTGCCTTAGCATGTTGCCCTTCTTCCTTCTTTGTTTTTCAGTTCCTCCCCATACCCCGAACGACATAAAGTCCCCCGGGGCCAGAGAAGATACCCCTCTCACGTCCCCTGACGAGCTGTCCTAGCCCCGTCTCAAGACGTTTCATAGCTGCAAGCCGTAGCCCCAGCCTATTATGAGATGACGTGACGAAATCATCTCACCCCATTATAGGCACATCTTGTCGTACGCGCATGCGGCGTGGGACGACCTTTTTCGACGGTCTGTCCTGCCCGTTTTGTCTAATTTGCCACGTCGTCGCCCGACCGCCGCTTCACGCGTTCCATCGCCCACAGCCCGAGCCCGAGCACGGCGGTGCCCACGCACACCACGAGCGCGATCTCGGATCCCGCGGACGCCATCGACGCCACGCCGGCGTCGACCTCCCGCGAGGCCGCGGCCACCCCGCCGCTCGGCACCTCCACGGTGCCGTCGGCGAGGGGCTTCGGCGGCAGCGTGGAGTCGTCCTCGACGGCCGCCCCGTCGGCGACGTCGCCGGGCAGCGCGGGCGCCACGGCGCCGCGCAGCACGATGACACCGTTGTTGCCCAGCGACACGTCCACCACGTTGCCGTCCCAGCGCGGCGCGATCGACGACGCCACCGTGCCCGTCGCGTTGCGTTCCTTGGCCACGGTGTAGTTCGCCAGGCCGAAGCGCGCGTTGCCGGCCTTGCCGTACCAGTGGCCGTCGGCGTCGCGCGACACGACGTCCACGGCGTCGGCGCCGGAGACCTGCACCCACTGCTCGTGGCGCGCGTTGTCGGCGTAGTACGGGCGCACGTACCAGTACGTGCCGTCCTCGTCGATGCCCGTCGCCGGGTCGTCCGTGCTCTTCGAGTTGTACAGCGGCGTGTCCTCGGTCAGGTAGTAGAAGGAGTTCGTCGTCGACGGCACGAACTGCGCCTTCGTGGTGCCCAGGCCGTCCTTGACGTAGGTGCCCGCGGCGAAGCGCACGTCGCCGTTGGCGGCGGCGTGCCGCTCGACGTACTTGGCGAGCGTGGTGCCGGCCGCGGTCAGCCCCTCGCGCACGCCGTCGCGCAGCCCGGCGACGTAGAAAACGCGGATGGGGTGCGCGTAGGCGATCTGCGTGGCGACGGTGCCGTCGGTGCATACGGTCGCGGAGTAGAGGCGCAGCGGCAGCAGGTGCGCGGGGACCTGCACGGTGACGACGTCGCCGTCGGCGCCATCGCCGTGGCGTACGGCGATGGTCAGGTCGGCGAGGTCGGCGGTGCCGTAGATGGCGTTGCCGGACACCTGGCCGGTGAACGTGTACGTGGTCACGCCGTCGGACGTGTGGCTCGACTTCTGCGTGAACTGCCGTCCCGCGAAGACGACGGAGCGCACGTCGCGCACGTCCATGTAGTCGCCGAGCGTGTCGGTGATGGTGACGGTGCCGCGCGCCACGCCGCTCTCGGTGCTGGCGCCGATCGGCGACGACGGCTGGTTGGGCGTGGCGTCGTCGGCGCTGCCGGAGGAACCGAGGACGGGCACGGAGGCCAGCGTCTTGGCGCCCTCGGGCACGACGGTGACCTTCTGCGCGCTGGAGAGCGCGGACAGGCCGACGAGGAACTCGTCGTCACGCTCGGGACCGGCGATGGTGACGCTGCCGCCGTGGGTGTTGAGCGTCACGTCGCGGATGGCGACGGATTTGTCGGTCCACACGCGGCCGGTGGAGGTGGGGCTGACCGGGTCGCCGATGCCGTCCTCCCACTGGTTGAACGTGGTGGGGTCGGCGATGCGCGTCAGGGTGGGGATCCGTGACGTGGCCGAGTCCTCGGCGTGCGCGGTGGGGGCGCCGAGCGGCAAGCCGCCGTCGGCGAGGAGGCCGCCGTAGCCGTCCGTGAGCACCGCGCCGAGGCCCAGGGCGCCCGCGAGCACGACGGCGAGCACGAGCGCCAGGACGCGCCGGACGGCGCCGCCGGCGCCGTGCTGGTCGGCATGGCGTACGGGCTTCACGAAACGGGTCCCTTCTCTTCCTCCTCTGACCCGTCCATCGTACCAACGAACGCCGTGCGCCACCACGCCGGCGCCACCAAATGGACCGCCCGGACGCGCGGCACGGCAAGCCGACCGGCCGGCGAACCGACCCGCGCCCGGCCCCGGCGGCTCAGTTGCTGGTGAGGAACTTCTCGTTGCCGCGGGTGAAGTCGAGCACCGCGCCGGCGAGCTGGACGTGGCCCTTGAGCTCCGGGTCCTTCGCGAGCAGCGCCTCGGACTGCGAGCGCGCGGCCTCGATCATCTTGGCGTCCTGCATCACGCGCAGCAGCTTGAGGCTCGACTTGCCGCCGGACTGGGCGTCGCCGAGCACGTCGCCGGCGCCGCGCAGCTCGAGGTCCTTCTGCGCGATGAGCGCGCCGTCGAGCGACCCCTCGATGACCTTGAGGCGCTCCTCGGCGATCGAGGCATCCTCGGCGCGCGAGACGAGGAACGCCCAGCTGTCCGTGCCACCGCGGCCGACGCGCCCGCGCAGCTGGTGCAGCTGGCTCAGGCCGTAGCGGTCGGCGTCAAAGATGACGATGCAGCTGGCCTGCGGCACGTCGACGCCGACCTCGATGACCGTCGTCGCCACCATGAGCGGCGTCTTGCCGCTGGCGAAGTCGGCCATGACGGACTGCTTGGTGGCGTCGTCGTCGCGGCCGGTGAGCGTGCACAGGTCGATGCCGGCGAACTGCGGCAGCGCGGCGAGCCGCTCGGCGATCTCGGACACGGAGTGCAGCGGCGGACGCGGCTCGGCGGACTCGCCGAGCGCGTCGTCGTCGAGCAGTACGTCGACGGCGCCGTCGGGGCCGTCGGCGGCCTGCTCGCTCTCGTCGGCGTCGATGCGCGCGCACACGACGTACGCGCGCTCGCCGGCGTCGATGCGCTTCCTGACGTGCCAGAACATGCGGCCGACGAGCGCGGCGTCGGCCTCGGGGATGACGAAGGTGCGGATCGGCTTGCGGCCGCCGGGCAGCTCCGTGAGCCACGAGATGTCGAGGTCGCCGAACCAGGTCATCGCCGCGGTGCGCGGGATCGGCGTGGCGGTCATGACGAGCAGGTGGGGGTTGCAGTCGGATTTCGCGCGCAGCATGTCGCGCTGCTCGACGCCGAAGCGGTGCTGCTCGTCGATCACCGCGAGCGCCAGGCGCGGCGCCTGGAACGTCTTCGAGAACGCGGCGTGCGTGGAGACGACGATGCACGGCTCGCCGCTCGCCGTCTGCGCGAGCGCCTTGCGCCGCGCGGCGAGCTTCATGCCGCCGGTCAGCAGGATCACCGGCACGTCGTCGCCGACGGCCTTGGAGATGGACGCGTAGTGCTGCTC
>JAXJQE010000016.1:0-12241 GCA_036311305.1 Bifidobacterium sp.
GCCCCGCTGCCCGTCGACGGGCAGCGGGGCCTTCGCGTATTCCGCGGTGTCGTCCCGGCGCCGTGGTCCGGCCGGGGTCGGTCAGTGGCGTCCGGACGCGCCGTCGCCATCGCCGCTGTGCAGGATGGTCCTGATGTGTTCGACGCGCGGCCCCAGCTCGCGTTCATACCCCCGCTCCTTGGGGTGGTAGTACTCGCGTCCGGCCAGCTCGTCGGGCAGGTACTGCTGGGCGGCCACGCCGTTGGGCTCGTCGTGTGCGTACTTGTACCCCTCCTTGTTGCCCCAGCTCTTCATGAGCGCGGTGGGCGCGTTGCGCAGGTGCAGCGGCACCTGGCCGATGCGCCCGTGGTCCACGTCCTCGAGCGCGGCGTTGATGGCCATGTAGCTCGCGTTGGACTTGGGGGCGGTGGCCACGGCGATGGTGGCCTCCGACAGGATGATGCGCGCCTCGGGCATGCCGACCATGGCCACGGCCTGCGCGGCGGCGACGGCCACCTGCAGCACCTCGGGGGCGGCCATGCCGACCTCCTCGGCGGCGGCGATCATGATGCGCCTGGCGATGAAGCGTGGGTTCTCCCCGGCGCGGATCATGCGCGCCAGGTAGTGCAGCGCGGCGTCGACGTCCGAGCCGCGCATCGACTTGATGAACGCGGAGATGACGTCGTAGTGGTCGTCGCCCTCCTTGTCATAGCGCACCGTGGCGGTGTCCATGACCTGCGCGACCACCTCGGGCGTGACGGTGGGCGTGCCCTTGGCGCCGTGCCCCGCGCCGGCGTCATCGAGCGCGCCGGCGGCGGCCTCGAGGATGGTCAGCGACTTGCGCGCGTCGCCGCCGGCGAGTCGCACGATGTCGTCGACGGCCTGGT
The DNA here is from genome assembly GCA_036311305.1 of Bifidobacterium sp. Lineage (GTDB taxonomy): Bacteria > Actinomycetota > Actinomycetes > Actinomycetales > Bifidobacteriaceae > Bifidobacterium. Next base: position 867 of record JAXJQE010000016.1, read on the forward strand.
CGTCGACGGCCACGCTGTCCGCCAGTCCGCGCGGGTCGTGCACGGCGCGTGTGACGACCTCCCTGAGCTGCCCGGGTTCCAGGGAGTCGAGCTTGACGACGACGGATCGGCTCAGCAGCGGCTTGATCACGGAGAAGCTCGGGTTCTCGGTGGTGGCGGCGATGAACGTGACGTCGCGGTTCTCCACGCTGGGCAGCAGCGCGTCCTGCTGCGCCTTGGAGAAGCGGTGCACCTCGTCGATGAACAGCACCGTCTCCTGGCCGGTGGACACGAGCCGCTCGTGGGCGCGCGCGAGCACGTCGCGCACGTCCTTGACGCCGCTGGTCACGGCGCTCAATTCCTCGAAGACGCGGTCCGAGGACTGGGCGACGATGTGCGCGAGCGTGGTCTTGCCCACGCCGGGAGGGCCGAAGAGGATGACCGAGCTCGGCGCGTTGCGCCTGCCTTTCGACTGCGGGTCGGCCAGCCGGCGCAGCGGCGAGCCGGCGGCCGTGGCGCGCGACTGGCCGATGACCTCGTCGAGGCTCTCCGGGCGCATGCGCACCGCCAGGGGACGCACCACGTCCGCGGCCTCGGTGGCGGAGAACAGATCGTCTTGCATGCCTCCCACTGTAGTCACGCGCGCGGCGCGCCGGCGCGTTCGCCGCGGCGGAACGCGCCGGCGGCTACACTGGTGGACCATGAGCGAGGATACGAGTTACGGATCGCTGGGGCGGCTCGCGCCGGCCTGGGGCGAGCGCATGGAGACGCTGGACGAGGACACCATCTACGAACGCTTCTTCGGGTGGGTCGAGGACACCAAGGGCATCGAGCCGTGGCCGCACCAGGAGGAGGCCGTCATGGACCTGCTGGAGGGCGGCCACGTGATCCTCAACACCCCCACCGGCTCGGGCAAGTCGCTCGTGGCGTTGGGCATGCATTTCACCGCCATGTGCACCGGGCGGCGCTCCTACTACACCGCGCCCATCAAGGCGCTGGTCTCCGAGAAGTTCTTCGACCTCGTGGAGGTCTTCGGGCGCGACAACGTCGGCATGATCACCGGCGACTCGCGCATCAACCCGGACGCGCCCATCATCTGCTGCACCGCGGAGATCCTCGCCAACCAGGCGCTGCGGGAGGGCACGCACGCGGACATCGGCGCGGTGGCCATGGACGAGTTCCATTACTACGGCGACCCCGAGCGCGGCTGGGCGTGGCAGGTGCCGCTGCTGACGCTGCCGCAGACGCAGTTCCTGCTCATGAGCGCCACACTGGGCGACGTCACGTCGATCGCCGACCGCCTGGAGGCGATGACCGACGCACGCGTCGACGTCATCGCCGACGCGCCGCGGCCGGTGCCGCTGACGTACGAGTATACGCTCGACCCGCTCGAGCGTACCGTCGAGCTCGCGTTCTCCAAGGGCGAGACGCCGATCTACGTCGTGCACTTCTCGCAGGACGCCGCGCTGGACACCGCGCAGGCGCTGGCGAACGCCGGCGTGTCCACGAAGGAGCAGCGCCAGGCGATCGCGGAGGCCATCAAGGGCACGAAGTTCACCACCGCGTTCGGCAAGATCCTGCAGCGGCTGCTGCGCAACGGCGTGGGCATCCACCACGCGGGCATGCTGCCGCGCTACCGCCGTCTCGTCGAGCAGCTCGCCCAGCAGGGGCTGCTGCCGGTGATCTGCGGCACGGACACGCTGGGCGTGGGCATCAACGTGCCGATCCACTCGGTGGTGCTCACGCAGCTGACCAAGTTCGACGGCACGCGCATGCGCCGCCTGCGCGCCCGCGAGTTCCACCAGATCGCGGGACGTGCCGGACGCATGGGCTTCGACACGGAGGGCCTGGTGATCGCCGAGGCGCCCGAGTATGAGATCGAGAACGCGCGCGCCGTGGCCAAGGCCGGCGACGACCCGAAGAAGCTCAGGAAGGTCAAGCGCAAGAAGCCGCCGGAGGGCTTCGTCACGTGGAGCGAGGCGACGTTCGACAAGCTCATCGCCGCCGCGCCGGAGACCCTCGTGCCGCATCTGGACATCACGCACTCGATGGTGCTCAACGAGGTCGCGCAGGGCGGCGACGCCCGCGCGCGCATCGACCGGCTCATCGACGACTCGGCGCAGACGCCCGAGCAGAAGGACGCGCTGCGCACGCGCGCCGACGAGATCTTCCGCACGCTGTTCGACACCGGCGTCATCGAGACCGAGGAGAACCCCGGCGGGGGCCTGGACTACTACACGACGCTGGACGTGCCGGACAACTTCGCGCTCGACCAGCCGCTCTCCCCGTTCCTGCTGGCCGCGCTCGAGCTGCTCGACCCGGAGTCCGACACGTACGCGCTGGACGTCATCTCGATGGTGGAGGCCACGCTCGAGGACCCCAAGCAGGTGCTGCGCGCCCAGGAACGCCAGGCGCGCGACGCCGCCATGGCGGACATGAAGGCCGACGGCGTGGAGTACGAGGACCGTATGGAGCGCCTCCAGGAGATCACTTACCCCAAGCCCCTCGAGGACATGCTGCAGGCCGCGTTCGACGAGTACCGCCACGACGTGCCGTGGGCCAACGACTACTGGCTGCACCCCAAGAGCGTGGTGCGCGACATGGTGGAGACCGCCTCCGACTTCACCGGCTACATCTCGCGCTACAACATCGCGCGCTCCGAGGGCACCCTGCTGCGCTACCTGTCCGACGCGTACCGCGCGCTGGCGCGCACGGTGCCCGTCGAGAAGCGCGACGAGCGGCTCGACGACATCATCGCGTGGCTGCGCGTGGTGGTGCGTTCCATCGACTCCTCGCTCGTGGACGAGTGGGAGCACGCCGGCGAGATGGAGGCGGCCGACGCCGCCACGCTGGCGGCGCCGTCGGCCGGCCCCGCGCCCGTCGTGGAGGACCGCCGCGGGCTGACGGTGCTCGTGCGCAACGCGCTGTTCCGCCGCGTGCAGCTCATGGACCTCGACGAACCGAAGGCCCTGGGCGAGCTGGACGCCGAATGGCGCTTCGGGGTGCACGAGTGGGAGGACGCGCTCGACGCGTACTACGACGAGCACGAGTACGTGAACACGGACCAGAAGGCGCGCTCCGGCGAGTATGTCATCATCGACGACTCGCATGAGAAGGACGCGCACACGTGGATCGTGCGCCAGGTGATCGACGACTCCGACGGCGACCACGACTGGGCCATCACCGGCGTGGTGGACCTCGACGCCACGCAGGAGCGCGGCGAGGTGGTCTTCAAGGAGTACCACGTCGGCGAGGTGGACTGAGCGCCACGTCCCCGCAACGGCAACGGCCCCATCGACGCATTCTCGTCGATGGGGCCGTTGCCGTTGCGGGGACCGGCGCGCACGATCCGGACGCCATCGACACGCCGAGGTACGCGTCGATTACTATTTGTCGTTATCAACATATATTGTGTCAATATCGACATAAGAAAGGAAGATATTTCATGGACAAGGAATTCAAGACCCTGGACGATTTTCTCGGCACCCACTTCATCTACACCTATGACAACGGCTGGGAATACGAGTGGTACGCCAAGAACGACCACACCGTCGACTACCGCATCCACGGCGGCATGGTGGCCGGACGCTGGGTCAAGGACCAGGAGGCCAACATCGTCATGCTGACCGAGGGCATCTACAAGGTCGCGTGGACCGAGCCGACCGGCACCGACGTCGCCCTCGACTTCGTGCCGAACGAGAGGAAGCTCAACGGCACCATCTTCTTCCCGGCCTGGGTCCAGCAGCATCCACAGATCACCGTGTGCTTCCAGAACGACCACATCGGTCTCATGGAGGAATCCCGGGAGAAGTACGACACGTACCCGAAGATGGTGGTTCCCGAGTTCGCCACCATCACCTATATCGGTGACGCGGGCCTCGACAACGAGGAGGTCATCGCCGAGGCCCCCTACGAGGGCATGACCGACGACATCCGCGCCGGCCGTTATTTCGACAAGGATTACCGCCGCTTGCAGCGGTGAGCCACCGCCTTCCCCTACACTGGGAAACGGCATGGCCACGAGAGCCAAGGAGGATGGGATGCCCAAGGAACGTCTGCTGCCTTACGTGATCCTGGGAATCGTCAGGGACAATGCCCCGATCACGGGACAAGGCATCACCCGCCAGTTCGATGACGAGATCGGGGAATTCTGGAGGGCGTCCCACAGCCAGGTCTATCCCGAGCTCAGGCGCATGTGCGAGGACGGATGGCTCGTCCAGGCCGTCGCACCGGACAACGCCAAGGAAAAGTACTACGGCGTGACCCAACAGGGCGAACACATCCTCGAGGCGTGGCTGGGAGCGCCCATCGGCCCGTCCCCCAACCATCACGACCTCTTCGCGTTGAAGATGTTCTTCCTGCACGATCGGCACGACCCACGCATCCTGCGCCTCATGGAGGAGGAGCGCGGGATGCTGGAGGGACAGCTGGCGCATCTCGAGGAACGGGACCGGCTGCTCTTCCCGGACCGGACCGCCATCGAACGCAGCTACGGACACCATCTCATCCTGCGCCGTGCGATGGCGCGTGTATCAAGCCAGCTGGCATGGCTCGACGAGAGCATCCGGTCGACGGAACCTCGGGACACCTAGTCCTCGGCGAGCCGCTCGAGGGCCTCGGCGCGGTCGACGTCCAGGGGCGGCCAGGTGAGATTGAAGTTCTTCATCGTGGTGCGCAGCAGCTCGGAGACGACGATGCGCGAGTACCAGCGCCGGTCCGCCGGCACCAGGTACCACGGCGCCCAGCTGGTGGAGGTGCGTTCGAAGACGCCCTGCCAGGCGGTCATGTAGTCGTCCCAGCGGTCGCGGGCGTCCAGGTCGCTCGGGTCGAACTTCCAGTAGCGCGTCGGGTCGTCCAGGCGCTTGAGGAAGTGGCGTTTCTGCGCGGCCTTGCTGGAGACGAGGAAGATCTTGATGATGGCGCAGCCGTCCGCCACGAGCTTGCGTTCGAATTCGTTGACCTGCCCGAAGCGCGCCTCCACGGTGTCGTGGTCGTAGGTGCCCTGGATCTGCGGCATGACGAGGTCCTCGTACTGCGAGCGGTCGAAGATGGAGATCCAGCCGTCGGCCGGCAATTCCTTCCTGATGCGCCACAGGAAGTCGTGCGACCTCTCCTTCTTGGTGGGCGCGCCGAAACCGTGGTAGTGGATGCCCATCGGATCCACCTGGCTGAACACGTGGCGAACGATGCCGCCCTTGCCGGAGGCGTCCATGCCTTGCAGCACGATGAGCAGCCGGTGGTGGTCGCCCTTGACGCCGTTGGCGTACATGATGCGCTGGTAGCGGGCGATCTCCGAGGAGCTCAGCCGGATGAACTCCTCCCCCGCCGACTCATCGCCCTCGAAGCCGGGCGTGGAACCCGGGTCGATCGCCGTCAGCTCGGTGCCGTGGTGGAACATGAGGCGCTGCTGCGGCGGCAGCGACCACACCGCGCTGAGCATCTCGCTCGACTTGGCCGCCCTCGCCAGGCGCTCGTTCACCGAGTCGCCGCGGTCGGCCGACTGCGCCTGGTCGGCGGCCTTGCGCATCGCCTTGCGGATCGCCTTGTCCTGCTTGCTGTCCTTGTCCTTGCTGTCCTTGGCCATGCCTCGAAGTCTACTCGCCCATGGCGCGGGACGCCCGGGTGAACGCATGGGCGCCGCGGGAAGCCGCGGGAAAATGAAAGGGACCCCCTTGCGGTGGTCCCTTTCATCTCATCCGGGATGTTTCCCCTGCCTCACTGGCCGTCGGGCCGGTGGAAGTGCGGGTGCTTGGTGCGCTGCGCGCCCGGGCCGTACTGGTCGGCCTTGGGGGCGCCTGGCGTGACCTGGCTCTCCGGATGGGTCTCGTCGTAACCCTGCGTGTAGCGGGTGCGGCGCCAATGGCGGATGGAGGCGTTCGTGCCGCGGTGGTGCACATGGTAGATGCGCTGCGTGCCGCCCAGCGGACGCTCCTCGTGGGCCACGGCGATCTGGTTGGTGTTCGACGGGTCCATGATGGCGATCGGGGCGATGGGCTCGGCCTCGGTCGGACCCATGGTGCGCTTGGCCATGCGCGACGGCAGCCACTCCGCCAGGCGCGACAGCGCCCAGCAGACGATGAAGTAGACCACGGCGGCCACGAGCAGCGTCTGCAGGATGTTGAAGTACATCGAGCCGAGACGGCGCGACTCCTGCAGCAGGTCCGTGTACATGATGATCGAGCCCAGGGCGGTGTCCTTGAGTACCACGACCAGCTGCGTGACGGCGGCCGGCAGCATGGCGTAGATGGCCTGCGGGACCTCGACGTTCATGAGCGACTGCGTGCGCGTCAGGCCCAGCGCCATGGACGCCTCGTGCTGGCCGTTGGGCAGGTTGCCCACGCCGGAGCGCACGAGCTCGGCGACCACGGAGCCGTTGTACAGGATCAGGGAGATGACCACGGCCCAGTAGGATGGGCTCGCCCAGTTCAGGAACGCGAAGGCGCGCCAGAAGAAGATCATCATGATCAGCACGGGCACGGCGCGGCAGAACTCGACGATGGCGCCGCACACGCCGCGCACGATCACGTTCGGCAGGAGTCGGCCGATGCCGAAGAGCAGGCCGAAGACCACGGCGCCGATGACGGCCACGATGGTGGCGCGGATGGTGGCGTACAGGCCCGGCAGGTAGAAGTCGGTCCACGCCTCGCCGTCCAGGGCGGGCTTCCAGAGCTCCCAGCTGAGCTGGTTCTCGCCGTCCGGCGGCCTGTACAGGCGCATGAGGATGAGCACCAGCACGATCGCGAAGAGGATGCCGGCGCCCCAGTTGATGATGCGGATGCGCTTGCGGGCCTTAGGGCCCGGCGCATCGAAGAGCAGGTCACTTTCGTTGCTTGCTGCCATGGGTCACCTCCTGACCGCGAGCTTGTTGGACAGGTACGTGGTCAGCAGGCCGATCGGGATGATGAGGATCACGTAGCCGAACGCGAAGATCAGGAAGATCTGCACGATGACGTCCGGGCGGAACTCGATCATCTCGCTCATCAGCGAGCTGGTCTCGGTGGCGACCGAGGCGGCGGCCGCGACGGTCGTGTTCTTGAGCAGCGCGATGAGCGTGTTGCCCAGCGGGGCGACCGAGCCGCGGATGGCCTGCGGCAGGATGATGAGCGTGGCGGACTGCATGAAGCCCAGGCCCATGGCGCGCGCCGCCTCGGCCTGGCCGACCGGCACGGTGTTGATGCCCGAACGCAGCGACTCGCACACGAACGCCGCGGTGTACAGGCTCAGGCCGACGACGGCCAGCCAGAAGAAGTTCGTGGAGAAGTTGTCCGAGAACTTGAGCTTGAGCTGCGCGTAGGCGCCCAGCACCATGAACACCATGATGATGGTCAGCGGCATGTTCTTGAACAGCTCCACGTACCAGGTGGCCACGTGGCGCAGCGACGAGATTGGCGAGATGCGCATGAGCGCCAGGATGATGCCCAGGATGGTCGAGAAGATCAGCGACCAGAACGTCAGCTCGAGGTTGACCAGGAAGGCCGCCGGGACGTTGTAGGACTGGAACAGGGACAGGAAATCAGACATTGTTCTCGCACCCCTCGTCCGGTTTCGGCGGGTTGTACTTGGCGTTCGGCTTGTAGCCGGTGCCCTTGGTGGCGCTCTCGATGGCGCGTTCCCACGCGCCCGTCTTCTCCATGTCCAGGATGGCGGCGTTGATCTTGCAGGCCAGCTCGTTCTCGCCCTTCTTGATGCCGACGCCGTAGTCCTCCTCGGTGAACGGCTTGCCGATGACCTTGAGCTTGCCGCGCGAGGCGGCCGCCAGACCGGCGAGGATGATGTCGTCGGTGGTCACGGCGTCCACGATGCCGCTGAGCAGGGCGGTGGCGCACTCGGCGTAGCCGGGCTGCTCCATGAGCTGCACCTCGTTGGCGAACTTCTCCTTGACGACCTTGGCGGACGTGGAGCCCGTCACGGAGCACAGGCGCTTGCCGTTGAGGTCCTGCGGGCCGGTGATGTCCGTTTCGTCGGCGCGGACCATGAGGTCCTGGCCGGCCACGAAGTACGGTCCGGCGAAGTCGACGGCCTTCTTGCGCTCGTCGGTGATGGAGTACGTCGCCAGGATCATGTCCACGTCGCCGTTCTGCAGCATCGCCTCACGCTGCTTGCTCGGCGCCTCCTTGAATACGATCTGGGCGTCCGAATAGCCCAGCTTGTTGGCGATGTACTTGGCGACGTCCACGTCGAAGCCCTCGTAGGTACCGGACTTCTTGAAGCCCAGGCCGGGCTGGTCAAACTTGATGCCGATCTTGATCTTGCTCTCGTCGCTGCCGTCGCTGCTGCACGCGGCGAGGCCGACGGTGCACGCCAGCGCGCACACCATCGCGGTGACGGTGCGCAGCACGCGGCGCGCGCTGTGTTTCGCGCTCATCGCTCCTCTCCTTCCTTCATCGTTCCTCTGTTCCTCCATTCGTTCATTGCCCGTGTTGTCCCGCGCTCAGTGGGTAAGGATCTTGGACAGGAAGTCCTTGGCGCGCTCGGTCTGCGGGTGCTCGAAGAACTCGTCCGGCGTGCCGCGCTCGAGGATCTGGCCGTCGGCCATGAACACGATCTTGTTGGCGGCCTTGCGCGCGAAGCCCATCTCGTGGGTGACGCACAGCATGGTCATGCCTTCGGCCGCCAGGGACACCATGACGTCGAGCACCTCGTTGACCATCTCCGGGTCGAGCGCGGAGGTGGGCTCGTCGAAGAGCATGACCTTGGGGTGCATGGCCAGGGCGCGGGCGATGGCCACGCGCTGCTGCTGGCCGCCCGAAAGCTGCGAGGGCATCTTGTTGGCCTGGGAGTCGACGCCCACGCGGGCGAGCAGGTCCATGGCCTCGCGCTCGGCGGCGGTCTTGTCCATGTGGCGCACCTTGATCGGGGCGAGCGTCACGTTGTCCAGGATGGTCTTGTTGGCGAACAGGTTGAAGGACTGGAACACCATGCCCACCTCGGCGCGCAGCTTGGCCACGCCCTTGCCCTCCTCGGGCAGCGGCTGCCCATCGATGCGGATGACGCCGGAGTCGATGGTCTCCAAGCGGTTGATGGTGCGGCACATGGTGGACTTGCCGGAGCCGGAGGGGCCGACGATGACGAGCACCTCGCCCTTCTTGACCTTGAGGTTGATGTCGCGCAGCACATGCAGGTTGCCGAAGTGCTTCTCGACGTGCTCGAGCTCGACGAGGTAGCGGTCGTCCGGGTCCTGCCCCTGGGCGCGCGTTGCGTTGGTATTGGAATCAGTCATAGACGCCAAGTCTATGGCAACCATGTAACAGCCGTGCGTCGGACGGCGCGGCTGTTCGCTCAGCACAAAGCCTGTCCATGCCGTGCGACAGTGCCGCGGGGTGTGTCCGGACACGTTCCGCGGCGCGTTCCGCGCGACCGCGCTCAGCGGTGGTTCGCAAGGAATTGCACGGCCTCGCCCAGGGCGACGTCGCGGTCGGCGCCCTCGAACGGATGGTCGAGGTGCGTGTACAGGCTCACCTCGCAGTTGGCCATGGCGGCGCCGTAGTTATTGGGCACATCGCGGCCGACTATCCGGTCCTCCTCGCCCATGACCAGCAGGGCCGGTCCCTTGAACATGCCGGCGGTCTCGTAGATGGGCAGCGTGCGCGCGATGCGCACGAACTTGCCGTCGACGGCATGCTGGCCGTCCTTGAGCGTGATGGTGTCCGGCACGCGGTTGGGATCGAAAGGCACGCCGAGCAGTTGGCCGCGCAGCGCGTCGTCCTTCACCGAGGCGGCCGGCGCGAGCATGGCGAGCGCCTTGACCTGCTCGGCGTACATGCCGGCGACCATGCCGGCGATGACGCCGCCCTGGGAGTGGCCCAGCAGGCTGACGGAGGCGGGCGCGAAGACGCGGCGCACGTAATCGAGCACGGCGATGGCGTCCTCGACCTGGTTGAACACGTCGGACTGCCCCCAGGCGCCCTCGCTCCTGCCGCGGCCGTTGAAGTCGAAGCGCACGACGGTGAAGCCCTCGTCCACGAGGCCGTGGGCGAGCTGGGCTAGCAGGTCGGTGTCCTCGTAGCCCAGGTCGCGCATGAAGCCGTGCATGGCGATGACCACGGGCGCGCCGGTGGCGCCCTTAGTGCCGTCCACGTGGCCGTGGAGCTTGAGCCCGTCACGGTCGATCTCGATGTCCCTGCTGATGCGTTCTGTCATGGCTGCATGCCTTCCTGCCGGTTCGTGGCTCCCATCGTAGGGCCGGCGCGTACGCTCCCGCAGGGGCTATGCTCATGGCACACCGTGCGCAGGTCGCCGCATACAGCAAGAAACCTCACGTTTTTCCGTGACATTTCTCATGGCCGGCAAAGCCGGCACCATGAGAAATGTCACGGAAAAACGTGAGGTTTCTTGTCAGGCGTGCAGGAAGACGGTCAGTCCTCGTCGTCCGGGTCGTAGTCGACGCCGGTCTCGGCGCGCTGCTCGTCGCTGATCGGGGCCGGGGCGCCGGTCAGCGGGTCGCGGCCGCCGCCCGCCTTCGGGAAGGCGATGACGTCGCGGATGGAGTCGGCGCCGGCGAGCAGGGCCACGGTGCGGTCCCAGCCCAGCGCGATGCCCGCGTGCGGCGGGGCGCCGTACTTGAAGGCCTCGAGCAGGAAGCCGAACTTGTCCTGGGCCTCCTCGGGCGTGATGCCGAGGACCTTGAGGACGCGGTCCTGGATGTCGTCGCGGTGGATACGCACGGAGCCGCCGCCCATCTCGTTGCCGTTGCACACGATGTCGTAGGAGTCGGACATGGCGTGCTCCGGGTCGTCGTCGAACGTGTCGATCCAGTCCTTGGACGGCATGGTGAAGGGATGGTGCATGGACGTCCACTTGGAGTGGCCCACGGCCACGTCGTCGTCGTCCGGGTCGTCGGTGCGCTTGAACAGCGGGAAGTCCACGACCCAGGTGAAGGCGAACTCGTCGGGCTTGAGCAGGCCGGCGCGGTCGGCGAGCTCGACGCGCACGGCGCCGAGCAGCAGCTGGGAGGACTCGCGGGCACCGGCAGCGAAGAACACGGCGTCGCCGTCCTCGGCGCCGACGGCCTCCTTGAGGCCGGCGCGCTCCGCTTCGGAGAGGTTCTTGGCGACGGGGCCCTTGAGCTCGCCGTCCTCGGCGAACACGACGTAGGCGAGGCCCTTGGCGCCGCGCTGCTTGGCCCAGTCCTGCCACGCGTCGAACTGGCGGCGCGGGGTGGAGGCGCCGCCCTTGAAGAGCACGGCGCCCACGTACGGGGCCTGGAACACGCGGAACAGCGTGTCCTTGAAATAGTCGGTCAGCTCGACGATCTCGTTGCCGAAGCGCAGGTCGGGCTTGTCGGAGCCGTACTTGTCCATGGCGTCCTGCCAGGTGATGCGCGGCAGCGGCAGCTGGATGTCATAGCCGTCGGCCTTCCAGATGGCGGCGATGACCTGCTCGGCCATGGCCATGAC
>JAXJQE010000017.1:0-10267 GCA_036311305.1 Bifidobacterium sp.
ACCCCGCGCTCGTGCGCGAGCGCTGGGAGCGGCTCGCGCCCGCGGTCGTCGTCGACGGACCGCGCATGTCGGAGGAGCAAATGGCGGTCGACCCCGCGGGGGCCGAAGAGGTCGCGCGCGGGGAGCGGCCGGCGACGCTGCGCTTCTGGCGGTGGGCGTCGCCGGCGGTGATCTGCGGACGGTACCAGTCGATCGCCGACGAGGTCGACCTCGCGCGCGCCCGGGAGCTCGGCATCCACGTCGTGCGCCGCGCGTCGGGCGGCGGCGCGATGCTCGTCACGCCCGGCGGCACGCTCACGTACTCGCTGTACGCGCCGGCGTGGTTCGTCGACGGCCTGTCGGTGGCGCGCGCGTTCCGCCTGTGCGACGCGTGGCTGCTCGCTGCGCTGCGCTCGCTCGGCGTCGACGCGCGCTTCGCCGGCCTCAACGACATCGCCTCGCCCGCCGGCAAGATCGGCGGCGCCGCGCAGCTGCACGTCGCCGCCGCGGACGGCGGGCCGGGCTGCGTGCTGCACCACGACACGCTGGCGTACGCGATGGACGGCGACGTCCTCGCGCAGGTGCTGCGCCCCAGCGCGGAGAAGATGAGCGACAAGGCCGTCAAGTCCGCGGCGCGCCGCGTCGACCCCCTCGACCGGCAGCTCGCGCTGCCGCTCGACGCGCTCATCGAGTATCTGGCCGACTTCGCGCGGCGGTTCCCGGCGTACAATGGATAGTTGCGCGTGCCGACGCGCGCTCCCGAACTTTGCAAGACACCACGACGAACCAAGGGGTGGCCATGGCGGTGATTGACGATGCCGACGCGCGCGACCTGCTGCTGCGCACGGCGCTGTTCAAGCGCGTCACGCCGCAGCAGGCGGACGAGCTGATCCCCCACATGCACAGCCTGACCGTGCACAAGGGCGACACCATCTTCCGCGAGGGCGACACCGACCAACGCATGTACGTCATCGAGGACGGCCGCGTCAAGCTCATCCGCCAGTCGGCGGACAACCGCGTGCAGCTGCTGAGCATCCAGACGCGCGGCGAGCTGCTCGGCGAGATCCCCGTCTTCGACCCCGACGGCGGCCCGCGCACCGCCACCGCGCAGGCGATGGTCAACGGCACGACCGTCGTCTGGCTCGAGCACGACGACCTGTTCGCGTGGCTCGACCGCTACCCGCGCGTCGCCGTCGACATGCTGCAGGTCCTCGCGCACCGCATGCGCGAGAACAACGAGCGCATCGCCGACCTCGTGTTCACCCACGTGCCCGGCCGGCTCGCCAAGACGCTGCTCAACCTGGCCTCGCGCTTCGGCCGGCCCGTCGAGCGCGGCCTCGAGGTGCCGCACGACCTCACGCAGGAGGAGATGGCGCAGCTCGTCGGCTCCTCGCGCGAGACGGTGAACAAGGCGCTCATGGATTTCGCCAACCGCGGATGGATCGCGCGCGAGGGGCGCACCATCATCATCTACGAGCCGGGCAAGCTCATCCGCCGCTCCCAGCGCTAGCCGACGGCGCCGCGCGCCCGCGCGGTTCCGCCGATCGGCGCCGCCGGGAGCGCGCCGTCGGGGCATGCGGACGGCCCCCGCGCGGCCCCGGTGGCGTAGCACATTTCTGGGAACCGGCTGAAAGGCAGCCGGACATCGCTACGAAACCTCCGCAATTCGCCGCCGGAAACCACTGGCGCGTGGTAGGCCGCGTCCCGTAGAATGGACCCCATGCCTAACAAGAAGAAACCCCTCACCGGGACACGCATCCTTGCGCTCGCGCTCGCCTTCATCACTCTGTGCCTGGGCGGCGGCGTGACGCTCAGCGTGCTGTTCCTGCCCGCGGTCATGGGCGCCAACAGCGTGGTCAAGGCCGTCGCGCCTTCCATGCAGGTGGAGGGCATCGACTTCGACGTGACGAACCTGCCGCAGAAGTCGACCATGTACGCGAACGACGGCAAGACCGTCATCGCGGAGTTCTACGCGCAGAACCGCGAGGTCGTGCCGCTCAAGGACATCTCGACGCCGATGATGCAGGCCGTCGTCGCGCGCGAGGACAAGCGTTTCTGGGAGCACTCCGGCGTCGACGTGCAGGGCGTCATGCGCGCGTTCGTGCAGACGTACCTGGCCAGCGGCGACCAGCAGGGCGGCTCCTCGCTGACCCAGCAGTACGTGAAGAACGTGCTGGCGACGAAGGCCCGCGAGAGCGACGACCCGATCGGCGCGTACCACGCGACCGAGGACACCATCGCGCGCAAGATGCGCGAGATGCTCATCTCCGTGCAGATGGAGCACAAGTACTCCAAGCAGGAGATCCTGCAGGGCTACCTGAACATCGCGCAGTTCGGCGCGAACTCGCTGTACGGCGTGCAGGCCGCCGCCGAGCGCTACTTCAACACGACGGCCGACAAGCTGACCGTGGTGCAGGCGGCCACGATCGCGATGATCACGAAGAACCCGACGCACTACGACCCGTCGATCGAGGCCAACCAGAAGGAGGCCGAGAACCAGCGCAACATCGTGCTCAAGCTGATGTATGAGCAGAAGTTCATCACCAAGGCCCAGTACGAGGAGGCCGTCAAGACGCCACTAAAGGACACGCTGCACATCACCAGCGTCTCCCACGGCTGCATGGCCGCCAAGTACAACGCCGGCTTCTTCTGCGACTACGTCGTGCACAAGATCCAGAACTCCACCGAGTTCGGCAAGACCGCCGAGGAGCGCAACAAGCTCCTGCAGGAGGGCGGCCTGAAGATCGTCACTACCTTCGACATCGACGCGAGCAACGCGCTCATGGAGACGGCCAACGCGACCATCCCCGCCAACGACGCCTCCGGCATGGAGATCGTCATGGCGTCGGTCAAACCGGGCACCGGCGAGGTGCTGGGCTTCGGCCTCAACCGCACCTATGACGCCACCGACGCGGCGGCCACCGACCCGACCAAGTCGTCCATGAACTACGCGGTCGACCAGATCGACGGCGGCGGCCAGGGCTTCCAGATCGGTTCCTCGTGGAAGCCGATCAACCTGATCGCGTGGATGCAGAAGGGCCATGCCATCACCGAGGAGCTCGCCGCGCCCACCGACTACCTGACCAGCCTGTTCAGCTGCAAGGGCTACACGGGCGGCACCGACAACTGGCACGTGACCAACGCGTTGACCAACAGCACCGTCAGCCCCGAGAGCCCGTTCCTGGGCCTCGTGCACTCGCACAACACGACGATGGCGGCCCTGGGCTCCAAGATCGGCCTGTGCGCGGTGGCTGACGCCGCCAAGGCGGTCGGCTACCACAACTCGCCGATCGGCCAGGAGGACGTCTACAGCTCGATCTCGATGCACCCGTCGCTGCTCATCGGCGGCACCACCTCCGTCTCCCCGCTGACGATGGCGAACGTGTACGCCACCTACGCGGCCAACGGCGTGGAGTGCACCCCGATCGCCATCAAGTCCGCCGAGGACTCCGACGGCAACAAGCTGGACGTGCCGAAGGCCAACTGCCACCAGGCGGTGGACAAGGACATCATCCAGACGCTGGCCTACGCGATGAACCAGGGCGTGGTGAGGGCCGACGGCGCCGCCGGCGCGGCGCAGCTCGCGGACAACCGCAAGACCTTCGCCAAGACCGGTACGAACGAGGACATGTACGTGACCACGGGCGGCTTCATCCCGAACCAGATCGCGACCTTCGTGCTCGTCGGCGACGTGCAGGACCCGGTCAACCACCCGATCGCGAACATCGCCATCAACGGCGCCTACCACAGCTACTGGGACGGCTCCACGATCGCGGCCCCGGCCTTCGCCAAGGCGATGAACCAGTACGCCGCGGCCAAGAACCTGCCGAAGGACGACAGCTACGGCACGCCAGTGGAGAAGTACTTCAAGGGCGCCGCGGTGGCCACCAGTTCGAGTTCCTCCACGACGACCACCACGACCACCAACACCACGACCACGATGCGCTAGCGTCACGTGGCCCCAAGCACCCGAAACGGTCGTTTCCGGAATGTCGATTCCGGAAGCGACCGTTTCGCGTTCCTGGGGTGGTCGCTTCTTGAATGTCGCTTCAAGAACCGACCATCCTGGCCGCCGGAGATGGTCGCTTCAGGAATCGACATTCCAAAACCGACCATCCCGCCCCGCGCCGACGTGCTACGGTGTGGGGGTATGGGTAAGAAGACCAAGATTTCGAAGAAGCAATCCAAGAAGACCGCCCTGCCCGCGCTGTTCGAACCGATCACGATCCGCTCCGTGAGCGCGCGCAACCGCGTCTGGCTGCCGCCGATGGACATGTACTCCGTGTTCAACTGCGACGGGCGCCCCACCGACTTCCACTACCAGCACTACGTCTCGCGCGCGCTGGGCGGCTTCGGCCTCATCATCGTCGAGTCCACCGCCGTCACGCCCGACGGCCGCATCTCGCCGTGCGACCTGGGCCTGTGGGAGGACGACCAGATCGAGTCGTACCGCTGGATGGTCGACGCCATGAAGAAGGCCGGCGCCGTGCCCGCGATCCAGCTCAACCACGCCGGCCGCAAGGGTTCCACGGGATGTTTCGCGCTCGGCACGCCCGGCGAGAGTCTGCCGCTCGACGACGGCGGCTGGCCCACCGTCGGCCCCACCGACCTGCCGTTCGGATCCTTGCGCAAGCCTCGCGGGCTGAGCGTCGACGAGATCCACGTCATCGAGGACCGCTTCCGCGACGCCGCGTGGCGCGCGATGACCGCCGGCTTCGAGGCCATCGAGATCCACGCCGCGCACGGCTACCTGCTCAGCGAGTTCCTCGACCCGCTCGTCAACACGCGCGAGGACGAGTACGGCGGCTCGCCCGCGAACCGCATGCGCATGCTGCTGGAGACGGTGGACAAGGTGCGCGGCGTCATCCGCGACGACATGCCGCTGTTCGTGCGCATCTCCGCCACCGACTGGGCCGAGGGCGGCCTGGACATCGACTTCAGCGTCGACCTCGCGCGCGAGCTCAAGGCCCACGGCGTCGACCTCGTCGACGTCTCCACCGGCGGCCTGCTGCCCAACGTGACGGTCCCCGTCAAGCCCGACTACCAGGTCCCGTACGCCGACCGCATCCGCAAGGAGGCGGGCGTGGCCACCACCGCCGTCGGCCTGATCACCAAGCCGAAGCAGGCGAACAAGGTCCTCACCCACGGCGCCGCCGACGCCATCGAGATCGGCCGCGCCGCCCTGCGCGAACCCTACTGGCCCCTCCACGCCGCCGCCAAGCTCGGCATCCCCCGCCAGGACATCCCCTACCCACCCCAGTACGAGCGCGGCGCCTGGCCCACGGCCCCCTATAACGTCGGGAGAGGGTCAGGCGTCGACGCCGACGGCCTGGGAGACGTTGTCGAAGCCGTCGCGGCGCAGGAGCTCGGCCAGGCCGCGCTTGAGCACGGTGATCGTCTGCGGACCGCGGTACATCAGCGAGCTGATGAACATGACGAGCGACGAGCCCGCGCGGATCTTCGCGTAGGCCTGCTCGGGGGTGAACACGCCGCCGACGCCGGCGATCGCGAAGCGGTCGCCGTACTCGCGGTACGTGCGGCGGATGACCTCGGTGCTCTCGAGCGTGCACGGGCCGCCCGACAGGGCGCCGAGCCACTCGCGCGGGATCTGCAGGCCGGTGCGGTCCTTCTGCAGGTTCGCGATGGTCACGCCCTGCACGTTGTGCTCCGCGAGCACGTCGAGCAGCGCCTTGAACTGGGGCCACGACTTGTTCAGCGGCATCTTGACGAGCGTCGGCTGCGGGCGGTCGATCCTGTCGAGCTCGGTGAACAGCCTGTCGAGCGCCTCCGGCGACTCGTTGAACGGTTCGCCGACGGTCGTGTTCGGGCAGGAGATGTTCACCTCGACCATCGCGGTGCGCCCCGCGGCGCGCCGCATGGAGATGCAGTAGTCCTCGATGCCCTCGTCGAGGTCGCCGACCTGGTCGTCGTTCGTGCGCGCGATCGACACGCTCATCTGCAGCGTGCGCGCGTGCCGCCAGGCACGCTCCGCGCGCGCGATGACCTCGTCGGAGCCGGGGTTCGCCAGGCCGACGTGCACCATCATCGAGTCGTACTCGGGCAGGCGGTGGAACCACGGGCGCGGGTTGCCGGCGCACGGCCGCGACGTCGTCGAGCCGACCGTCTCGAAGCCGAAGCCGGCGTTGTCCATGAGCACGGGCATGTCGCACGCCTTGTCGAGTCCCGCGGACAGGCCGAACGGGTTGGCGAAGTCGACGCCCATGACCTGGGTCTCGAGGATGGGGTCGGCGTAGTCGAGCATGTGGCGCAGCAGCCACATCAGCGGCGGGATCTTGCCGGTCACCTGGCAGAAGCGGATCATGTCGTCGTGCGCCTTGTCGGGCGTCTCGCTGAACACGAAGTTCGGCTTGACGACGTGTTTGTACGCGAAGCTGAAGAGGTCCGTGGTCGCCTTGTTGACCGCGTCGTGCATGGGGTTCTCGGATACGTAAGCCATGCGCTCCATTGTGCCATGGGTGTGCACGACACGCACGCCGGCCGCCGCCGGGGTAGTATCGGGGAGCGAACGGACGAGCGGCCTGTGGCCGGCAGGGAGGTGCGCGATGGGTGAACGGGTGTGCGTGGTGATGCCGACGTACAACGAGCGCGACAACCTGGAGGCGACGCTCACGTCGCTGTTCGAGAACAACGCGGGCGTCGACGTGCTCATCGTCGACGACGACTCGCCCGACGGCACCGGCACGCTCGCCGAGGTGATCTCGCGCGTCACGCGCATGCCCCCGGGGATGACGGTCGCCAAGACGCACAACGACATGGCCTCGGACACCGCGTTCGTCACCGACGATGAGGGCGCGGACCTGAGCAACGACTCGACGATCAGCACCGCGGACCTCAAGGTCGCCAACCGCGTCAACCGCGCGACGACCGGCTCGCGGCTTTTCGTCATCCACCGCGCCTCGAAGATGGGGCTCGGCTCCGCGTACGTGCGCGGGTTCCAGTGGGCGTTGAAGCAGGGGTACGACATCGTGTGCGAGATGGACATGGACGGCTCGCACCGCGCGGAGGACCTGCACCGCATGCTCAACCGCATCGAGTCGGACCCGAACGTCGACCTCGTGCTCGGCTCGCGGCGCGTGCCGGGCGGCACGACGCAGGATTGGCCGTGGTACCGCGACGTGATCTCGCGCGCCGGCAGCTCCTACGCGCGCTTCATGCTCGGGCTCAAGGTGCGCGACATGACCTGCGGGTTCCGCGCGTACCGGTCGCGGATCCTGCGGCAGGTGGACCTGGCCGGGATCGACGACAACGGCTACGTGTTCCAGATCGACATGACGCGGCGCGTGATCGCCGCGGGCGGCACGGTGGTGGAGGTGCCGATCGTGTTCCCGGAGCGCGCGCAGGGGGAGTCGAAGATGGACGGGGCGATCGTGCGCGAGGCCATGCAGAAGGTCACGCAGTGGGGCCTGGCACGCATGCACCGCTAGCTGCACGACCCGCGCGCCCGCGCCCGCGCCGCCGAGGACGGCGACCGCCAGCTCCAGGACGCCCCGGACGAGGACTTCACGGAGGAGATGCAGGAGGTCGCCGAGGACGACGACTGACCTTTCGGCACGACACGCCGAGGTGTTCGGTTATGTGCAGATTACCGTCGCTGGTTTGGTGAACCGCACGAAAATGTGCGAATATGTTCATATGATTTCGTCACAGCGTCAGCATCTCATCCTCAGCCGCCTGCGTACGCGCGGCGCGGTGCGCATCACGGCGCTCTCCAAGGAACTGGGCGTGTCGGCCATGACCATCCGCCGCGACATCGCCGAGCTCGCCGACAAGGGGCTGCTGCGCCGCGTGCACGGCGGCGCCGTCTCCACGAGCACGCTGCTGAGCGAGCCGCTGTTCTCCGTCAAGTCGCAGATGGACATCGGGCTCAAGGACGCCATCGCGCGCGAGGCCATCCAGTACGTGCAGCCGGGCGACGTCATCGCCATCGGCGGCGGCACCACGGCGTACGTGTTCGCGCAGCACCTGCTCGAGTCGCAGCAGGCCAACGGCATCACCATCCTGACCAACTCCATCCCGGTCGCCGAGCTCGTGCAGGCGATGGAGTCCAAGGACGTCGAGGTCATCGTCACCGGCGGCGTCATCACACGCTCGAACTCGCTCGTCGGGCCGATCGCGGACAAGGTCATCGCCTCGCTGCGCGTGAACACCGTGTTCCTGGGCACCCACTCGGTGTCCATCCCGCGCGGTTTCCTCATGCCGAACTCGCTCGAGGCGGCCACGGACATGGCGATGATGGACATCGCCGACCGCACCGTCATCCTCACCGACCACACCAAGTGGAGCAGCACGTCGCTGTCCCTGTTCGCGCGCTTCGAGCAGGTGGACACGGTCATCACCGACGATGGCCTGGACGCCGACTCGGCGACCAAGACGCGCGACCTGGTCAAGGAGCTCGTGCTCGCGCACAGCGAGGAGCCCGAGGAGGAGGCGGGGGAGTAGCCGCGGGATTTTTTGGGCGCCGGTCGCATGGCCGGCGCTTTTTTCATTCCCGTATCTGTCATAACGTGCCTTTGGACACGCTGCGGGCGAACCGATTTGACTTGCTGGTACACCGTTGTACCATTGCACCTAGGTACACAGGTGTACCACTTGAGATCAAAGGAGATTATCATGGTGTCACGGAGCGTTATGCGTTGGACGGCGGCCGCGGTGGCCGTGCTGTCCGTCACGGGACTGGCAGGCTGCGGCGGCGGTGACTCCGACAGCGGCAACGAGGGCGCCGCGGGTGACGCGGACAAGGCCGAGCTCCTGTTCTGGGGCTGGGATTCGGGCAACTCCATGAAGAGCATCATCGCCGCCTTCGAGAAGGACAACCCCAGCATCACCGTCAAGTTCAACTCCACCGGTACCGCCTCGGACATGCAGACGGCCCTGACCAACGCCGTGGCCGCCGGCAACGGCATCCCGGACGTGGTCATGCTCGAGGACCCGACCGTCACCCAGTTCGCCGTCACCGGCGACCTGGCGGACCTCTCCCAGTACGGCGCGGACAAGGAGGCCGACAAGTTCGTCTCCGGCCCGTGGAACAAGCTGCAGTACAACGGCAAGCCGTACGCGATGCCGATCGACTCCGGCCCGGAGGTCTTCTTCTACAACAAGGCGGTCTTCGACAAGGCCGGCGTGGACGGCTCCAAGATCAAGACGTGGGACGACTACTACGAGGCCGCCAAGAAGATCCGCAAGACCGGCGCCTACATCACCAACAACTCCGGCAGCGCCATGGAGTTCCAGCCCTTCATCGCGCAGGTGTGGCTGGCCGGCGCCCAGCCGTGGAAGGTCGACGGCGACAACATCACCATCGACATGACCAATGACTCGGGCATGAAGAAGTACATCGACTTCCAGCAGAAGCTCATCGACGAGGACCTCATCGACACCAAGGTCGCCAACTGGTCCGACGAGTGGAACCGCTCGCTCAACGATGGCTCGATCGCCTCCCTGACCATCGGCGGCTGGATGCCGATCAACCTGGAGAGCGGCGCGCCCGACCAGGCCGGCAACTGGCGTGTGGCCGAGGTCCCGCAGTGGACCGAGGGCGAGGAGCGTTCCGCCGATGACGGCGGCTCCGCGCTGTGCGTCACCGCGGCCTCCAAGCAGCAGGGCGCCGCGTACAAGTTCATCCAGTACATGACGATGGGCAAGGGCGCGCAGACCATGGCCGACACCGGCACCTTCCCGGCCCTCAAGTCCATCCTCAACAGCGACGCCTTCGTGGACCCCAACACCGAGAGCAACAAGAAGCTGAACGCCTACTTCGGTGGCCAGAACGTGAACGAGGTCCTCAGGGACGCCGCGCAGCGCAAGGCGACCGAGTTCCAGTACCTGCCCTACAACGCCTTCGCCCAGGCCGAGTTCGGCGATGACATCTCGCCCGCCTACAGCAAGGAGATCACCCTCGAGCAGGCCTTCAAGAACTACGGCAAGAAGCTTGCCGAGCACGGTGAGCAGCAGGGCTACACCGTCACCAACAAGGGCTGAGCCGGCACACCGGCAGCCCAGGGACAAACGCAGGAAGAACGAGGACTACAAGGAGCGGGATGATGGATACGACAATGAAATTCACCGGCAGGGATGCCGATGAGGCCATGGGTGCGGGCGCCGTGGCGGCCGCGGGTGGCACGGACGCCGCGTTGGCCGACGAGGCGCTGGCGGGCATGACGCTCAAGGACGCGAGGCCGGTGCCGGTGAACAGGCGTCGGCGTGATTGGCGTGGCTGGAAGTTCATGGCGCCGTTCGCGCTGGTGTTCGTGTTCGTGTTCATCATCCC
>JAXJQE010000018.1:0-3553 GCA_036311305.1 Bifidobacterium sp.
GTAGGAAGGGCCAAAAATGGCCCTTCCTACTTCGGGTTTCGGCTTCCGGGTGCCCCCTATAACCGGGCAGGTGCCCCCTATAACGAAGTTGGGCGACAGGAAGGGCTGGGTCGGGAGAGGAACGGCCAGGACCGGGGCTCCGTGTCAGGATTCCTCGGTCGGGGACTCGGGCTTCTCCTCGAAGGTGAACATCTGGTCGCCGATGCGCAGGTGGCAGGGTGGGGTGAGGCGCTTGCGGGCGCCCTTGAAGACCTGGTGTTCGCCGGTGGCGTCGACGATGTAGGTGCCGTTGAGGGAGCCGTAGTCCTCGACCCAGAGCTGGCCGTCGCGGTCGAAGCCGATGGCGGCGTGGTTGCGCGAGACGGTGCGCGTCGGGTCGATCAGACGCACGGCCTTGGCGCCCTCCGGGATGTCCTGCGAGGGCTTGCGGCCGATGAGGACGCCCATGTCCACGATGAACTCCTGGCCGGTCACGTCGTTGACCATGTGGTAGGTGGGGTGCTGGGTGCCCTGCGGCATGAACGTGGCGGACAGGACAGTGCCGTCCCACTGGTCGCCGTCCGCGCCCGGGCGCGCGGCGTACTCCAGGGGCTCGCCCTCGTGGCGGTCGCCGCCCGGGGCCGGCGCGGCCCCGCCGGCCGCCTCGACGGCCTGCATGGACAGCGTCTCATGGGTGTTGGTGGCCTCGTGCGCGGCGTGGGCCGCGTGCGAGGCGTGCGCGCCATGCACCACGGCCGCGGCGATGGGGGCCGCGGCCTGCGCGGCACCGGAGCCGGACAGGGATGCAGCCTGGGGCTGGTCGGTGGCAGCGGCGTGGGCACCGGAGGCCACGCTTCCTTGCGTAGCATGGGCGGCGGTGGCGGTGGTACCGGCGGCATATGAGGCGTGCTGCGGGGTGGCGTCCTTCGGGGCATCGACGGAGAGGGCGGTGTCGTCATCGCACCAGCCGGGTTCCGGCGGCGGCGGGAAGGGAAGCTTCTGCATGACAACAGTCTTAGCACAACCCGATATCCCCACGCCACCCTCCCCCATCGTTTGGGACCACCGGTGAAACCGCGCCCCTTCCCCACCGGGCCCCACTTACATAACGGAACGTCCCCGCCGGGGCGTCCCGCCATCACGCGGCCCTTGCGCGCATGGACGGCGCTGCGCGCAAAACGGGAGGGGCGCCTCCCGCATGGGAAGCGCCCCTCGCTACTTCAGGACCGGATCAGAGGTTGAAGTCGGTGTCGCCGAAATCGGTGTCCAGGTCCGTCTGGCCGCCGTTGTCGTCCAGGAAATCGTCCGGGTTGAAGTCGTCGCCGAGCTTCAGGTCGCCGAAATCGATGTTCGAGAAGTCCATGTCGTCGCCGCTGCCGCCGAAGTCGCCCAGCGAGTCGTCGCCCAGACCGAAGTTCGGGTAGATCGTCTCGCGGATCGCCTTGTCCGGCTCCACGACCGCGTTGCGGTAGCGGGCCAGGCCGGTGCCGGCGGGGATGAGCTTGCCGATGATGACGTTCTCCTTGAGGCCCTTGAGGTCGTCTTCCTTCTCGGAGAGCGCCGCCTCGGTGAGCACGCGCGTGGTCTCCTGGAAGGAGGCCGCGGACAGCCACGAGTCGGTCGCCAGCGACGCCTTGGTGATGCCCATGAGCTCGGGACGGCCGGAGGCCGGCTTCTTGCCCTCGAACATGGCCTTGCGGTTCGCCTCGGTGAAGCGCGCGCGGTCGACGAGCTCGCCCGGCAGCAGGTCGGTGTCGCCGGAGTCGATCACGGTGATGCGGCGCAGCATCTGGTGGACGATGACCTCGATGTGCTTGTCGTGGATGTCGACGCCCTGGGAGCGGTACACGGTGTGCACCTCCTCCACGATGTTCTGCTGCGCGGCGTTGGGGCCGAGGATGCGCAGGATCTTCTTCGGGTCGACGGAGCCCTCGAGCAGCTGCGTGCCGGCCTCGACGTGCTCGCCGTCCTTGACCAGCGTGGGCACGCGGCGCGTGACCGGGTAGCTGATCGTCTCCAGCGAGGTGTCGTCCGGCACGAGGTTGATCGTGCGGCCGCGCTCGGTGTCCTCCAGCTTGATGGTGCCGGCGAACTCGGCGATCGGCGCCTCGCCCTTCGGGGTACGCGCCTCGAAGAGCTCGGTGACACGCGGCAGACCCTGGGTGATATCCGAGGCCGACGCGACGCCGCCGGAGTGGAAGGAACGCAGCGTCAGCTGGGTGCCCGGCTCGCCGATCGACTGGGCGGCGACGATGCCGACGGCCTCGCCGACGTCCACGAGCTTGTTCGTGGCCAGCGACCAGCCGTAGCACTTCGCGCACACGCCGCGCTTGGACTCGCAGGTCAGCACGGAGCGGCCCTTGACCTCCTCGACGCCGTGCGCGACGAGGTCGTTGAGCACGTCCATCGACAGGGCGTCGCCCGCGTGGTAGAGCACGGTCTCGCCGTCGGCCGGGTCGATGACGTCCGCGGCCAGCAGGCGCGAGTACGGACCGCCGTCGGCGGCCTTGACGAGCACGAGGTTGCCGTTCTCGTCACGCTCGGCGACCTTCATCACGAGGCCCTTGCGGGTGCCACAGTCCTCCTCGCGCACGATGACCTCCTGGGAGACATCGACGAGGCGGCGGGTCAGGTAGCCCGACTCGGCGGTACGCAGTGCGGTATCCGCCAGGCCCTTGCGGGCGCCGTGCTGGGAGATGAAGTACTCGAGCACGGACAGGCCGTCGCGGTAGTTGGACTTGACCGGACGGGGGATGATCTCGCCCTTCGGGTTGGCCACGAGGCCTCGCATGCCGGCGATCTGGCGGATCTGCATCCAGTTGCCGCGGGCGCCGGACTGCACCATGATGTTCACGTTGTTGTCGTCATGGAAGTTCTCGCGCATGGCGTCGGCGACCTCGTCGGTGCACTTCGTCCACAGGTCGATGAGTTCGTTGCGGCGCTCCTCCTCCGTCATGAGGCCCATGCCGTACTGGTCGTTGACGCGGTCGGCCTCGTCCTCGTAGCGGCGGATGATGTCCTCGCGGTCCGCGGGGGCCACGATGTCGGAGAACGCCATGGTCACGCCGGACCACGGGGCGCGGGTGAAGCCCAGGTCCTTGAGGGCGTCGAGCACGGCGGCCACCTGCTGCGTGGAGTAGCGGGTCGCGATGTCGTCGACGATCTTGGACAGCTTGCCCTTCGGGGCCTGCTCGTTGATGAACGGGTAGTCCACCGGCAGGGTCTCGTTGAACAGGATGCGGCCCATGGAGGTGGCGAACAGCACGGAACCGTCGGAGAAGCGCTCCTCCTTGACGATCTCGGGGCTGCCGGGCTCCGGGTCGACGGCCTTGAACTCGCTCGGCTCCCAGCCGGCGGGCAGCACGAAGTCCTCGGGCAGGCGGATGAGCACCTTGGCCTGCATGTCGATCTCGCCGCGGTCGAGGGCCATCTGCGCCTCGTCGAGCGAGGAGAAGATGCGGCCCTGGCCCTTGGCGCCCTCCACCACGGTGGACAGGTAGTACAGGCCCAGGATCATGTCCTGCGACGGCATGGTCACGGTGTGGCCGTCGGCCGGCTTGAGGATGTTGTCCGA
>JAXJQE010000019.1:0-25101 GCA_036311305.1 Bifidobacterium sp.
CCGCCCAGCCGGCCGCCGGGCAGCAGCCGCGCGTGGCGTACGCCGCCTCGCAGCGCCAGCCGCAGCCGATGCCGCAGCAGTACACGCAGCCCGAGGCCGCCCAAGGTGAGCAGCCCGTGCTGTACCGCGCTTCCCCGGCCTCCGCGCAGCAGTACCCGCAGGAGATGGCGCAGCCCGCGCGGCCGCAGGCCACCAGCCGGTACACCGCCGCCACGCCGGACGCCGCCGTGACCGTCGAGTCCGCCGGCCAGTCCGCGCAGCCCGCGTCCTTCGAGCCCGGCACCATGAGCCTGCCCGACATCCCGTCCATCCCGCCGCTGACCGTGCCCGGCACCGGCGAGGAGGTCGTCGACGAGCACGTCGAGGTCACCGAGACCGAGCCGACGCAGCCGGCGCAGCAGACCCAGCCCAAGCAGTCCGGCAAGGAGTGAGCCGAGCCGCATGAACCTCCACCAGATCGTCCTCGGCGCGCGCATCCGCACGCTCGCGCTCGCCGTCGCCCCCGTTTGGATGGGCGTCGCCGCCGCGTGGCGCATCCTGCGCGCGCAGGGCGGCGCCGTGGACACTGGGCGCGTGTGGTGCCTGGGCCTGCTGTGCCTGGGCGTCGCGCTGTTCATGCAGATCGCCGCGAACTACGCCAACGACTACTCCGACGGCGTGCGCGGCACCGACGCGCACCGCGCCGCCCCCGTCGCCGACGACCCCGACGACGACCACATCCCCGACTACGAGGAGCTGCACGCGCCCGTGCGCCTCGTGGCCTCCGGCGTGCGCCCGGGCGTCGTGCTCGGCGCCGCCGCCACCTCCGCCGTCCTGGCCTGCGGCTTCGGCATGGCCGCCGTCATGCTCACCGGCCACTGGTGGCTCATCTTCCTGGGGCTTGCCTGCCTGCTGGCCGCCTGGTGTTACGTCGGCGGCCCGCACCCGTACGGCTACCGCGGCTGGGGCGAGCTCGCCGCCTTCGTCTTCTTCGGCCCCGTCGCCACCTGCGGCACCACCTACGTGGTGTCCGGCACGTGCGACTGGGCGTCCCTGGCCGGCGGCCTCGTCGCCGGCACCATCGCGCTCGCCACGATCTGGGTGAACAACCTGCGCGACCTCGAGCATGACCGCGACGCCGGCAAGCGCACGCTCGCCGTGCGCATGGGGCGCACGGCCGCGCTCGTGTGCCTCGTGGTGATGCTCGTCGCGCTCGCCGCCGTCGCGCTGGCCAGCTGGACCGTGCTGAGCATGCACGGCGGCCCGACCGGCGACCCCGACGCGGGCCTGACCTTCTGCACGATCCTCGGCTCCGTGTGCGTGCTGCTGCTCGGCTGGTTCGCCGGCCTGTGCTGCATCAAGAAGGAGTACATGCGCTCGATGATGCTGCTCGGGCTGCTGGCCCTGGCGGCGGCGCTCGCGTACAACGGCTTCGCGCTCATCCTGTAGCCATGCTGTAGGCCGACGGCGTGGCCGGTCGCGTTTGGCGTGATGACCCGCTAGACTGGGGCGCATGACCTACAAACTGGTACTGCTCCGACATGGTCAGAGCGCATGGAACAAGACACACCAATTCACCGGCTGGGTTGACGTCCCGCTGACCGAGCAGGGTCGCGAGGAGGCCAAGAACGGTGGCCGCCTGATGAAGGAGAAGGGTGTCCTGCCGGACATCGTCTTCACCTCGCTGCTGCGCCGCGCCATCAACACCGCCAACATCGCCCTCGACGAGGCCGACCGCCTGTGGATCCCCGTCAAGCGTGACTGGCGCCTCAACGAGCGCCACTACGGCGCCCTCCAGGGCAAGAACAAGACCGAGATCCGCGAGGAGTACGGCGACGAGAAGTTCATGCTGTGGCGCCGCTCCTACGGCACCCCGCCGCCCGAGATCGACCCGAACGACGAGTACGCCCAGAACAACGACCCGCGCTACGCCGGCGACCCGGTGCCCGAGGCCGAGTGCCTGGCGGACGTCGTGGCCCGCGTCGAGCCCTACTGGGAGTCCGACATCGTCCCCGAGCTCAAGAGCGGCAAGACCGTCCTCATCGCCGCGCACGGCAACTCGCTGCGCGCCCTGGTGAAGATGCTCGACGGCCTGAGCGAGGAGGAGATCGCCAAGCTCAACATCCCGACGGCCATGCCGCTGGTCTACGAGCTCGACGAGAACATGAAGCCGATCAAGAAGGGTGGCGAGTACCTCGATCCCGAGGCCGCCGCCGCCGGTGCGGCCGCCGTGGCCGCCCAGGGCCAGAAGTGACCTGACCGTTCGGCTGTTCGCTGACATGAATGCCCCTCGTGCGCATCGCGCACGAGGGGCATTCCTTTTAATATAGGCGTTCAGAACAGTGTCGGCTGGTCGGGGTTCGCCGGCTCGGCCGGCTCCTCGGGGGACATGTCGTCGACCATCACCGGGGCGCCCGCCACGAAGCGCCCGTGCAGCTGCCCGAGGTGGTTGCGCAGCGCGACCATCATGATGTGCGTGTCCTCGAGGCCGAGGTGGCGCTCGTGCTCGCCCTGGTCGAGCGGCAGCGAGCCGCCGCCCGCGGCCGGCACGCTCGCCCCGCGCGCCTCGTCGATCGCGCCGTGGCGGCCCGCGTAGCCCTCCAGCGTGAAGCCGCGGAAGCGCGCGTCGTCGGCGTGCACGGCCACCATGCGCGAGTCGAGGATCTGCGTGGCGCCCGAGCGCACGGCCTCGGCGAAGCCGTCGCAGTTGGCGGTCAGGAAGTGGCGTTCGAAGCGCGCGTTGTGCGCCACCATGACGGTGTCGTCGAGCGCCGCCATCATCGCGTGCTGCGCCTCGGCGTCCTCCTGGAACGGCGTGTGGCCCTCCAGCGCGGGGATGTCGATGCCGTTCAGGGCGACGATGCGCGGCGCGATGCCGAGCTTGGCGCGTTCCGCGGAGACGCCGTAGGTGTGCCGCTGCGCGTCGAAGGCGCGGCCGGTGGCCAGGTCGTAGCGCTCCCAGCCGGCGTCCACGATCCAGTCGGACCACGGGCTCAGGCCCGTGGTCTCCAGGTCGATGCCCGTGAGCACGCCGCACGGCGCCCCCGCGCCGTACTCGCGCACCAGCGCCTCCGTGCGGTCCATGCCGGCCGCCTCCGCCGCCTCCACGGCGCGGCGCACGTCGCCGGGCGCGCGGTCCTGCAGGAGGGCGACCTCACGGTAGACGGGCGTGGGGTCGTCAAGCTCCCAGGAGGTGAACCGCGCCTTTGGGGTGCGCACGTACGGCTTGCGCTCGCGCCGGGCGCGCGCGCCGTCCACGCCGGCGCGGATCGCGCGCGCCTCGTCGCGGTCCAGGCCGCGCTCCAGCCAGTCGAGCTCGTCGTGCGCGTCGCGCAGCTGCCAGGTGAGGAAGCGCAGCGCGTCCGCCGACTCCGGTGCGGGGGAGTCCGGCGAGTACCACAGGCGCTCCATGGCGCGCGCCACGTGCCGGGCGTGCTGCCAGGCGCGGTACGTGGCCTCGTAGAGGTCCGGCAGCGGCCGCGGCGCGCCCGGCAGCGCGCGGCCCTTGACGGACAGGCGCAGCGGCGCGGCCGCCAGGTGCGCCAGCAGTTCGCCGACGTCCTTGAGGTCGCGCTCGCCGCGGTCCGTGCCCGCAACGGCGTCGGCCGCGGCCTGCCAGCCCGGCGCGTCGTGCGCCGTGGCGGCCTCCAGCCGGTCGTACTCCTCGAGCCCCGCCGCCGTGCGTGCGACGGCCTGCCTGAAATCCTCCATGCCGATCCTTCCGTGGTGCGCCGCGCGGCCCCGCGGCACCATGGGTATCCGCACGCCAGTGTAACCGGCGCGGACGAGCGCCGTGGTTCCGCGCCGCCGCGGCCCATGGCGTATTCGCGGGGCGCGTCCGCGCGACCGCGCGCATAATGGCTCACGAGACCTGTCGGCACGCTTAGGGAGGAGCAACCATGGACGACAACGGACGCCAGGCGTTGAGGGCGCAGGTGGAGGAGGAGATCAGGCAGAACGCGGACCTGCCCTTCGAGAAGGTCATCGCGAAGATGTCCCCGTTCGAGATCAAGAACCTGCTGCTCGAGTACGCCAACGAGGACGACAAGAAGGACGCGCGCACGCTGCTCGACGCGGGCCGCGGCAACCCGAACTGGATCTGCACGCTGCCGCGCGAGGCGTTCTTCCTGCTCGGCCAGTTCGCGCTCGAGGAGTCGCGGCGCACGATGAAGCTGCCCGCCTTCGACCTGGCGGGCATGCCCAGGCGCGAGGGCAGCGCGGAACGCTTCGCCCAGTTCCTCGAGCGCCAGCCCGGCGACAGCAAGCCGGCGGCGTTCCTGCGCGACTGCTACGACCACGTGACCGCGCGGGGCGTCGACGGCGACTCGCTCGTCCAGGAGTGGACCGAGGGCATCATCGGCTGCGAGTACCCGTCGCCGGAGCGCATCCTCGAGCACACGCAGGACATCGTGCGCGACTACCTCGTCAAGGCGATCTGCGACGGCCACGACCCTGCCACGCCCTTCGACCTGTTCGCCACCGAGGGCGGCACCGCGGCCATGTGCTACCTCTTCTACAGCCTCAAGTGCAACTTCCTGCTCAACCCCGGGGACAGAATGGCGCTCATGACGCCGATCTTCACGCCGTACCTGGAGATCCCGCACCTCAACGACTACGACCTGGACGTCGTCAACGTCAACGCCAGCACGCTCACCAAGGACGGCCTGCACAGCTGGCAGTACCCGGACGAGGAGCTCGAGAAGCTCGCCGATCCGTCGATCAAGCTGCTGTGCGTGGTCAACCCCTCCAACCCGCCGTCCTACGCGATGGACCAGGCGAGCGTCGCCAAGCTCGCCCAGGTCGTCAAGGAGAAGAACCCCGACCTGATGATCATCACCGACGACGTGTACGGCACCTTCGTGCCCCACTACCGTTCGCTGTTCTCGCTGCTGCCGTACAACACGGCCAGCGTGTACTCGTTCTCGAAGTACTTCGGCGCCACCGGCTGGCGCTTGGCGGACATCGCCATCAGCCAGCGCAACGTGTTCGACGACCTGATCGCGCGGCTCGACGACGACAGGAAGGCGACGCTCGCCTCCCGCTACTCGTCGCTGACCGACAAGATCGCCTCCGAGAAGTTCATCGACCGCATGGTCGCCGACTCGCGCCTCGTGGCGCTCAACGGCACCGCTGGCCTGGGCACCCCGCAGCAGGTGCAGATGGCGCTGTTCGCCCTGTACTGCCTGCTGGACACCGAGGACATCTACCGCAACCGCATGCACCAGCTGGTCAACAACCGCCTGGCCACGCTGTGGAAGAGCATGGGGCTGCCACTGGCGCCCGATCCCTTGCGCGCCGGCTACTACTCGGTCATCGACCTCGACCTGTGGGCCCGCAAGCAGTGCGGCGACGAGTTCGCCGAATGGCTCAAGAAGAACTACGAGTCCTCGGACATCGTGCTGCGCATGGCCAAGGACACCGGCATCGTGCTCATGGACGGCGCCGGCTTCGACGCGCCCGACTGGAGCGTGCGCGTCTCCCTGGCCAACCTGGACATCACCGACTACGAGACCATCGGCGAGCACCTCATCCAGATGTTCAAGGACTACGAGGCCGTCTGGAAGGAAGAGACCGCGCAGGAGACGAAGCAGGGCAAGTGAGGTCCACGGCGCCTACCATGGGCGCCCCCATTGCTCACAGCAAACCGCCGGCAGGCCGACGCCCGCCGGCGCACAATGGCAGGTAGCTGCGCCAGACCCGGCGGAGCGGGACACCCAGACGACGGGTCGTTTCAGGAGGAACACATGTATTATTCGGCAGGCAACTACGAGGCCTTCGCCCACCCGAAGAAGCCGGAGGGCATCGAGGACAAGAGCGCCTACATCATCGGCACCGGCCTGGCGGCGCTGACCAGCGCGTTCTACCTGGTGCGCGACGCGCAGATGCCCGGCAAGAACATCCACGTCTTCGAGAAGGACAAGCTGCCCGGCGGCGCGCTGGACGGCGCCTTCATCAAGGGCGAGGGCTATGTCATGCGCGGCGGCCGCGAGATGGACAACCACTTCGAGGTCATGTGGGACGTGTACCGCGACGTGCCCAGCATCGAGGACGAGAAGGTCTCCATGCTGGATTACTACTATTGGCTCAACAAGGAGGACCCGAACTACTCGCTGTGCCGCGCCACCGTCGGCCGCGGCCAGGACGCGGGGCTGAAGACCTTCGGCCTGTCCGACAAGGGCGTCATGGAGATCCTCAAGCTCTACCTGGCCACCGAGGAGGAGCTGGCTGACAAGAAGATCACCGACTACTTCGACGACGAGGTCCTCAACTCCAACTTCTGGCTGTACTGGCGCACCATGTTCGCCTTCGAGAACTGGGACTCCGCCCTGGAGATGCACCGCTACATCCACCGCTTCATCCACCACATCGGGGGCCTGCCGGACTTCTCGGCGCTGCGCTTCACGCGCTACAACCAGTACGAGTCCATGATCCTGCCGCTGGTCAACTACCTCAAGGCGCACGGCGTGCAGTTCCACATGCAGACCGCCGTGGACGACGTCACCTTCGACATCTCGGACAAGGAGATGGGCCCCAAGCGCGAGTACACCAACGTCGCGCAGGACGAGATCCAGCGCGCCCAGGCCGTCAACGGCGCCTTCCCGCGCAACCCGTACAGCACCCCGAACAAGAAGGTCGCCAAGACCTTCGTGACCACGGACCTCAGGACCGGCAAGCAGCACACCTACGAGCTGACCGAGAACGACTTGGTGTTCATCACCAACGGCGGCCTCGTGGAGAGCACCACCGAAGGCAACCAGGACAAGGCCGCCGGCTTCGACCCGCAGATCAAGCCCGGCAACGGCTGGGACATGTGGAACCGCCTGGCCGCCGTCGACCCGAGCTTCGGCCACCCCGAGAAGTTCATCTACGACCCGGAGCTGACCAAGTGGATGAGCGCCACCGCCACCACGCTCGACGACCAGATCCCGCCGTACATCGAGAAGATCACGCACCGCCCGTGCATCACCGGCCACACCGTCACCGGCGGCATCGTCACCGTCAAGGACTCCAACTGGCTCATGAGCTGGACCGTCAACCGCCAGCAGCAGTTCCGCGACCAGCCCAAGAACGAGGTGAGCGTGTGGATCGACGCGCTGCTGCCCGACAACCCCGGCAACTACATCAAGAAGAAGATGCAGGACTGCACCGGCGAGGAGATCTGCGAGGAGTGGCTCTACCACCTGGGCGTGCCCACCGACCAGATCGAGGACCTCGCCAGGAACCACTGCAACACCGTGCCCGTCATGATGCCGTACATCGACGCGTTCTTCATGCCGCGCGCGCTGGGCGACCGCCCGGACGTCGTGCCCGACGGCGCCGTGAACTTCGCGTTCATCGGCCAGTTCGCCGAGGAGCCGCGCGACACGATCTTCACCACCGAGTACTCCATGCGCACCGGCATGGAGGCCGTGTACACGCTGTGCGACGTCGACCGCGGCGTGCCCGAGGTGTGGGACAGCGAGTACGACGTGCGCGACATGCTCAACGCCGCCGTCAAGCTGCGCGACGGCCAGCCGCTGACCACGATGGGCCGCAACAAGGTGGAGCGCAAGGCCATCAAGGCCGCGCTCGACCGCACCAAGGGCACCGAGATCTACCAGATGCTCAAGGTGTTCGGCGTCCTGCAGGACCCGGCGCACCCGGTGGACATGAAGCCCGGCATGCACGTGGACGACCCGAGGTGAGCGCGATGAGCGACATGGACAACATGATGCGCGCGTACGTGCTCCAGGGTCCCTCGGACACGACGCTCGACTCGGTCACGCTCGCCGAGGTGCCGGTCCCCGAGCCCGGCCCCGGCCAGGTGCTCATCAAGGTGCACGCGGTGGGCCTCAACCCCGTCGACTACAAGCTCGTCGCCTCCCACCCGGACGTGTGGACCTACCCGCACACGCTCGGCCTGGACGTGGCCGGCGAGATCGTGACCCTCGGCGACGGCGTTGACGCGAACTGGGAGAAGGGCATGCGCGTGGCAGGCCACGGCGACCTGCGCTTCGACGGCTCCTTCGCGCAGTACGCGGTGGAACCCAACTACGCGCTCGCGCTCATCCCCGAGAACGTCTCCTACGACGTGGCCGCCGGCGTGCTGTGCTCGGCGATGACCGCCTACCAGGCCATCAATCGCAAGCCCAACCTGAACCTCGTGCGCACCGCGCTCGTCCACGGCGGCTCCGGCGCCGTCGGCGGCATCGCCGTGCAGCTCGCGAAGAAGCACGGCATCAAGGTGTTCACCACCTGCTCCGGTGCCAAGGTGGAGGAGGTGCGCAAGCTGCGGCCCGACGCCATCATCGACTACCGCACCGAGGACGTGACCGAACGCGTCAAGGAGCTCACCGGGGGCCTCGGCGTCGACCTCGTCGTCGACACCGTCGGCGCCGAAGAGGCCACGCGCGACGTGGAACGCCTGGCGTACAACGGCCAGCTCGTCGCCATCGTGGGCGGCCCGGAGGTCGGTCCCGGCGAGCTCGCCGCGCGCGGCCTGTCCGTCGAGACCGTCAACCTGGGCGGCGCGCACGCCTCCGGCAACCCCGTCGAGCAGCGTGACCTGGGCACCATCGCCTCGGACATCCTCGAGATGGTCTCCCTGGGACGCCTCGACCCGCTGGTCACCACCATCCTGCCCTTCGACCGCCTCGTCGAGGGGCTGACGGAGCTCAAGGACCACCGGCTCGCCGGCAAGGCCGTCGTCACCGTCGAGTGACGCCTGGCCGCCCCAACAAGAAACCTCACGTTTTTTCGTGAGGTTTCTCACGGGACGCGTCGCCGCATGGCGGCGACATGCGTCCTTCGTGAGAAACCTCACGAAAAAACGTGAGGTTTCTTGTTGGAACGTGGGGGGGTCTCGCTGCGGAGGGGCGTCAGTCGATGTCGGTGCCCTCGTCGCGCGCCGGCTCCTTGCTCGGGTCGAAGCCGGAGACGATGAACACGACGCGGCGCGCCGCGGAGACCGCGTGGTCGCCGAGGCGTTCCATGAAGCGGCCGATGAGCACCACGTCGATGAGCTGCTGGCGCGTGCCCGCGAAGTCCTCGGCCTCCGCCATCCTCATGGTCTTGAGGTGCAGGTCGTCGAGCTGGTCGTCGTCGCGGATGATCTGGTCGGCCACGTGCGTGTCGCGGTCGGCGAGCATCTGCACGAGCCGGTCCGCGGTCATCTCCAGGAATTTCTGCATCTCGCGGAAGGTGGGGATGGCGTCCGCCGGCAGCGGCGAGTCCGGGTAGGTGCGCCGCGCCGCCTCGGCGATGTGGCGCGCCAGGTCGCCCATGCGCTCGAAGGTGATCGCCAGGCGCATCGTGGAGACCACCACGCGCAGGTCGGTGGCCACCGGGTTCTGGCGGCCGAGCAGCTCCACGCACTGGTCCACGATGCTCGTGGACAGCGCGTCCACGTTCACGTCGTTGTCGATGACCGTCTGCGCGGCATCGATGTCCTGGTCGAGGAGGGCCTTGCCGGCCCCGTAGATCGCGTCGCGCACGTCGCGCGCCATGTGATCGAGATCGTCAGCGACCGCCTTGAGCCCTTCGTTGAAGATAACGCGCATCTGAGGTCCTTTCGTCTGTGCGTCCAGTCATGCGGGCACTGGCCCGCTTCCGAGCACCAGTGTAGAGGATGACGGCGCCGATGGCCACGGTTTCACCGACCGTCCGGAAACACGTCCGTCGCCGCGTGTCGCGACGCGCAGCGGCACCATGCGCGTGCGACCGGCGCCACCGCATGACAGAATGTGACGTATGCCGCACAACATCGCACTGGTCGTCATCGTCGCCGCGTTCGCGCTCCTCGCGCTCGCCGTGGTACTCGGGCTGTTCGTCCTGCTGGGCGACGCCGTCTCGCCGCTGCTCGCGCGCGTCACGCACGGCGCGGACCTGCGCGACTGGGTGTCCGACCACGCGCCCCGGCTCGGCCGGCGGCGCGAGGAGGACGGCGACGAGGAGGACGGCGATGACCTGCAGGACGAGACGGCCGCCCTCCTGGCCATGATCTCGGACGCGCCCATCGTCGTCGACGACGACGGCGAGGTGCTGCGCGCCAGCCCCGAGGCGTACCGCCTGGGCGTCGTCGACGAGGACACCATCACCGACGACCGCGTCGCGCACGCCGTGCAAGAGGTCCTCAAGGACGGCGGCTGGCGGCACCTGGAGATCACCACGTTCACGCCCGCTCGCTTCGCGCGCGTCGACGGCGACGCGTCGGACGGCGCCGCCCAGGTCGCCACGCCCGGCGCGGCGGCCGCCGGCGACGGCGCCGCCGTGACGCGCCCCAACTGGGTCAAGGTGACCGTCGGACGCATCGGCGAACGCCTCGTCGTCGTGCTGCTCAACGACGTGAGCGACTCGGTGCGCTTCGAGCAGATCCGCGACGACTTCATCACGAACGTCTCCGAGCAGCTCGTGCGACCCACGGAGGAGCTCTCGCACCTCGCCGCGCGCCTCGAGCGCGGCGAGGTCAAGCAGGACGAGGTCCGCCGGGACGCGCGCAACGTGCGGCGCACCATCAACTACATCGAGCACATGGTCAAGGACCTGCTGCTGCTCATCAAGGCGCAGGAGCAGGTCGAGCCGAGCGCGTCCAACCGCCTGCACCTGCTCGCCGAGGTCGAGGGCGCCGTCGACGTCGTGCGCCCGCAGGCCGAGGAGCGCGGCCAGCGCGTGCGCGTCACCGGCGACGCCGCGCTCACCGTGCACGGCGAGCGCGGGCAGATCCGCTCCGCCATCGGCAAGCTCGTCGAGAACGCGCTCGAGTACTCGCCGGACGGCGCCACCGTGTCGCTGTCGGTGGGCCGCTCGAAGGACGGGCGCGACGCCGTCGTGCGCGTCATCGACCGCGGCTGCGGCATCCCGCTCAAGAAGCAGCCGCGCATCTTCGAACGCTTCTACCGCGGCACCAACCAGAACGAGCGCACCGACGACGGCGTGGGCCTGGGCCTGGCGATCGTCAAGCACGTGGCGCTCACCCACCACGGCGGCGTGAGCGTGTGGAGCCGCCCCGGCCAAGGCAGCACGTTCAGCCTGGTACTCCCGCTCGCCGGCGGCGACAGCGACGACAGCGACGCGGACGACGCCGGGTAAGCGGAAGGCCGCGCGTTCCCCGACGGGAACGCGCGGCCTTGCGCTTGCGGCGGCGACTACTTGCCGTTGCCCAGGCGCCGGTAGTCGGCGCGGTCGAAATGCTCCCAGACCAGCAGGATGACGCCGATGGCCACGCCGAACGCGCTGATGACGGTGGCCTCCTGGAACCACGCGACGCGCGCCAGTTGCCACATGCACACCGATCCGATGAGCGCCAGCGTCCACAGCACGGTCCCGATGCCGAACACCTTGCGCAGGTCCACCTGCATGGGTTCGGGGGAGGGGCGGCGCGCGTTGGGGTCGAGGATCGGGGCAAGTTTCATGCCAACTACCCTAACGCGACCGCTGACCATCGCGCCTCGTCTGCGCGGCCGATATTCACCGCCCGCGCACACGCCGCCGTCGCCCATCGCGTAGAATGGTGCGTCGCGCAAGGGGCGCGCGATCGGGAGTCCCCCGCGCGGCCAGCGCCGCCAGCCAAGCCGCCAGCCAAGCCACCAGCGAAAGGAGCGCAGCGTGTACCCGATCGTCCCGGTGCCCAAGCGCTACGCCTGGGGCTCCCATGATTCGCTGCAGCGCATGTTCCACACGGGCCCGGGCCCCGAGAGCCCGATCGCCGAGATGTGGTTCAGCGGCCACGAGCAGTCGCCCTCGCCGATCGAGGTCGACGGCCGCGAGGTGCCGCTGACCGAGGCCATCAGCGCCGACCCCGTCGCCATGGTGGGCGCGCGCGGCTCCGACGAGTTCGGTCCCGTGCTGCCGTACCTGTTCAAGGTCATCGCCGCCGACGAGCCGCTTTCGCTGCAGGTGCACCCCGTCGACTTCCAGGCACGCGCCGGCTTCAACCGCGAGAACCGCGAGCACGTGCCGCTGGACGCGCCCGAACGCTCCTTCAAGGACATGAACGCCAAGAGCGAGATGGTCGTCGCGCTCGAACCGTTCCAGGCGTCCGTCGGCTTCGCGCCGCGCGCCGTCGCCGTGCGCAACCTCACGGGCATGCGCTCGCCGGTGGCGTTGCGCATGCTGCGCGCGCTGCTGGGCAACGGCCCGGACGGCGAGTTCGACGCCGCCGACCGCATGATGCCGGTCGACGCCATCGTCTGGCCGGAGGGCCGCAAGCGGGTGTTCCGCGCGTTCCACACGGCCATCACCGCCGGCACCGTCGACGCCGCCGCCCTGGAGTCCGACCTGCGTGACGGCATGGCGCGCGCCGAGCGCGAACGCACGCGCCTGGCCTTCGACTTCGCGCTGCAGGCGGCGCGCGCCTTCCCCGGCGACGCGAGCGTGCTGGCGCTGCTCATGATGAACCCCGTCGAGCTCGAGGAGGGCGAGTCGGTGTTCCTGCCCACGGGCGTGCCCCACGCGTACATCCACGGCACCGGCGCGGAGATCATGACGAACTCGGACAACGTGCTGCGCGCGGGCATGACCGTCAAGCACAAGGACATCGCGCAGCTGCTGCAGTGCGTCGACTGCAAGCCCGCGAGCCCCGTCGACCCGTCCGACGCGCGCATCGGCGCGCTCCTGGCCGGCGACGTCGTGTTCTACCGGCCGGGCGTCAGCGAGTACGTGCTCGCCTACGGGCACGTCGACGCCTCGCAGCGGCCATGGCCGCTCATGGGCCGGCTCGCGCGCCGCTACGACAAGCTCGTGGAGACCGTCGCCGGCAGGACGCTCATCCCGCACGACGGTCCGCGCGTCGTCGTGTGCACGCAGGGCGCCGTGCGGGTGGTCACCGAGCGCGACGAGCGGCTGCTGCGCCAGGGGGACGCCGTGTTCATCCCCGCGTGCGACGGCTGGTCGCGCGTCGAGCCGGTCGTCAGCGGCGAGGCCGCCGACGAGGGCTCCTACCTCATGGCCTCCACCCCGTTCTGAGCCGCCGTGTTGGCACGCGTTGTGCCAATGTGCAGGAACGCGAAAACGCTCCATATAATATCATATATGGAGCGTTTTGCGCGGGTGCTAGAGGCGCTCGACGACGTAGTCGACGCAGGCGAGCAGCGCCTTGACGTCGGCGGGGTCGACGGACGGGAAGACGCCGATGCGCAGCTGGTTGCGGCCGAGCTTGCGGTAGCCGTTGACGTCGACGATGCCGTTGTCGCGCAGCGCGGCGATTACCTGCGCGGCGGGCACGGAGTCCGCGAGGTCGACGGTGCACACCGAGCGCGAGCGCGCGGCGGGGTCCTGCACGAAGGGCATCGCGTAGCTGCTGGCCTCGGCCCACGAGTAGACGAGCTCCGAGCTCTTCTTGCAGCGCGCCGACGACCACGCCATGCCGCCGTTCTCGTTGAGCCAGCGCACCTGGTCGGCCAGCAGCACGAGCGTGGCGAGGGCGGGCGTGTTGAGCGTCTGGTTCTTGCGCGAGTTGTCGATGGCGCTGGTCAGCGACGGGAACGGCGGGATCCAGCGACGCGCGCCCTCCAGCGAGACGGACTGCCTGATGGCCTCGGCGCGTTCGATGGCGCGCGGCGAGAGGATCGCGATCCACAGTCCCCCTTCGGCGCCGAAGGCCTTCTGCGGGGAGAAGTAGTAGGCGTCGGTCTGCGCCACGTCCACGGGGATGGCGCCGGCGCCGCTCGTGGCGTCGATGGCGATCAGGGCGCCCTGCTCCTCGCTGCCCTCGAGGCGGTAGACGGGGGCCTCCACGCCGGTGGAGGTCTCGTTCTGCGCCCAGCAGTAGGTGTCCACGCCCTCGGTGAGCTCGGGCAGGCGGTAGGTGCCGGGCTCACCCTCGAAGACGACCGGGTCCTCGAGGAACGGGGCGGACTTGACGGAGGCGGCGACCTTGGCGCTGAAGGAGCCGTAGACGCCGCACGCGGCGCGGCGGGTGATGAGCGAGGCGCACATGGTGTCCCAGAACGCCGTGGCGCCGCCGTTGCCGAGCACGACCTCGTACCCGTCGGGCAGCGCGAAGAACTCTGCCATGCCCTCGCGGATGGAGCCGACGAGGTCCTTGACGGGCGCCTGGCGGTGCGAGGTGCCCAGGATGGTGGTCGCGGCCGCGTCCAGGGCGCGCACCTGCTCGGGGCGGATCTTGGAGGGGCCCGAACCGAAACGCGCGTCCTCGGGCAGCAATGATTGCGGAATGGTGATAGTAGCCATGGCCACAAGGGTAGCCGTTGGAGGGGAGATGGGACGAGCGGGGTCCACGGTGAGGATATGAGGATGGAGGAGGGCGAACAGGGTCGAAGGGAGTTGCGGGGAGGTTGAGGGGGAGTGGTGTAGCATATCGCGACGGGGGACACGCCGTGGTGGTTTGTGAAGGGTCGGTGGAGGTTTCCTCCCGGCGTAAAGGCGTGCCCGAGGCACTGGCATCACTGGATTCTTGGTACGCTGAAGGATGGTGCACGACCCGTGAAGGTCGTGCGCGTCGGCTTTTCCTTGGGCGAGCCATGTTGTACGCTGACCCGAAGAAGCAAAGGCAGTGCGTCCCGATTCCCGCTGGTTTCCACTTGTGCGATAGACCGGGCAGGGACGCGCCATGCGCAGAGAACCGTTGAGACCCAAGGAGTGATACCGGTATGAGGCATGCTGCCCATAAGGCCCGCAAGGGGTCCAGCGTCCTGACTCTTACCCAATCGTTGTTCGCCTCCAACCACGGCACCCACACCGCCGCGGCGGTGTACGCGGCGAAGTCCGCCTCCGGCAACGCACAGGTGCTGGGGCTGGACGAGAAGGTGGCCGAGAAGATCAACGAGATCGCACCCGTCACGCGCCGCTCCATGCGCGAGGCCGCCAAGGCCGCGCAGCGCAAGAACACGGTGCTGACCTCCGCGTCGCTGGCGGCCCTGGTGGGCACCGCCGCGACCTCCATGGCCTTCATGAAGGCCGAGGACGACAGCACGATGTTCCCGGTGGCCGACGAGGCCACCAGCACGCAGACCATCACCCTCTCCGGCGTGGACTCCGCCGCCTCCCGCAGCGAGGACCGCGCGCCGCTGTCCTCGAACGTCCTGACCTCCACCGCGAACGAGGGCGACTGGAACATGGGCGACTCGAACGCCGTCAAGGACGCGAACTCCCTGACCAAGGCGAAGGCCAACAACGAGAAGGTCGCCATCATGGTCGACCAGGACGCCGATGTGCTCCCGGAAGGCTTCAACCCGAACCATGCCACCGGCGACAACGGCAACGCGTACCCGTGGGGCCAGTGCACGTGGTGGGCCTACGAGCGCCGCCACCAGCTGGGCCTGAACACCGGCTCGCACTTCGGCGACGCCCGCAGCTGGGCCTCCTCCGCCGAGGCGCTGGGCTACTGGGTGGACCACACCCCGCGCAAGGTGGGCGACGTGCTCGTCTTCCGGCCCGGCCAGGCCAACGCCGACGGTTACTACGGCCACGTGGCCGTGGTGGAGGCCGTGAACAAGGACGGCTCCATCCGCATCTCGGAGTCCAACGTCAAGGGCGTCGGCGTGATCTCCGACCGTGAGTTCTCCGCCGCCGAGGCCGCCCAGTTCACCTACGTCCACTACTGATCCACACGCCCACCGGGCGGCACGGAGCCGGCCGGTGGGCGTCCCGATATCCACGTACCCACGTACCGAAAAATTTCCTGTCCATCCACTCACGGCGAACCCGATACGTTCGCGAACCGGCGTGTCAGGCGGGATGCCAACCGCATCCCGGACCGACGCCATCCACGATATGAAACGGTGGTGCTAGCCTAGATGACGATGAAAAAGATGAAACGTTCCATTTCCATTACTACCGCTGCCGCCCTGGCGGCGTCCCTGTTCGTGGGCGTCCCGGCGGCAGTCGCCGATAACGCGTCGGGCTCGAACGACTATGTCGTGTCGACCCGCTCGTTCCCCAAGGTGAACACCGCGAAGAGCGACTTCTTCGCGGAGGCCACCTCCACGGACGTCGACGAGGACTCCAACTGGGGCGGACTTGGATCCATGGATGTTCCGCAGACCAAGTCCACCGCCGAGAAGGAGGCCGAGGCCCAGGCGAAGGCCGAGGCCCAGGCGAAGGCCCAGGCCGAGGCGGCCGCCAAGGCGCAGGCCGAGGCAGCCAGCCGCAGCCAGGAACGTGAATCCCTGAACCAGCAGACGACCCAGCAGTCGTCCGAGGACACGCAGACGCAGGCGCAGACTCAGTCGACCACCGAGTCGACGCAGTCGAGCGCCCCGTCGGTCCCGTCCAGCAAGAACGGCTCGGCCATCGCGTCGTACGCCCAGAGCTGGGCCGGCCGCGCGCCCTACGTCTCCGGCGGCAACACGCCGGCCGGCTGGGACTGCTCCGGCTTCGTCCAGTATGTCTTCAGCCAGTTCGGCATCAGCCTGCCGCGCACCTCGGGTGCCCAGGCCACGGTCGGCACCGCCGTCCCGAGCCTCGCCCAGGCGCAGCCCGGCGACATCATCGCCAACAGCATGCACGCCGCCATCTATCTTGGCAACGGCATGTGCGTCAACGCGATGAACTCGGCCCAGGGTACCGCGGTCTTCGCGGTCAGCGCCATCTCGACCTTCCAGGGCGGCTATTCCATCCGCCGCGTCCTGTGAGGTAGCCGAAACGTCACCTTTTTCTGAGGGGCGACCCGTCTGCGGGTCGTCCCTCCTTTCGTATGCGCCGTCGTGCGCGCCGCCGCGTCGTCGTGCGCCGCGCCGGTGCGCGCCGCGTCGGCACGCGCCGCCTCAGCCGAGGGGCGAAATTGTCCGCCGTCGGCGCGACATGCGACACACGACGGGCGCTGTCCGCGACGCGCACGGTATTGTGGGTACTTGACTGATGGAACATACGGTTGCATTGGGCAAGGAGGTCCTCATGGTCAACGACAACACCATCCTCGTCGGCGTGGACGGTTCCCACGCCAGCTACAAGGCCACCTGGTGGGCGGCCAACT
The DNA here is from genome assembly GCA_036311305.1 of Bifidobacterium sp. Lineage (GTDB taxonomy): Bacteria > Actinomycetota > Actinomycetes > Actinomycetales > Bifidobacteriaceae > Bifidobacterium. The sequence goes on from JAXJQE010000019.1 coordinate 16,892, forward strand.
ACGCCAAGCACGTCGGCCTGTCCCTGCAGATCGTGTGCGCGTACTCACTGCCGAGCTACGCCGCGGTCTCCTTCGACGCCACCTACACCGCGATGGGCGACGACAACGCCGCGCACAACGACGCGCAGGAGATCCTCTCCAAGGCGAAGGCCATCGCCGACGAGCAGGGCGTGGACGCGCAGACGCTCATCGTCACCGGCGACCCGTCCTCCGTCTTCGTGGAGCTCTCGCGCAACTACGAGCTCATCGTCATCGGCAACCGCGGCAAGGGGGGCCTCGCGGAACGCCTGCTGGGCACCACCAGCTCGAGCCTGCCCGCGTACGCGTACTGCCCGATCGTGGTCGTGCCCTACACCGACGACCAAGGCAACCTGCTGCACCTGAACAACGTGATCACCAAGGTGGCCGTCGGCTCCGACGACACCAAGTGGGGCATCCGCGCGCTGCAGCTGGCAGCCAACTTCGCCGACAGTTGGGAAGCGGAGCTCGACGCCATCAGCGTCGTGCCGCCGAACACGAAGCTCGACGACCCGGTCGTCAAGGCCAAGTGCGAGGGTGCGCTCGACGGCCGCCTGGACGTCGTGGAGACCCACTACCCGGACCTCAGGATCCGCAAGCAGGTCGTCACCGGCAAGGCCATCGACACGCTCGCCAAGGCCAGCCGCAGCCATGACATCGTCGTGGTCGGCTCCTGCGGGCTCGGCGGCCTGTCCGGCCTGCTGACCAACTCGACGAGCCAGGGCCTGCTGCAGCACTCCGTCTCGCCGGTGCTCGTCGTGCCGCGCAAGTTCGTGGAGGCCGAGGCCGCGCGCACGCAGAACGGCGAGGCCACCGAGACCGTTGAGGTCACCGCCCTGGACGAGCTCGTCGAGGAGCTGCCGGTCACCCGCGCCGACGAGGACACCGAGAACGCCCTCGAGCGCAAGATCGACCCGAACGCCAAGGACTACGAGGACGACGCCAAGTAATCCCGGCCCTCTCCCGTTATAGGGGGCACCTCCCGCGTTATGGGGAGCACCACGACCACGAGACCCGGAGTACGAATCGCCATTTTCGGCGGACGGTACTTCGGGTCTCGTGGTTTTGGTGCCCCCTATAACTCTGAAGGTGCCCCCTATATCGTTCGGTGGGGTCGGCGGAGGGGTGTCAGCGCTTGACCTCGACGTTCAGGCGCACCGGGGTGGCCTGCTCGAGGGTGTGCGCGACGGTGCAGCCCTTGGTGACGTGCGCCTTGACGCGCTTCTTGAGCTGCTCGACCTGCGTCTCGTCCAGGTCGGCGTCGGTGGCGTCGATGACGAGCTGCTCGTCGAAGTTGATGAACGAGTCGTTGTCCGGGTCGTAGGTGCCGTCCACGATCACGCGCGCGCCCTTGCCCTCGCCGGTGGCGGTCTCCACGGCCATCGTGCTCGAGAGCGCGGCGCAGCCGGCCAGCGCGATCTTGAGCAGGTCGCCGGGCGTGAACTGGCCCTTGCCCTTGCCGAACTTGATGTGCGCGCCGTCCTCGCTGAAGGCGTCCCAGGAACCGTCCTTGTTGCGCTCGACCCACAGCCTCTTGCTCATGTCTGTCTCCTTCGTGTCCGGGTTCGTTGCCCTTCCCATTATGCACGCCGCCGCCTATACTGTGTGCCCATGCCATTCACTGAAGAGGACCTCAAAGCCATCCGCGCGGACGTCCCGGCGCGCCCGAAGACCGACATCCCGACCCTGTACGAGGACCTGCTGCGCAAGATCCTCATGGAGGGCCACGCCAAGAACGACCGCACCGGCACGGGCACCATCTCCCTGTTCGGCCAGCAGATGCGCTTCGACCTGGCCAAGGGCTTCCCGCTGCTGACCACCAAGCGCGTGTTCTTCAAGGGCATCGCCTACGAGCTGCTGTGGTTCCTCAAGGGCTCCTCGAACATCCAGTACCTGCTCGACCACAACGTGCACATCTGGGACGAATGGGCGGACGAGGACGGCAACCTCGGTCCCGTCTACGGCGTGCAGTGGCGCAGCTGGCCCGCGCCCACCCCGGACGACCCGAACCATACCATCGACCAGATCGCCAACGTCCTGGAGACCATCAGGACGAACCCGGACTCCCGGCGCATGATCGTCACCGCGTGGAACCCCGCGGAGGTGGACAACATGGCGCTGCCGCCCTGCCACGCGCTCTTCCAGTTCTACGTGGCCGACGACAGGCTCTCCTGCCAGCTCTACCAGCGTTCGGCGGACATGTTCCTCGGCGTGCCGTTCAACATCGCGTCCTACTCGCTGCTGACCATGATGATGGCCCAGCAGGCCGACCTCGAGCCCGGCGAGTTCGTGTGGACCGGCGGTGACTGCCACATCTACGACAACCACATCGACCAGGTGCTCGAGCAGCTGTCGCGCGAACCCTACCCGTACCCGACCATGCGCATCCGCAAGGCGGACTCGATCTTCGACTACGACTACGACGACTTCGAGATCGTGGACTACCAGTACCATCCGACCATCAAGGCCCCCGTCGCCGTCTGAGGCGCCGACACCCCGGCGGAGACCGTCGCCGGCCTTCCCTACACTGGGAAGCCGTTGCACTCGTTCAAGGAGAAGCGAAATGGAGCACGATAGTAGCCGCAGTGGCTATCACGAACCCGAGCCCGGATTCGCCGGGCATGAGGACGCGTTGGAGGACGATTGGGGCGACGATTTCCCCAAGACCTTCTCCATCAACCTGATCTGGGCGCAGGCCAACGACAAGGAAGGTCGTCCCGGCGCCATCGGTTTCGAGGGGAAGATGCCGTGGCAGCTGCCCGAGGACCTCAAGCGGTTCAAGGAACTCACCGTCTCGCACCCCGTCATCATGGGACGCAGGACGTGGGAATCGATGGGCGGCAAGCCCCTGTCGAACCGGGACAACATCGTGATCTCCCATGACCGCGCCTTGCGCGCGCCGGGCGCCACCGTGGCGTGCGACGTGGAGGAAGCGCTCGACATCGCGCGCCAGGAGGCCATCCCCGACGACGGCTTCGACCGCAGCGAGATCTGGGTCATCGGCGGCGCGCACCTGTTCGACCAGATGCTCCCGATGGCCACCAAGGCCTACATCACGCAGATCGACAAGCGCGTGGACGCGGACACGTACGCGCCCGACCTGACCGAGGCGGTGCGCGACGGCGCGTGGGAGGTCGCCAGCGCGAGCGACTGGATGGTGCCCGCGCGCGACGAGGGCATCCCGCGCTACCGCTACCTGCTGCTGGAGCGCGCGCACGAGGACGGCCGGGAGAGCGACTGACCCCGCGCGACGGACGAGGCCGCAATCCGAAGGAGAGAAGGACCACAGTGGCGAAGAAGACCGACCACCCGTACACGGTCATGACCGTGTGCACCGGCAACATCTGCCGTTCCCCGATGGGGGAGATCATCCTGCGCAACGTGTTCGCCAAGCGTGGCCTGGCTGACCGCGTGCGCGTGGAGTCGAGCGGCGTGAGCGACGAGGAGTACGGCAACCCGATCGACCGGCGCGCCGTCAAGGTGCTGCGCGAACGCGGCTACGAGATCCCCGCGCACCACTTCGCGCACCGCATCACGCGCCAGGAGATCGAGGACACCGACCTGTTCCTGCCGATGACCGCCTCCCACATGGACGCACTGACGCGCATGCTGCCGCTGAGCAAGCGCAACGAGGTGCGCATGTACCGCAGCTTCGACCCCTCGCTGCCCGACCCGCGGCCGGGCCGCGAGGCCGAGCTCGACCTGGTGGACCCGTGGTACGGCGGCATGCGCGAGTTCGAGGTCGCCATCGACCAGCTCGAACAGGTCGCCCCGTACATCGCCGACTACGTCGAGCAGCAGCTGGACAAGTAGGTGCACGCGGGGAAACCTGGTCGCCCAAGCAAGAAACCTCACGTTTTTTCGTGAGGTTTCTAGGATGGCCGCGAATGCGGCCCCTAGAAACCTCACGAAAAAACGTGAGGTTTCTTGCGTCCCGCACTTGGGATCAGGCGTCGACCTGCTTCCAGGTCTCCACGTCGATGTGGTGCTCCGGGTTGGCCTGCCAGGCGTCCCACGCGGACTCGACGATGTCGTCGACGTCATAGCGGGCGTGCCAGCCCATCTCCTCGTTGATGCGCTTCGGGGAGCCGATCAGCTGCGGCGGGTCGCCGGCGCGGCGGGCCATGACGGTCTCCTGGAACGGCAGGCCGGTGACCTTCTTGACCTCGTCGACGATCTGGCGCACCGAGGTGCCCTTGCCGGTGCCGACGTTGAACACGTCGTACTTGCGCTCGTCGCGGTCCAGGTAGTCGAGCGCGGCCACGTGCGCGTCGGCCAGGTCGGAGACATGGATGTAGTCGCGGATGCAGGTGCCGTCCGGCGTCGGGTAGTCGTCGCCGAAGATGGCCGGCGCGTTGCCCTGCTTGAGGCGGTCGAAGAGCATCGGGATGAGGTTGAGGATCGCGGGGTCCTCGAGCTGCACGGGGCCGCAGCCGGCCACGTTGAAGTAGCGCAGGCCGCAGAAGCGGATGCCGTACGGCTCCTCGCAGGCGCGCGCCATCCACTCGCCGAACAGCTTGGTCTGGCCGTACGGGTTGATCGGCACCATCGGCTGCACGTCCTCGGGCACGACGTCCACCGGCGGCTCGCCGTAGGTGGCGGCGGAGGAGGAGAACACGAGCTTCTTGGTGTGCTTCGAGTCCTTCATGGCCTCGAGCACGTTCTGCATGCCGCCGATGTTCTGCTGGTAGTACCACAGCGGCTTCTCGACGGACTCGCCGACCTGCTTGCGGGCGGCGAAGTGGATCACGGCGTCGACGTCCTCGGCGTCCATGATCTCGGTGAGGCGCTTGGCGGCGCCCGGCGCGGAGACGTCCATGCCATACAGGCGCGCGTCGCCGATGCGCGTCGGCTTGCCGTAGCTCAGGTCGTCCACCACGACGACCTTCTCGCCCTTCTCCTGCAGCACGTGCACGACGTGCGCGCCGATGTAGCCGCAGCCACCGGTGACCAGAACAGTCATATCCAGCCTTTCGTCAGACCGCGCGCCGCCGTTCCCCGGTGTCACACGGTGTTATCTTTTGAGCAGTTCAAGCGTATCACATGAGCGTTATTGAGTAAACTATGTTCGGTTTTGTTACATCGTTCGGCGTGTCCGCACAACATAACGCCCGTGGGATTTCCTCACCCTCCAGTGTAGACGCCGCGCAGGATACGCGATTGCTAGACTGTAACGCATGACTGACGAAGAGAAGAACGAGGAGGGGACGGCCGTGCCGTCCACCGGCGCGGACGTCGCCATCGACGACGGCACCGCGGACACCGCCGAGGTCGCCGACGCCGCGGCCGACGTCGTCGACGAGGCCGTCGACGCCGCACCCGGCCGCCCGCCGCTCTACGGCCGCAAGGTGCTCTCCTTCGTGCGCCGCTCCGCGCGCCTCGACGCGCGCCTGCAGCGCGCGTGGGACGCGTACGCCGACGCGCTGCTGCTCGACGACATCACCGCGCCCGGCGAGCTCGACCCGCGCGACGGCTTCCGCCTCGACCGCGCCTACGTGCGCCGCCACTGGGGCAACGACCACCCGCTCGTCGTCGAGATCGGCACCGGGCAGGGCGAGAACATCGCTGCCGCGGCCGCCGCGCGCCCCGACACGAACTTCCTGGCCGTCGAGGTGTACGACCCCGGCGTCGCCCACACCATGCTGCTCGCCGGCAAGCAGGGCCTCGACAACCTGCGCATCGCCCAGGTCAACGCCCCCGAGCTCATCAAGGACACCGAGACCGGCCTCGTCGAGGAGGTGTGGACCTTCTTCCCCGACCCGTGGCCGAAGACGCGCCACCACAAGCGGCGCATCGTGCAGCCCGCGCTCGCCGGGGACGTGCGTCGCGCGCTCGCCGACGGCGGCGCGTGGCGCATCGCCACGGACATCGACGACTACGCGCTGCACGTGCACGAGGTGATGGACGGACGCGACGACTTCGAGAACGTCGGCACGATCACCGTGAGCCTGCCGACCGAGCACGTGGGCAAGGGCAACGCCGACCAGGCGGCCGATCTGCCGCACGAGAACGTGACGGAGTCCGTGCGCTACGCGGGCCGCGTCTTCACCAACTTCGAACGCAAGGGCATGGACGCGGGCCGCGTCATCCACGACTTCACGTACCGCAAGCGCTGAAAGGAGCGCATCAATGGACAAGGACGGCAGCAAGCTGGACCAGGTGCACCTCGAGTGGCCCGAGGAGCAGGAGGCGCCGCGGCGCGAGAACCGGCTCTCGCGCATCCTGGTGATCATCGGATGGGTCATCTTCGCCGTGTGCGTGGCGGGCGTGGCGGTGCTCATGGCCACCGACTCGCGCGGCTACGCCATCGGGTTCGCGCTCTTCCTCATCTACCCGCTGCTCATGCTGGTCGCCACCGTCGTGGCCACCGCCGGCAGCCGCAACGGCGTGTGGGTGGCGCTCGCGGGCCTGGTCTTCGAGGTCGGCGTCATCATCGCGATGATGGGCGGCACCTTCGACATGGGCACGGTGGGCGTCTACGGCGCCATCGACCTCGTCGCCAGCCTCGTCGGCTGGGGCGTCGGCACCCTCATGCGCCGCCACTTCGAGAACGCCGACCCGAGGTGACGCGAAAGGCGACGGCCCCGGGATCCGAGGATGCCGGGGCCGTCGCCTTTGGTTGGTACCCCCTGAGAGAGTCGAACTCTCGTTGTCAGATTGAAAGTCTGGTGTCCTAACCGTTAGACGAAGGGGGCGGACAACTCGACCAATTATACCGAGCGACTACGGTAAGGCAACCATCGGCGTGTCGTATTTTGTCCCGACCTACGATGAACGAGGACATTCGCGAAACGCCCGGATTGGTTGTTATGTTCGCCGCCCGCGTAGTCCATTATGTCCGTCAATGTTCGTCCGTGACAGAATCGCGCAAAACCGCACGCCGCAACGATTAGGGGAGCGCGGTCCACGACCGTAACTGCACAACGGGATGTTCCACGCCCAAAACCCCCTCCGCGCACCCAGTGGAACGAGGGCGCTGCAATCCTTTGCGCACAGTGCGTCAAAGGTTTGCCATGATACCCTTGCCGCATGAAGACTGTAACCGTCAACGGCAAGCCTCTCGATGTGGTCAAGCTCCTGGGACACGGCAAGCACAGCTACTCGTTCCTCGTGCAGGCCCACAACGCTCCCATGCGCCGTTATGTGCTCAAGCAGATGGTGTACACCCCGGGTGTGCTCCACCGCGTGGGCGAGCACGTGGAGCAGGACATCCACGACTACCGGCGGTTGTGCGAGCTGGGCATCCGCCTGCCCGCGATGATGGACGTGGACATCCAGGCCGAGCGCATCCTCAAGGAGTACATCGACGGCCCCACCATCTTCGAGCTGATCATGGCCGACCGGATGGACGACAGCTACCTCGAGCAGGTGCGCGCCATGCAGGCGCAGCTGGCCAAGCACCACATCGACATCGACTACTTCCCGGCGAACTTCGTCGTCAACGACGGCCCCCTCTACTACATCGACTTCGCGTGCGACGACTACGACGAGTCGCGCGACTTCGAGCACTACGGCCTGCAGTACTGGTCGAAGTCCCCGCAGCTGCTCAAGTACATCGACGAGCACGACGTCATCCTCTCCACCGTCTGACGGCGGCACAACCAACGGCGCACGGGCGGCGCGCGGCGGGACCTCCGCCGCGGCGCCGCCCGTCGCGTATCCGCGCGTCCCCGGCGCACGATGTGGACCATCGCTGGACGCCGCGCATCCCCCGCGTATCATGGAACCGAGCACGAGGGCGCCCATGCCCGGACCGGGCATGGGCGCCGGCCGCGTCGGGACGGCGACCGTGCGGACCGCGAGACGCGAGGGACGCTTCATGAAGGACAATGACGCACGCAGGCTGCGCCTGCTGCAGAGCGCCGTGTACGGCGAGGCGATCGGCGACGCCCTGGGCGTGCCGTACGAATTCCTGGAACGGGACACCTTCACCTGCACCGGCATGGTCGGCGGCGGCAGCCACCGCCGCCCCGCCGACACCTACTCCGACGACACCGCGATGACGCTGGCCACGCTCGACTCGCTCATGCACTGCGACGGCCACGTCGACGCCGCCGACCTGCGCCAACGCTTCCGCGACTGGCTCTACGACGGCAAGTACACCGCCGACGGCATCGTCTTCGACGTCGGCGGCACCACCAAGCTCGCCCTGGCGCGCGGCCGCGGCCTCGACGGCGAGCGCGACAACGGCA
>JAXJQE010000020.1:0-2660 GCA_036311305.1 Bifidobacterium sp.
GCCCCGAACCTATATGGTGCGCCGGGCTACTGCGCGACGATGACGAACGACGTGCCCTGGACGCCGGGCTCGCTGGTCGTGGCGCCCTGGATGCGCTTGGCGAAGTCGGTCTTGTCGAGGGCGTCGGCGGTGGCCCTGAGCTGCGGGGCCGAGTCGCCCAGCGTGGCGGCCTCGTCGGCCAGCGGCGTGGTGTCCGCCTGGATGGCCTGCTTGTTGGCCAGGCCCGACATGCCCAGCACGTTCGCCAGCCGCTCGCTTTCCAGCACGCCCGACGAGCTGCCCGTGTCACTCCCGGACGCGGACGTCCCCGACTTGCCGGACGCGGAGGTCGATGCGGACGCCGAGGACGACCCCGACCCGCCGCCCAGCGATCTGGTCACCGACCCCGAGTACTTCGCCACGTCCGCGGCGGCGCTCTCCGAGCTGTCGTCGACGAGCGAGGCCGTCGCCGCGTCGCCGGACGCCGCCCGCGCCTTCGCCTCGCGCGTCTGCGCGGCGGCGATCGCCCGCGCGCTTCATCTCCGCCGCGCCGCCGATCGAGTGCGCGTACCACGCGTCGTACGCCGCGCGCGCGATCGGCGAGCGCGACTGCGCCGGCTGGATCTGGTTGATCGGCTGCACGTCGCCGCCGGCCGCCGTCGACGTGCCGGAGGCCGACGCGCCGAACTGCCCGCCGAATCGTAGCAAAATCTGTTTGGCCGCGGAGCCCGCGCCGGTGTGCTCGCGCGCGGCGGCGAGCGTCGCCATCGCCGCGTCGACGGACGCCTTGTCCGCCTTGAGCGTCGCGTCGGTCGACTCCGCGGCGTTCGTCGCCGCGATCGCCGCCTGCTCGTGCGCGGCGGCCGCGGACACGTCGCCGCCGCACAGGTCGTTGAGCCCCGCGGTGTACGCGTCCGTGTACGCCATCGAGTACGGGATCATCGCGCTGGACAGCTGCGACTGCCCGCTGCTGTACTGCTTGGCGCCCTCGCGCGTCTCCTCGCCCGCGGTCTGCTTGAGCGCCTCGGCGAGGCCCTGCGTGCCCTGCCGCTTGATGCGCGCGATGATGCGGTCGACCTCGTCGGCGGCGCCGGTGTGCTGGTGCGCGTCGCTGACCGAGTTCACCGCGCTCGCCAGGCCGGTGACGGCGCTGGCGAGCGGCGTGTCGCCCTTGAGCTCGCCGGCGGTGCCCATGAGCGCGCCGAGCTGCGTCTTCGTGCCGATCGAGCCCGACAGGTGCGTCGTGTACGAGCCGACGTACGCGGCCATGTACGCGCGGAACGCCTGCTCGTGCGCGGCGGTGCGCGTTTCGAGCGTCGACTTGGCGAGCGCGCGCTCGCGGTCGCGCAGCGTGGTCAGCTGCGCGATGAGCGACGCGTAGGAACGCGCGGTGCCCGACGGGCGCGACGCGCCGTCGCCGACGCCGGCGGCGAGCGTGGTGGAACGCGACGCCAACGTGCGCAGCCCGTCGGCGTAGGCGCCCGCGTCGGCGGCGTCCAGCGCGGCGACGGTCACCGGGGTCATCGAGAACTTCGTGGCCTGCGCGTAGACGGTGAAGTCGAGCGGCTGGCCGGGCGCGACGGTCGCGGCGACGACGGTGTTGGCGCCCGACTTCGTCAGGCTCACGCCGCGGTCGGCGGAGATGTCGGTGCACGAGGCGGTCGGGATGGCGAAGGTTGCGAACGTGCGCAGCTGGCGCGCGTAGGCCTGCGCGTCCGCGGGGGCGGTGCGGTCGGGGGTGACGCGCACGCGCACGGTGACCAGGCCCTTGGCGCCCTCCGCCTTGGCGGCGTCGACGCGCGGGCCGTCGAGCGTCGTGTCGACGGTCACCTTCCACGGCAGGCGCTCCGTGGAGCTCGCGTGCGTGACGCTGCCGCGGTCGTCCGTGAGGAAGAAGCGGCGCTCGCCATCGCTCGCGGCCGTGGTGAACACGTTGCGGCCGGCGAACTCCTCCATGGAGGCGACGGTGGGCGTCTGGTCGAGCGCCTCGGCGGTGGGGGCGAGGGCGAGCGGCGCGGCGACCGGCAGCGCGATCGCGCACGCCGCGGCGATGGCGCGTGCGGGGTGCGGATGGGGAAGGCGAAGAAGCATGGTTCGGTGGGGTAGGAGGTTAGGGGAACATTACAAGAAGAGGGTTAGGCGAAGACGTCGAGGACGCCCGGGTCGCCGCCCGCGTCAGCGATGCGCTGGTGGCGCTTCTTGGCCTCGGTCACCACGAACTCGCGGTACATCTCGGCGATGTCCGGGTCGAGGCCGGCGTCCACCGCGAGGCGGTGAAGGCGCTCCATCTGGTAGTCCTCGCGCTTGTAGTCCGCGGGCTTGAAGCCGGCCTCGGCCTTGAGCGCGCCCACCTCGGTCGTGTACTTGAACCGCTCGGCGAGCAGGGCGATGATGGCCATGTCCACGTTGTCGATGGACTGGCGCAGGTTCTCGATGCGCTTGACGATGCGCTCCGTGCGCTCGTCGCGCCAGCCGTCCGCCGAGTCGATGACGGTCTCGGCGTCGTCATGTTCGTGAGTTTCCATACGTTCCACCCTACTGCCACGCCGCAACCGCCCTCCCTCGTCCCTCGATGTCTCCCCGAGAGGCCTCCGACCGCTCTCCGCGCCGCTCTCCGCGTTATAGGGGGCACCTCCCGCGTTATAGGGGGCACCCCAATCGCGATATCCCAGGTATCAGGC
>JAXJQE010000021.1:0-2377 GCA_036311305.1 Bifidobacterium sp.
CCCAAGGGGCCATACCCGTGCATGGGGCGCTTGGGCCACCCCTCGTAAGCGAAATGCGTCAGCAGTTCCACTGCTTGATGACGTGGTCGCCCTTGTAGACGCCCAGGACGCAGTAGTGCGCGGTGTCGAGCTTGCGGCCGAAGGTCGGTGCTTCGCCGAGCCACTGGCTCGTCAGGATGCGCAGGATGTGCGCGTGCGCGACGAACAGCACGTTGCGGCCGGCGGCCAGCGCGGGCATCGCCATGTCGATGGCGCGCCGGGCGCGGGCGGCCGCGTCCTCGATCGACTCGCCGTCGCCGTTGACGACGGTGATCTCGCTGCCGTCGGGGAACACCTCGACGTGCTCGCCGCGCAACGCCTCGTCGAGCGAGAGGGGGCCGTCGCTCCACACGTCCCACTGCATGCCGAGCGCGCGGAACAGCTCCTCGCGGGTGCGCCCCTCGGCGCGCCCGTAGTCCCACTCCTCGAGGTCGGGCGTCTCGACGATGTCGTCGAAGCCGGCGAGCTTCGCCGTGAGCATGGCGCGGCGCAGGTCGCTCGTGACGACGTCGCCGGGGGCGAAACCGCCGGGGAAGGCGGCGCGCAGCCGTTCGCCGGCGGCGACGGCCTGCGCGCGGCCTTCGTCCGTGAGGGGAATGTTCGTCCGTCCGGTGTACTGGCCGGATTCGCTCCACAGCGTCTGGCCGTGCCGGAGCAGCACCAGGTCGCCGTAGTGGGCCGCGGCGTCGTTGCGCGCGGGAGAAGCAATCGTTGCATCTGTCATAGTGACCAACTGTACATGCCACGCACCGCCGATGCCGAGGGCGAAGAGGCCGCGCGACGCCGACGGCGAAGCGCGCGCCGCAACGACCGTAGGCGCAATCGCCGCGCCATCGCCGTGGGCGTATGCCACGCCGTGGTTGCGCGCCGTCGGCGAAACCGCGCCGTGGCCTACACTGGAGCCATGAGCACACGTAGCAAGAAGCACGCCGGGGCGAAGGCCAAGGAGCCGAAGCTCGAGGCGGAGGTGAAGGCCGACGCCAAGGACGGCGCGGCGAAGGGCATGGACCTCGACGCCACGACGGACAAGGTCGTCGGGCAGCTGAACAAGGTCGACGACAAGGTCACCGAACTGCGCGCCCAGCGCATGAGCGACCCGGACACCCTCGGCGACAAGGCCGTCAAGATGGCGTTGCCGTCGCTGATCGGCATGGTCGCCGGCAAGGTGTTCCAGAGCGTGTGGGACACGATGATGAACAAGATCCACCCGAGCCCGGATGATGACGCCAAGGACAGGCAGAACGGCATCATCATGAGCATGCTGTTCGCCGCCGTCTCGGGCGCCTTCGGCGTGCTGGTCACCCGTGGCTCCGACAAGGGCACCGACTGGCTGGTGCACCGCCTGCAGCTTCGCCGCGAGAAGAAGCGCTGAGTTTCCCGTTCCGGACGCGTTGGGCCGGCGTCCTCCCTGTCGGCATCATCGCGCGGAGCATAGGCACGCTCATCTGTGCGCGTTGTTCGCTGAACGGTCAGCACTCCCCATTCACGGTTCATGTCCCCATAATGGGCCGTATGACTACCAATACCGACAATGAAACCATGCAAACCCTGCTCGACCGTCGTTCCATCCGCGCGTTCGACGGCGAGCCCTTGAGCGAGGATGTCACCGAGGCGCTCGAGACCGCCGCGCAGCACGCCGCCTCCAGCCAGTACCTCAACGACTGGTCGGCGATCCGCATCAAGGACCCCGAGCTCAAGCAGACGCTCGCGAAGTGCGGCAAGCAGCCGTACATCGCCACCGCCCCCGCGCTGTACGTGTTCGTGCTCGACGAGTACCGCAACGCGCAGATCGCGAAGAAGGCCGGCATCGACCCCGACTCCGACGAGTTCACGCTCAAGTACGGCTACCGCTTCTCCCAGGCACAGAACGACGCCGTGCTCGCGCTGCACGCCATGGAGACCGCCGCCGAGTCGATGGGCCTGGGCTGCGTGATCCTCGGCTCCATCCTCAACGACATCCCCTGCCTGATCAAGGCGCTCAAGCTGCCGAAGTACACGTACCCGGTGCTCGGCCTGGCCATCGGCAAGCCCGCGCAGGACCCGGCCGTCAAGCCGCGCATGCCGCGCGCCATGCAGTTCTTCGACAACGCCTACGACACCGAGTCCGACCACCTCGACACCTACCTGCAGCAGTTCGACGACGAGGTCTGCCACTACTACGACCTGCGCGACACCACCCGCCCCGTCGAGACCTTCAGCAAGCAGATCGCCGCGAAGGCCGCCGACCAAGGCGTCCTCAACCGCGGCCTCTGCGACGCCTCCGACCAAGGCTTCGACCTGAGCAAGTAGCGCGAACATCGTCCAACCGGAGTGGCCCCTCATGGCATCAGCCATGAGG
>JAXJQE010000022.1:0-6028 GCA_036311305.1 Bifidobacterium sp.
TACGGTGAGGGCCCGTGCCCATGGAACCTTCCATGGGCACGGGCCCTCACCGTATCCGTGCGTCAGGATTCGTCGCTGGCCTCGTCCTCGAGCCGCAGGTCCAGCGTCTCCTGGGTGGCGGCCTGGCCGTCGACCTCCTGGACGTCGGCGATGCGCGCCTCGGCGGCGGCCTCGTCGCCGGTGTCGACGGCGGTGCGCGCGTCGCTCTCGGCCTGCGTCTCGACGGCCTCGACGGGTTCGGGCACGAGTTCCACGGTGCCGTCGTCGAGCTGTTCGAGCAGTTCGACGACCGCGTTCTCCTCGCGGTCGGACTGGTCGACGATGTCCACGTTCATGTCGTCGAAGGCGGGCTTGGTCTGGATCCACAGGCGGCTCGGCTCGGGCGGCTCGATCTCGGAATGCTCGCCGCAGCCGTGGTCGAGGGAGACGACCTTGCCGTCGTCGGGGCTCCAGCGGTTGGCGCACACGCCGAACATGTCGCCCAGGTCGCTGTGCAGCGGGACCAGGAAGCCGCAGGTGGAGCACACCTTGCCGTCGGCGGTCTTCGTGGACAGGGACTTGGGGCCGTGCGGCCCGTCGTACCAGCGCTGCGCGGTCTGCTCGCGCCCGAGGGGCGAGAGCACGCGCCGCCGGCTCAGGTCGAAGTCCTCGATGGCCTCCTCGAGGTCGGACCGGTCGGTCGTCGAACCGTCCTCGGCGACCGTCCCCTCCACGGTGGCCACCGTCTCCTCGGTGACGCCGTCCTCGAGGCGCACGTCGTCCTCGGCGGTGCCGATCGCGTCGGTGACGCCCAGGTCGGTGGGCTCGAGGCGGTCCTTCCACGGCACCCACGGCGGCGGCAGCAGCGACTGGTCGGTGGGCGCGAGCGTGGACTCGTCGACGGTCCACTGGTCGAGCTCCTCGTCATGGAAGAGGGTCACGGACCACTGCCAGCCCTCGTAGCCCACCATGAGGGCCTTGAAGCGGAAGTCGCTCACATGGTCGCCGAGCTCGGTGGCGGTGACGAATTCGCCCACCTGCTCCGGGTCGTCCGCGGTGTCGATGGCGACGGCGCGCGCCAGGGCGACGGGATCCACATCATCGAAGGCCATGCGTCAGTCCTCCACGTCGAAGTTGTCCGCCACCGCGCGCAGCAGCACGGCGAGCTTGTGGCTGTCCGCCTGGGACGGGTAGCGGTGCCGGCGCAGCTGGTTGCCGGCCAAGTCGAGCATCTTGATGAGGTCCTCGACGATGGCGGCCATGTCGTCCGGCTTGGGACGGGTCGCCTTGACCAGGGAGGGGGCGGATTGCACGAGGCGCACCTCCATGGCCGCCGGCCCCTTGGAGCCCTCCACCACGGAGTACTCCACCTTGGCGCCCTTGCGCAGCTCGCGGGTCCCGGCCGGCAGCGCGCTCGAGGGCAGGAAGACGTCGGTGCCCTGGTCGCTGAGGATGAAGCCGAATCCCTTCTTCGCATCGAACCACCGTACACGTCCGCTGGGCATGGTCACCTCACACAAGCATGAATCGAGGGCGGGCGCGCACGCCCGCCGAGTTACGAACGGTCATTGTACCACAGGGGCGGCAGCGTCCCGGGGCGCGCTCAGTCGCTCTCCTTGGGCTGTTCCAGCGGGATGGCGATCGTGTAGGTCAGGCCGCCGCCCGGGGTCTGGCCGGCGCAGATGAACCCGTGGTGCGCGTTGACCACGGATTGCACGATGGCCATGCCCAGGCCGGTGCCGCCTTTCTGGCGGGCGCGCGAGGGGTCGGCCGTGTAGAAGCGCTCGAAGATCTTGGTCAGCGACTCCTCGGGCACGCCGGGACCGTGGTCCGCGAAGCGCGCGACGGCCACCATGGTGCCCTTGCGCGTCTGGCGGAAGCGCGTGGCGGCCTCGAGGATGCGCCTGAGGGACGCCTCGTCCGGCGACAGCTGGTTGAGCAGCGTCGGATCCATGTCCACGCCGATGACCCCGAGCGAGAAGTCCACGGGCGAATCGGCCGGCGTGTAGCGGTGGATGTTGCCCACGATGTTGGTGACCACCTGGTGCAGGCGGGTGCCGTCGGCCACGAGCACCACGTCGGGCATCGCGCCGGGGGTGGTCTCGAGCTTGGGGTGCTCGGGGTCCGAGGCGTCCAGGCCGATGATGCCGGTGGCGATGGCGCGGTCCGGGTCGAGGGCGTGCAGGTCGTCCGCCGAGTCGCGGATGACGGCGCCGAAGTCGACGTGCTGCGTGATCGAGATGCCGTGGCCCTCGTCCAGGCGCGTCAGGGACAGCAGGTCCTCGACGAGCAGCATCATGCGCTCGCTGGAGGCCTCGATGTGCGCGATGGAGTCGTCGGCGCGCTCGAGCGCGCCCGGCGACTGGCGCTGCATGCGGTACAGCTCGGCGTAGCCGTGGATGACGGCCAGCGGGGTGCGCAGCTCGTGGCTCGCGTCGGAGACGAACCGCTTCATCTTCTCCGTGGTGGCCTGCTGCTTGTGGAAGCTGCGCTCGATGCGCGCGAGCATGGCGTTCAGCGAGCGCGCCAGGCTGCCGACCTCGCCGCCGTCGTCGGCGTCGGGCACGCGCTGGGACAGGTCGCCGGCGGCGATCTTCGCGGCGACCTTCTCGATGCGCTTGAGCGGGCTGAGGGTGCGTTGCACGGCGATGGCGCTGATGACGCCGCCCAGGAGGATCACGGCGATGCTCACCATGGCGCAGAAGCGCGTCAGGGTGTCGATCATGTCCACCTGGTCGGCCATGGACAGGCCGATGTAGATGATGCCGCGGTACTGGGTGTCGCCGGCGCCGTTCTCGTTGACCCAGCGCAGCGCCACCACGCGCCACGGCGCGGCGGCGGTGGCGAGCGTGGCGTGGTCGGGCACGCGGCGCGCCTTGTCCACGCTCACGATGGCGGGCGCGGTGAACGGCTTGGCGAACTGGTGGTCGCCCAGCTCGCCGCTGACGGGCAGGTCGGGCCTGGAGATGACGCCGTCCTGGTAGACGGGCTGCAGCAGCACCTTCGTCATGCCCGTCTGGTTGTCGTACTGCTGCACGTAGTAGGTGATGAACTGGCTGTTCGTGTCGTCCTTCGCGTTGTCGCGCTCGAGCAGCTGGTAGTTCTTGAAGACGAGCTCGGCCTGCTGCAGCAGCTGCGTGTCGGTGCGCTGCGTGAGGTAGTTGTTGACGAGCGTGCGGATGGACAGCGAGATGCTCGCGGTGCCCACCAGCAACAGGACGATGATCGAGGCCACGAGCTTGAAGCTCAGGGACAGGCCACGGCGGACCTGCCCGGGGGCGGCCTTGGGTCGCGTATTGCCGGACGGCTGGTTCATCGATGCTCCTCGCGGGGACTGGTCACGGTTGGTCGGGGACGGTGCGGCCCGCTCACTGGTTCTTGGGCACGCGGATCATGTAGCCGATGCCGCGCTTGGTCTCGATCAGCGGCTGCACCTTGTGGGTGGTGCCGTCCTCGTCGGTGACGGTCACGTCGTCCACCTTCTTGCGCAGGTAGGAGATGTAGGACTCGACGATGGCGGCGTCGCCGCCCCAGTCGTACTGCCAGACGTGGTCCAGGATCTGCGCCTTGGACAGCACGCGGCCCTCGTTGTCCATGAGGTAGCGCAGCAGCTTGTACTCGGTGGGGCTCAGCTCGATGGGCTGGCCGGCGCGGGTCACGTCATGGGAGTCCTCGTTGATCTCCAGGTCGCCCACGCGGATGATCGGGTCGTCCTCCTCCTGCTCGCGGGTGCGGCGCAGGATGGCGCGGATGCGGGCGACGACCTCCTCGAGGCTGAAGGGCTTGGTGACGTAGTCGTCGCCGCCGACGGTCAGGCCCATGACCTTGTCCTGGGTGTCGTCACGGGCGGTGAGGAACAGGACGGGGGCGTCGATGCCCTCCTGGCGGATGTGGCGGGTGACGGTGAAGCCGTCGATGTCCGGCAGCATGACGTCGAGGATGATGAGGTCCGGCTGGGTCTTCTCGATGACCTCGATGGACTCGGAACCCGAGGCCGCCGTCTCCACCTCGTAGCCGGCGAAGTGCAGGGAGGCGACGAGCAGGTCGCGGATGGACGGTTCGTCGTCCACGACGACGATCTTGCTTTCGGTGGCTTTGTTCATGGTGCCCATCATGGTCCCGATGGCTGGACGTTTCCTGAATGCCGCCTTAAAAGAATGCCGCCTCCCGAAGGAGGCGGCGACAGGGCCTACTTGGCGGCGTGGCGGCCGGCGTGCCGCCCCTTGCCGCGCTTCGCGGGCGCGGCGGGTTTCGTGGCCGCGCCCGTATCCGGCGCGGCCTCGGCGGCCGGCGTGCCGTCGTGGCCGTCCGATGGCGCCGTGGCGTCGGCCGCGGCCTTCTCCTCTTGCCCCACCTCTTCCTTGGCGTCGGCGGCGGCCTCGCGCCGGCGGCGCACGATGATGAAGCCGGCGGTCACCGCGACGAGCAGCACGGCGATGGCGACCATTGCGACGATGCCCATGGAGGCCACGGAGCTGGAGGTGGAGGTGCGCTTGGCGGTGACGATGGCGTCCATCATGTCGATGGCCGACTTCGACCAGTTCGGTCCCTCGCTGCCGGTCGTGACCAAGGGCGCCGAGGCGGCCTCGGAGAGCTGGTCCACGGTCTGCTTGCTGCGCAGCCATTCGTCGGAGTCCGGCGAGACGACCACCGCCAGGTTGCCGTCGTTGGAGGCGACGGCCAGCAGCACGGTGTTGGCGGGCGGCTCGAGCGACTTGAGCGTGGCGGTGGCCCACTGCTCGGGGTTGTCCGAGTTGAAGGTGGGGATGTAGAGCAGGCGCACGTTGACGCCCGTCTCCTCGCGCGTGCGCGTGATGGCGTCCGACACCTTCGACAGGTCGTCACCCAGCAGGTTCTGGCTGTCGACGATGTAGCCGCTGTTGGCGTCCACGGCCGTGGATGCGTCGTCCGCCACGGCCCGCGGCGCCACCGCGCACAGGCAGGCGAGCAGCAGGCACAGCAGCAGGAGTCCCAGCCGGCGCGGCGCCGTCGCCGCACCTGCCGCGCCGGGGCGCTGTGGTCTGACGGCCCGACGGGCCACAGCCGCCCGTCCGGCTTCCGGGTGCATTGGAGATGTCATACAGTCCACAGTACCGGCCGGCACCGAACGCCGGCCCGGGTTCATCACAGGACACAACGAAAGGAGCATCCCATGCCGCAGTTCCAGGTCGATCCCGAACGCATCCAGGCGTCGAGCGCGGCGGTGAGCTCGTCCATCGCCTCGATCAGGCAGGCGGTGGACGGCATGTACGCCAACCTCAACGCCCTGCAGGACGCGTGGCGCGGCTCGGCGGCCACGCAGTTCACGTCCATCGCGGCCCAGTGGCGCAGCGCCCAGACGCAGATGGAGCAGTCGCTCGAGGCCATCCAGCAGGCGCTGGTGCAGGCGTCCCCGGTCTACACGGACGCCGAGGCCCAGGCGGCGCGCCTCTTCGCGGCCGGCCAGTGAGCGCCCCGCACGCCGTGGCGCGCGACGGGAAAGGAGGCGGAGAACGGACGGTGCCCCGTCCCGCGCGACGCGGGACGGGGCACCGTCAGCGATTCCCCCATGGACGGGCGGATCAGTAGCCCATGTCCGGGGAGGCCGGAGCGGCCGGGGCCGGCTCCGGCTTGTTGGCCACGACGGCCTCGGTGGTCAGGAACAGGCCGGCGATGGAGGCGGCGTTCTGCAGAGCGGAACGGGTGACCTTCACCGGGTCGGTGACACCGGCGGCCATGAGGTTCTCGTAGGTGTCGGTCGCGGCATTGAAGCCCTCGCCCTCCGGCAGGGCCAGCACCTTGTCGAGCACCACGTCGCCGGACAGGCCGGCGTTGTCGGCGATCTGCTTGAGCGGGGCCTCGACGCCGCCGAAGACGATGGCGGCACCGGTGGCCTCGTCGCCCTCGAGCTTGACGTCCTTCTCGGCCTTCGCGGCGGCCTGCACCAGGGCGACGCCACCGCCGGGCACCAGGCCCTCCTCGATGGCGGCCTTGGCGTTGCGCACGGCGTCCTCGATGCGGTGCTTGCGCTCCTTGGCCTCGACCTCGGTCGCGGCGCCCACCTTGATGA
>JAXJQE010000023.1:0-1515 GCA_036311305.1 Bifidobacterium sp.
CCCCCCCCCCCCCCCCCCCCCGGCCCCTCCGGCGTATGCATGCGGTTCGTCCAAGGGCTGAGCGCTGACGGCGGGGAATCGTGCCTAGGGTGGGGGCGGAATCGATATCGTGGCCTACAAGGAGGCAATCGTTATGAAGGTATTCGTGGCTGGAGCGAGCGGACGCGTCGGACAGGACCTGGTCAAGGACCTGGTCGCGGCGGGGCACGAGGTCATGGCGGGGTCCCGCCACCCCGTGGAGCCGTCGCCCGAGGGCGTCACGCCGGTGGAACTCGACCTGCACGCGTCCGATGCCGACCTGGCCGACGCCGTCGAGGGCGCCGACGCCGTGTACTTCGTGGCCGGCTCGCGCGGCAAGGACCTGCTGCAGACCGACCTGTTCGGCGCCGTCAAGCTCATGAACGCGGCGCAGATCGACGGCATCCGCCGCTTCGTGCTGCTGAGCTCCATGTTCGCCGACGAGCCGCAGCGCTGGGACGACCCCGCGCTCAAGGACATCACCGACTACAACATCGCCAAGTTCTTCGCTGACCAGTGGCTCATGGACAACACCGACCTCGACTGGACCATCGTCCAGCCGGGCAACCTCGTGGAGGGCGCCGAGGGCAGCGGCAAGGTCGACCTCGACCCGCTGCACTCCACGCCGAACTCCATCCCGAACGTCGCCGCCGTGCTGGCGGGCGTCCTGGACCGCCCCAACACCTACGGCCACATCATCATGATGCCCGACGGCGACACCCCGATCGCCGACGCCCTGGATGCCGTCGGCCACGTGCAGATCTGATCGCTGCGCCGGTGTCGCGGATTGTCAGGGGTGTTGATACACTAGAGGATTGTTGTGTTTCCCTACGGGGTCCTTCAAAGCGCTTTCCCACTCGCCATAAGGACTTTCAGGGAGCCCACGGTAATGAGACCGGCAACGCGGCGAGGCCCCGACCAAGCCGATCCGCGGGAGCGGTCCGGAACACAATACAAGGAAAAAAGGTATATCGTGAAAACTTTCACACCGAAGCCAGCTGACCTGACTCACGAGTGGTACATCATCGACGCCACCGACGTCGTGCTCGGCCGTCTCGCGACCCAGGTCGCGAACCTGCTGCGCGGCAAGAACAAGCCGTCCTTCGCCCCGAACGCGGATTCCGGCAACTACGTGATCGTCATCAACGCCGACAAGATCGCCCTGACCGGCGACAAGCTCGACAAGGAACTCTACTCCCACTCCGGCCGTCCCGGTGGCCTGCGTCGCGACAGCTACGCCGAGCTGCTGAAGAACAAGCCCGAGCGCATCATCATGCACGCCGTCAAGGGCATGCTGCCGAAGAACAAGCTCGCCAAGGTCCAGCTGGGCCGCCTGCGCGTGTTCGCGGGCGCCGAGCACCCGCACCTCGGCCAGCAGCCGCAGGTGTTCGAGATCGAGCAGGTCTCGCAGCAGGCCAAGTGAACCGTTAGGAGATAGAGAACCATGGCAGACAACACCAACAACTCCCCGGTTCAGGAAACCGAGGCCGAGAACAC
>JAXJQE010000024.1:0-5545 GCA_036311305.1 Bifidobacterium sp.
CCCCCCCCCCCCACGGCCATTCACCTATACGAAGGAAGGACGGTCAGTCCGTCGTCCACTCCGACGGCACCTTGAGCTTGACCACTTCGGTCAGCCAGTCGTCCATGACCTCCATGGCGTGGTAGTCGCCGTCCTGCGTGAAGCCATGGCCCTGCTTGTCCATCACGCGGAAGCGGCAGTCCGTGTACTCCTTGGCGGCGCGCTGCGAGTAGCTGATGTTGACGATGGTGTCATCGTCGCCGTGCAGGATGAGCACCGGGCCGGTGTACTTGGCGATGGTGTCGTAGATGTCCAGGCCGCGCAGGTCCGTGTAGTAGCGCGAGCCCACCACCATGCCGTTGAACATGGGGTTGGTGCCCGCGATGTCCTTGAGGCCGGGGTAGCGCTCGAGGGCGTCGTGCTCGATGCACAGCGCCGGGTACTCGAGCATGAGCGCGTGCACCTTGGCGGGTTCCTCGCCGGCGACCAGCGCCGAGACGCAGCCGCCCTGGCTCTGGCCGAGCAGGATGATGCGCGAGGGGTCCACGAAGTCCCAGCCGGCCGCCTCGTCCATCACGGCCTCCAGGTCGTGCATCTCGGTGACCACCGACTCGTCCTTCGGCGTGCCGTCGCTCTTGTTGCCGCCCAGCGAGCCGCCGCGGAAGTCGAACTCGTAGAACGCGATGCCGCGCTCCGCGAAGTGCTTGCCGTAGGACGAGCCGGCCGCGTGGTTCGAGCCGAAGCCGTGCGAGAAGATGATGAGGGGCAGTTTCGCGCCCTCCTTGTGTTCGGGGACGAAGGCCAACCCGTAGATGCGCTCGTCGTCCACATGGCACCAGATTTCCTTGGTTGTGTAAGGCATCGTGCCGTTCCTTTCCATGCCGTGCGCGTCGCGCGGCACCTATCCATCCGCCATCGTAGTCACCAGCCTCTCACGCACAGCGCAAAAAACGGCCGCGTGCGCCATGCACGCGGCCGTCCGGGGTACGGGAAACCGGTCCGGCGGACCGGTTGGTCCGTCAGTCGGCGGATCGCTTCGCCGTCACCTGCGCGGCGTCGCCGTCCGCGGGCTTCGACTTGATGGACCAGTCGATGCCCATGAGGATGTAGCCGAGGGCCACGAACGCGACGAGCAGGATGACGCACCAGCGCACCACGCCGCCGACGCTCTGCTGGTCGAGGTCCAGGAAGAAATACGGGTAGAGCAGCGGGGTGTCCGGGTTGAATCCCACGATCCACGCGCGCAGGTAGATGAACGCCAGGTAGACCAGCGGGAAGATCATCGAGTACAGCGGGTACGTCCACTTGACGCGGCGGTGGCGGTAGAACAGGATCCAGTCGGCCACGAACATGAGCGGCAGCACGGTGTGGAAGATGATGCACGTCACCTCGTAGTTGGACAGCGGGTCGCGGTCCGCGGCGCCGGCGAGGATGAAGTTGAACACGAAGAACGTCAGCAGGATCGCGGTCACGCAGATGAACTTGACGGCGGGGGAGAGGTCCACGTAGCCGTCGCCCTTGCGTTTCGCGGTCTGCACGAGCTCGAAGAGCATCACGGCGATGCACAGGTAGTTCGACAGGTTGGTGAAGTACACGAAGAACGTGCCGGAGAACTCGGCGTCGTACAGGCCGAGGCTGCCGAGGATGCCCACGCAGCCGAGGGCCACGTAGAACGATTGGAAGATGAGCTGGGCTGTCCTGCTCCGTACCATGGGGAAGATCCTTCTCTCTCTCGGGGACAGCGCGGGCGCACGGCCGCGCGACACAACCCGTCCCTTCTACGGAGGGCCGTCCACCGGTGCCATTGTGGGAACCTACAGAAACGCGCGGGGCCGTCCGGTGGTTCCGGACAACCCCGCGCGTTTGCGCGTGCGCGCGGCGTCACTGCATGGGCACGAGCTTGAGGCCGTCGGCCCCGAGGTCCACGGTGAGCAGGGACTCGACGTTGCCGTTGTCGTCCAGCGTCAGCAGCACCGGGTCCATCGCCTTGATGGCCGCGTCCGAGAACTCGGTGTGGCCGGACGGCGAGGTGCGCAGCAGCAGCATCGGCAGGTCGTTGTCGAGCGTCGCCTTGGCGTCGGACGTGCCCTCGTTGAGCATGATGACCTGGCCGTTCTCCTGGCCGGCGAAGTCCATGAGCATGCGCACGACGTCGCCGCGGCGCAGCCCCGGGAAGGCGACGGCGGTGACGCCGGCCTCGCGCATCTGCCGGTGGATGGCGTCGGCGCCCACGCCGTCGGCGTCGATCGTCAGCGCGCCCGCGGGCACGAGCGCGGGGTCCAGGCCCTTCTTGTCGTCGATGACGGCGAGGTAGCGGTCGTCGGCGACCTGGTTGATGAGGTCGCCGAACACGGTGACCTTGTCGGCGAGCGGGGCGGGGCCCACGACGATGACGGAGCGCCCGTCCAGCAGGGCATCGGTGACCATCGGATTGTTCATGTGACGCACTCCTTTTATTTATATTATATTTTATATATGCGGATGGCTGTCTGCGCACCACGGTACCGCCGTCGCGGCGGGGTGGAGGCGTTGTGCCCTCGGGCGAACGGGTGCCCGTGGACATGGTTTGCGGCTGTAGGGAGGTGCTGGCATAATATCAACGGCTCTTTGTACAGCTTTATCGAATAGGTGAGAAATTTGGCACAGACTACCAACGACATCAAGAACGGTTCCATCCTCAACCTCGACGGCCAGCTGTGGCAGGTCATCAAGTTCCAGCACGTCAAGCCGGGCAAGGGCCCTGCCTTCGTGCGCACCACCATCAAGAACGTCCTGTCCGGCAAGATCGTGGACAAGACCTTCAACGCGGGCATGAAGATGGACTTCGAGACCGTGGACAACCGCACGCTGCAGTACTCCTACGAGGACGGCGACAATTTCGTGTTCATGGACATGACCACCTACGACCAGATCATGATCCCCAAGACCCTCGTCGGCGACCAGGCCAAGTACCTGCTCGAGGGCACCGACTGCATCGTCTCCTTCCACGACGGCCAGCCGCTGTCCGTGGAGCTGCCGGCCTCCGTGGTGCTCACCATCACCCACACCGAGCCGGGCCTGCAGGGCAACCGCTCCAACGCCGGCACCAAGCCCGCCACCGTCGAGACCGGCGCCGAGATCCAGGTGCCGCTGTTCATCAGCGAGGGCGAGAAGGTCAAGGTCAACACCACCGACGGCTCCTACCTGGGCCGCGAGAACTGATCCGTTCCACCCACCACCGACGGAAGGCTGCCATGGCACGTTCCACCGCCCGCAAGAGGGCTCTGAACACGTTGTACGAGGCGGACGAGAAGGGGCAGGACATCCTGTCCCTTCTTGATGAGCGCATCGCCGAACCCGGCGCGCAGACCCCGCTGCCCGAATACTCCATCGACATCGTGCGCGGCGTCGCCGAGCACCGTGGGGACATCGACGGCCTGCTCAACCGCTATTCCACAGGATGGAAGGTCAAGCGCATGCACGCCGTCGACCGTAATATCCTTCGTATTGCCACCTGGGAGATCGTCTACAACGACGACATCCCGGACAAGGTGGCCATCGACGAGGCGCTGCACCTGGCCAAGAGCCTGTGCGACGACGACGCACCCGCGTTCATCCACGGCCTGCTCAGCGCCGTGACCGCGCACAAGCCCACGGTGGGGGAGGACACCGCCGCAACGACCGAATAATCGAGCACACGCGTTCGGCCGGGTCGCGACTCTCAACCGGCCGCTATCCACGGGAAATTACCTTGATGAATGGGGGTTTGGGTGAACCAGATCGACTCGGCTAACGTTCGATTCACCGAAGGGGACGCGGTGCTCGTCCTCGAGGACGGACAGGTCTACGTAGGCGAGCCGTACGGTGCGCAGGGCGCCACCTTCGGCGAGATCGTCTTCTCCACCGCGATGACCGGCTACCAGGAAACGCTCACCGATCCGAGCTACGACCGCCAGATCGTGGTGCAGACGTTCCCGCACATCGGCGACACCGGCGTCAACGACGAGGACCCCGAGTCCTCGCGCATCTGGGTCGCCGGCTACGTCGTGCGCGACCCCAGCATGGCCGTGAGCAACTGGCGCGCCGACGGCAGCCTCGACGACGCGCTCGTCGGGCAGGGCATCGTCGGCATCGGCCACCTCGACACCCGCAAGCTCGTGCGCCACCTGCGCAGCGCCGGCGTCATGCGCGCCGGCATCTTCTCCGGCGACGCCCTCAAGGGCCAGAGCCTGGACTCCATGCTCGCCCGCGTGCGCGAGACGCCGCAGATGGCCGGCATGCGCCTGTTCGACGAGGTGAGCACCGACGAGGCCTACACCATCGAACCCATGGGGGAGTTCGAGGGCAAGGAGCCGGTGGCCACGGTGGCCGCCGTCGACCTGGGCATCAAGGCCATGACCCCGCACCGCATGGCGGAGCGCGGCTGCCGTGTCGTCGTCTTCCCGTCCTCCGCCACGCTGAAGGACATCGACGCCGTCCATCCCGACGGCGTCTTCTTCTCCAACGGACCCGGCGACCCGGAGCAGGCCGACGACATGGTCGCGCTGCTGCGCCAGGTGCTCGACGCCGGCCATCCGTTCTTCGGCATCTGCTTCGGCAACCAGCTGCTCGGGCGCGCCCTGGGCTTCGGCACCTACAAGCTCAAGTTCGGCCACCGCGGCATCAACCAGCCCGTCAAGGACGTGACCACCGGCAAGGTCGAGGTCACCGCCCACAACCACGGCTTCGCCGTCGACACCCCGCTGGGCGAGACGGTGGACGCACCGTACGGCGACGGCCGCTACGGCAAGGTCTTCGTCAGCCACGTCGACCTCAACGACGACGTCGTCGAGGGCCTGCAGTGCGTGGACATCCCCGCGTTCTCCGTGCAGTACCACCCCGAGGCCGCCGCCGGCCCGCACGACGCCGCATACCTGTTCGACCGGTTCGTCGCCATGATGAACGAAGCCAAGGAGGAGAAGACGAATGCCTAAGCGCAACGACATCAAGTCGGTGATGGTGATCGGTTCCGGCCCCATCGTCATCGGCCAGGCCGCCGAGTTCGACTACTCGGGCACCCAGGCATGCCGCGTGCTGCGCGAGGAGGGGATCCGCGTCATCCTGGTCAACTCCAACCCCGCCACCATCATGACCGACCCGGAGATGGCCGACGCCACGTACATCGAGCCCATCGCCGTGCCGATCCTCGAGAAGATCATCGCCAAGGAGCGCCCCGACGCGCTGCTGCCCACGCTGGGCGGCCAGACGGCCCTCAACGCGGCCGTCGCCCTCGGCGAGGCCGGCGTGCTCGAGAAGTACGGCGTCGAGCTCATCGGCGCCTCCCTCGAGGCCATCGACCGCGGCGAGGACCGCGAGTCCTTCAAGAAGGTCGTCGAGCAGGCCGGCGCCAAGTCCGCCCGCTCCGACATCGCCCACACCCTCGAGGAGGTGGACGCCATCGCGGAGCGCTTCGGCTTCCCGCTGGTGGTGCGCCCCAGCTTCACCATGGGCGGCCTGGGCTCCGGCATCGCGCACGACACCGAGGAGCTGCACCGCATCGCCGGCGCCGGCATCCACTACTCGCCGACCGACGAGGTGCTCATCGAGG
>JAXJQE010000025.1:0-2896 GCA_036311305.1 Bifidobacterium sp.
CCCGCGGTGAAGTCGTCGTCGGCGAAGATGCGCGCGTAGAGGTCGGCCGGCGTGGGCACGCCCTCGATGGTGAGCTCGGCGAGCGCGCGGCGTACGCGCGCCACGGCGGTGGGACGGTCCTGCGCGGTGACGATGAGCTTGCCCATCATCGAGTCGAACTTCGGGGAGATGGTGTCGCCCTCGCGCACGCCGGAGTCGACGCGCACGCCGGGCCGCTGGGCCACTCGACGGTGGTGAGCGTGCCGGCGGAGGGGGTGAGGTTCGTGGCGGGGTCCTCGCTGGTGATGCGCAGCTCGAAGCTGTGGCCGCGGGGCTCGCGTTCGGGGCTGACGCGGCCGCCGTCGGCGATGGCCAGCTGCTCGCGCACGAGGTCGAGGCCGCAGACCTCCTCGCTGACGGTGTGCTCGACCTGCAGGCGCGGGTTGACCTCGAGGAAGAAGGCCTTGCCGGTGTCGGTCACCATGAACTCGCAGGTGCCGAGGCCCACGTAGCCGACGGCCTCGAACAGCCGCCGGCTGTAGTCGTGCAGCTCGCGCTCGGTTGCGGGGTCGAGGAACGGGGCGGGCGCCTCCTCGATGAGCTTCTGGTTGCGCCGCTGCACGGAGCAGTCGCGCGTGGAGTAGACGGTGAAGTTGCCGTACTGGTCGCGGCCG
This sequence comes from Bifidobacterium sp., assembly GCA_036311305.1. GTDB lineage: Bacteria > Actinomycetota > Actinomycetes > Actinomycetales > Bifidobacteriaceae > Bifidobacterium. The sequence goes on from JAXJQE010000025.1 coordinate 654, forward strand.
CACTGCGTCTCCACGTGGCGGCCGTGGTCGATGAACCGCTCGACGAAGTACTCGTCGAGGTCGCCGCCCTGCACGGCGTTGTGGTTGAGGTAGAAGCCGCGCAGCTCGTCGTCGGAGCGCACGAGCGTGATGCCGTGTCCGCCGCCGCCGGTGCGCTTGAGCATGAGCGGGTAGCCGTGGATGTGCGCGAAGTCGAGCAGCGTGCGCATGTCGCCGAGCGCGTTGGAGATGCCCGGCACCGGCGGCACGTCGGCACGTTCCGCGACGCGGCGGGCGCTGATCTTGTCGCCGAGCTCGGTCAGGGCGCGCGGGTTCGGGCCGACCCAGGTGGCGCCGGCGTCGATGACCTGCTGCGCGAAGCCGGGCACCTCGGAGAGGAAGCCGTAGCCGGGGTGGACGGCGTCGGCGCCACTGCGGCGCAGGATGTCGATGAGCAGGTCCCCGTTGAGGTACGTCTCGGCGTAGGTGTCGCCGGAGAGGAGGAACGCCTCGTCGGCGAGCGTGACGTACTGGCTGTGGCGGTCCTGCTCGGCGTACACGGCGACCGTGGGGATCCCCATCTCCTTGGCCGTGCGCACGACGCGCAGCGCGATCTCGCCGCGGTTGGCGATGAGCAGTTTGGAAGGCATGGGATTCAGGATGCCGTGTTCCCGGGGTCCGGCGCGCGTTGCGGTCGCACAAAAATGCGGACGCGTTTTTGTCCGGGACCACAAACGGTGGCGTAGGCGGCTCCGGTAGGGTGGGCGGATGGCTGGCGCCGTGGCGATGGCGCTCGCGCTGTGGGGCGCGACGGCACTGGCGCGACACGCCGGAGACTCCCGACATCATTGCGAACGTGGTCAATTGACATCATTGGAAACGGTTGTGGCGTACCCTTGAAAGGGAGTGGAGAAGACGCTGGACGGACAGCGACGGAAGGAACCTGGCATGGGCACCTCATTCCCGAAAACGCGCAAAGTGGCGCGGGTCATCCAACTTGAGACGGTGGGGTCCACGAACGACGTGGCGGCGCGGTTCGCCGGTGGTGACTCCCTTGCGAACGCAGTCATGGAGGACCTGGAAGCGGTGGGCATCGCCGGTGACGTCATCACCAAGGAGACCAAGGACGCCTCCCATGAAGCCCCCTGGTCGCCGCAAGGCATCACCGTGGTCAGCGCCCACCGGCAGACGGCCGGCCGCGGCCGCCTGGACCACAAGTGGATCACCGTGCCGAGCGACTCCTTCATCTGCTCCTTCGTCAGCGCCGTCGGCGCGGACCTCGCCAGGGACCCCAAGCTCAACGGCTGGATCCCCATGATCGCCGGCCTGAGCGTGCTCGACGCCGTGCGCGCCGCCCTCACGGACCTGCAGCTGCTGTGGACGAAGGGCACCGGCGTCTTCGAGCATCCGCGCAACGAACTGCTGCTCAAGTGGCCCAACGACATCGTCTACCACGGCCACAAGCTCGGCGGCATCCTCACGCAGGTGGTCCCCATTCCCGGCGACAGCAGCCGTGTGGCCATCGTCTTCGGCGTCGGCCTGAACATCGACGTCCCGCCGGACCAGCTGCCCAGCGCGGAGGCCACGTCGTTCCAGCTGGTCACCGAACCGCAGCAGGAGGGCGCGCAGCGTCCGGAGACGGTGGCGATCATCGACACCATCGCCGCGGGCATCGTCGACGGCCTCGGCAAGCGGCTGTGGCAGTTCGGCCTCCACCCCACCCGCTTCTCGCAGGACCTGCACCGCCGCGTCAGCCAGGAGTGCTGGACCATCGGCCACAGCGTGCGCGTGCGCTACACCAACGGCAAGGTCGTCACCGGCACCGCGCGCGGCATCACCAGCGACGCGTCGCTGTCCATGGTCGACAGCACCGGCCGCATGCGCATCGTCCACACCGCCGACGTCGGCGTGCTGCCCGCCGGCGACTGAGGTGCACTTCCCGCGCGGCCTCTACAATCGGACCTATGCGTTCCCACTCCCCTGCCAACGGTTCCGTACGTCCCACGACCGCCGACGCCGCGTCGGCGTCGGCGTCGGCGCGCGCCAGTAGGCGCACGCCAGGCGCGGCCGTCAGCGCCGTGTTCCGCTGGGGCGTCGCCGCGCTGGCCTGCGCGTGGATCGCGTGGTGCATGTCCGTCGGCCCGCTCATTCGCGCCGACAAGAGCCTGCGCGCGTACGGCTGGCTCAACGGCCTCATCTTCGTCGTCGCATTCGCCGTGTGCCTCGGCATCGTGTGCTGGCTCGTGCGCCGGCACGACCTCGGC
>JAXJQE010000026.1:0-1951 GCA_036311305.1 Bifidobacterium sp.
ACGGTGCGCGGTCCGGCAGCCACAGCGCGCACGCCAGCGTGGCGAGCGCGGCCGCGACGACGGCGGCGAGCACCGCCCAGGTGAGCGGTGTCGTGCGCGCGCGGCGCGTGCGTTCCGTGCGTTTGCGTCCCATGAACATTCCCCTTTGCCGTGGTGGTGCGTCCCCTCGATGGCGCGCGGCCGATGCGCGTCCCACCCACCAGCTTGGCATGTCGGCGCCCGTTGGCGCAAGCCGCGTACACAATGGTGGTACGCGGCTTGCGTGCCTTCGCAAAGGCGTGGAATACTGGCGGAAGGTGCCATCGACGGTGCCTTCGACGATTGCTCGGGGGAGGGGATCCGCTATGCGACACGGGTTGGGGAAAGTGGCCGCGGGACTGCTCGCCGTCTGCCTGGTGGCGGCGACGGCGGCCTGCGGCGGAGGGGACAGCGGCGCGCGATCGGGGAGCGCGGCCGCGCAGACGGAGGAGCTGCAGGGCGCGCGCATCGCCACGTCGCTGTCGGCGCGCGTCAAGGATGTGCTGGAGCGGTACCAGGGGAACATCTCCGCCAACCAGAAGGCGATCCTCGAGCGCGCGCTGGCCAACGACGGCGTGGTCACCAAGGCCGACTACGAGCTGGCGTGGAGTAACTTCCAGCAGTGCCTCGCGGACAAGGGGTACGCGCCCATGGTGACGACCATGTACCAGGGCGGCGTGCACGGCACCACGATGAGCATGGACGTGGGCGGCCGCGGCGAGGAGGTCGAGCGCAAGGTCACCGACGACACCACCGCATGCATCACCCTGGAAAGGGATTACGTCGACCAGCTGTACCGCAGCGCCCTGGGCAACCCGGGCCTCTACCAGGATGCCGACACCGGCCTGATGGACTGCCTGCGGCGCAAGGACCTCGTGGCCGTCTCGTACACGCCCAGCACCTACAAGGAGGAGAGCGCGAAGGTCGACGAACTGTACGCGGACTACGTGGACGAGGCCGGGGACATCGACGGTTCCTGGAGCCGGGCCACCAGCGAGGGCTACAGCTTCGACTACGACGACCCCGACGTGATGCTGTGCTACGTGGCCAACGGCAGCGACCCCAAGAGCCAGACCCCGGACGGCGCCGTCACCTGGAAACCCTTCGGCTAGGCGCACCCTGGCCACACGGGCGACGAACCCATGACAACCCAATGACTACCCAATGAGAAATGAACCAAGGAGAATGACCATGGCAACGAACAACCGTATGCTCGCCGTCGGCGCCGGGACGGTGGCCGCCGTCCTGCTGGCCGGAGGCCTGGCCTGGCACGTGCTGGACACGCCGGTGCGCAGCGCGACCGTCGCGGACCACGTCACGACCGGTGAGGTGAGGGTGCCGGACGCGCGAGGTGCGCGAGGCGCGCTCCGCGCTCGAGTTGACGCTCGACGAGTCGGTCGAGGTGTACTCGGCCACCGTCAAGGACGTGCGCGACCCGGCCACGAGCGTGGCTGATGTCGTTGATCGACGGCACGCGCGGCCTGCTGGACGACGACACCGTCATGCCCAGCGCCACGCAGGCGCGCAACTTCCAGGACCGCAAGGCGGAGCTGACGGAGGCGATGGACGCCGTGCGCGCCAGCGTGCGCGGCGAGTCCACCGCCGCCTGGGACCGCATGAAGGCCCAGGAGGAGCAGGCGCGCCAGCAGCTGGCGCAGCAGGAGGACCATCAGGCCTGACGATGGGATACATGCTCGAGGGCCTCAAGTGCGACCGCGGCATTGACGAGTCCACCGCCCGGCGTTCGGGCACCGGTGCTGTCCCATATGCGTGCCTTTATGCGTGGTTAGCATAAAGCCCGTTATCGGAGGTTTGGGGCGCTCGGGTCGGTGGTGCCGTGGGTCCGTGTGGGGTGGACATAACCGGTGGTTGCGCCGTGGGCGTGCTGTTGGCGTAGCGTTTGCATACGATTGTAGTCAAGAGAGGTCCATTG
>JAXJQE010000027.1:0-3965 GCA_036311305.1 Bifidobacterium sp.
CAATGGACCTCTCTTGACTACAATCGTATGCAAACGCTACGCCAACAGCACGCCCACGGCGCAACCACCGGTTATGTCCACCCCACACGGACCCACGGCACCACCGACCCGAGCGCCCCAAACCTCCGATAACGGGCTTTACGTCAAGCGGCCCTTTCACCGTGTGGTGGGTTCGATGACGATGCGGCCGCTCAGTGTGTACACTTGTATACCAATAATCAACAAATCTCAACCATATGTTTTCATTTGTTGGGCAAAAGGAATCGGAGTGAGCATGACGGTACAGATGGCGGTTCGCATGGACGACCAGGAAGCGGCGATGTTCAAGGCCATCACCAAGGCGTTGGGCACCACGCCCAGCGACGCGATCCGCATGATGGTGGCTTCCTTCAATCGCAACGGCGGTTTCGCGCAGCCCATGACGCTGGGACTGCCCGCGGAGACCCTGGAGGCGATGGCCGAGGCCGACCGGATGCTCGAGGAGGGCACGGGCCGCTTCGAGGACGCCGACTCGATGTTCAAGTCGTTGGGCATGTGAGCATGCTGCGCCCCGGATACGCGAAGCGTTTCGCCCGTGACATCAAGCGCCTGCAGCGCAAGCACACGGACCTGGCGCCGTTGCGCGAGGTCATGTCGCTGGTCATCGAGGACAGCGACGAGGCGAGGCGGATCTTGCGCCAACTCCACAAGGCGCACCGGCTGCAGGGCACGCCGTTCCCCACGGACGAATGCCACGTAGCCAATGCCGGCGACTGGCTGTTGCTGTGGAGCACCCGTGGGGACATGGTCGTGTTCCAACGCACCGGCACCCACGAGGAAGTGCTGGGCAATTTCAAGGACCTAACCCAGCCATGACACGCATGATGGCCCAACAGGCCCGGTTGGATGCATCGGCATTGGTCACCATGCGCAGCGCGCAGACGCGTCAGCGCAGCTCGGCCGCGTCCCAGCCATCCGCCTTGGGAATCGAGCGCAGCGGCCGGTAGCACACCATGGCCACGGCGCTGGCGCCCAGGACGGCGAGGAACACGAGCATGGTCGCGCGGTAGCCGATCGCGGGCAGCAGACTGCCGGCGGTGGCGGAGCAGAACATCGACAGGGCCTGTGCGGGCACGCCCAGCGTGACACCCACGCGCCCCTGCATGGCGTCGGGCGTCTTGGCGAACACGAAGCCGAGCAGCAGCGCGTTGATGACGGGGAACGGCACGCACATGAGCGAGTTGGCCACGAGCACGGCCCAGTACCCGTCCACGCACACCAGCACCGTCCCCACGGCGCACACGGCCACGACGCCCCAGCACACGACCGGCCCGACCGGCGCGCGCTCGGAAACTTTGCCGGCGACGAAGGCGCCGAGGAGCATGGCGACGCACACGCCGGTATCGAGGAAGCCGATAGCGGTGGACGGCTCGCCCGAGGCCATGAGGTGCAGCTGGATGGCGTACTGGAAGCCGTTGACGCCGAAGTTGAGCAGCGCCGAGACCACCATGACCACGAGCAGCGTGCGCTTGCGCAGGGACCACGCCCAGCCTTCCCGGAAGTCGCCGGCGAACGAGGCAATCGTCGCGCGCAGGGTGCCCCGTGCGCCGTGCGACCGCCGCGGCCGCGCGGGCCGGTGGATCGCGCCGCCCGCCACGCCGGCCGCCGCGTACATCACGCACGAGGCGAGGAACGGCGGCCACGGGGCGATCGCGAACAGGAAGCCGCCCAGGGGGCTGCCGCCCATGTTCACCGCGGCGTCGCGCCCCTCGTTCATGCTGCGCGCCTTGGGGTAGTCGCGCACGCTGACGATCGAGCGCAGCATGGCGTCGGACGCCGGCGAGAGGAAGCCGTTGACCGCGGAGGCCGCCACCGCGACGGCCAGCAGCACGGGATAGGTGAGCGTGCCGGCGGCCAGCAGCGCGGCCACGGTGCCCCAACAGACGGCGCTCCTCCCGCCCGTCCTCCTCAATGATGTCCTCCATGACGCGCCCCTATCTCACGGAAGCCAGGGGAAGGTCTGCATGACCAGCGCGATGCGGCGGTGGTCGCCATCCTCCTCGCGCCCCTGCGCGAGGTGGCGCCAGCGTTGGGCGACGGCGTCGAGCTCGGCGTTCATCGCCGCGAGCTCCTCGACGCTCAGGCACAGTGCCCAGTCCTCGTTGAGCGCGTTGTCGCGCCATTCGCGCGGCAGCGACCCGCGCGCCGCCAGGTAGCGGCCGTAGAGTTCGCGGTACGTGTCGGACACGGCCTCGAGGTACTCCCCCGTGGCGGCCGGCTCCTCCTGGGCGTCCTCGCCGGGCACGCTCATCGCGGTGCCCACCGCGCGCCACCAGCTGGTGCGGCCGTCCTCGGGATGCCTGGCCCGTTCGACCAGTCCGGCCGCCTCCAGCGTGCGCAGGTGGTAGCTCACGGAGCCGGACGCCAGGGACAGCGCTTCGCAGATCGCGCCGACGTTCATGTCGCCGCGCACGCGCAGGAGCGCCAGATTGCGGAAATGGATTTGCGGAAGCGCCGGACAGGCATGGGATACCTAGCGCTTGCGGACGTTCCTCAGGTACTCGAGACGCTCGTCGGGCGCGAAGGATTCGGGCTGGCCGTTGTCGAAGGACAGCGTGTACGTGTCCGGCTCGCCCATCGACTGGCGCTGCGTGAACGCGGTGAGCATCCCGTGGCCGGGGAATGTGCGGCCGAAATGCCGCTTGTTGAGGTTGGAGACGGCGACGGAGACGGTATCGGCCTTGTCGGTGGACGCGGTTCGGTTCATGGGCTTCCCTTTCCCTTGTGACCCCTCATGACGGCATCTGGCATGCCGGATGCCGTCATTCTAGGGGAGGCAGCGGCGTCAACGCGCCGGCCGTCCCACAATCGGGCCGTCGAACGGGAGGCCGGGCGCGCCGACGCCGGCCGCTCCCCCGCGCCCCGGGCCTACGCGTCCGTGTCCGCGTGCCCGGCGGACGCCGTCGACGCACCCGCGTCCGCCGTCGCTGTCTCCGCGGCCGCGGCCTTGAGGTCCTTCGCGGCCTGGCTGGACTGCACGGCCTTCTTGACCTCGGCGGGCGTCTCGTGCGGGTGCATGTCCTTGCGCAGCGTGCGCAGGTCCTTGAGCGTGAGCTGCTTGGCCGGCGGCGGCACGAGGTAGCGGTCGAAGGAGATGAAGCACTTCTTGTAAATAAGGACCATGATGATCGAGTCGGCCACGAGCGTCAGGGCCGCGACCGCCGCGAGGATGACGAACTGGTACTTGGCGGCGCTCACCGGACTCTCGCCGGCGATGATCTGGCCGCTCATCATGCCCGGGATGGTCACGATGCCGCTGGAGGCGAGCATGGCGATGCTCGGCAGCATGCCCAGCTTGATGCCGTTGACCATGCTCGGCTTGGCCGCCTCCCACTTGCTGGCGCCGAGCGCGAGCATCGTGGAGACCTCGTCGGCGCGTTCGCGCATCGACTCGAAGAAGCGGCTCAACGCGAGCGCCACGGCGGACACGGTCTTGCCCAGCAGCATGCCCACGAGCGGGATGATGAGCTGCGACGCATACCACGGATGCGGATGGACGATGGCCTCGGCGACGATGGCGAGCATGAGCAGCAGCGTCACGACGAGCGAGAGCAGCACGAGCGGCACGAGCCCCTTCGGTGCGCCTGTCGCGCGCGACAGGGTGATCTGCAGCGCGGCGGCGACCATGACGACGATGAGCGCGAGCACGAGCCACACGTTCTGCATCCTGATGACGTACGCGATGACGTAGCCCATGACGAGCAGTTGGATGAGCGAGCGCGCGGTGGCCCACATGAGCGACTTGGCGATGCCCATGCGCATGAGCGCGGAGATGGCGGCCGCGGCGGCGACCATGAGAATGGCGATGACCAGTCCCCAGATGCCGATGTCGAAGTATTCGTTGGAACCCATGGTCACTCCCCCTGCTTCGTGGCCGTCGACGGCGCTGCCGACGTCGACGTGCCGTCCGTCGGTGTCGTCGGCGG
>JAXJQE010000028.1:0-11134 GCA_036311305.1 Bifidobacterium sp.
CCTTCATCACGGGAACGCCCCCGCTCGCAGTCGACGCACGTCGACTGCGAGCGGGGGCGTTCCCGTGATGAAGGAGAGATGGGTCCGGGCGCAGGGGGAGCGGCCGATCAGTCCTCCCAGACCTCCGGCCCCAGGAAGTTCACGTACGCCACCAGCTGCGCCGCCATCTCCAGGTCCTCCGCGATGCGCGGATGACCCGGCGTGCCCGAGCCGGCGCGCGTGTATGCGAAATGCGTCACACGCGCATCGCCGAAGGCGTCGACCACCTCGTCGATCGCGCGGTCCCACGCGTGGTCGTGCTCGAGCACCGTCGTCGTGCACACGATGTGCGCGCGGGTAGCGCGAGCGCAGCGCGCGCAGGAAGTCCGCGTACCGCGCGCGCCAGTGACGGGCCTCGTCGCCGTCGTAGTCGAGCGCCATGAAGTCGCGCGGGTGCGTGTCGTTCTGCCCGAGCGCCACCACCACGACCTGCGGCGTGAAGCCCGCGAAATCCCACCGCGACGTCCCGCCCAACGCGGGGTTGTAGCGCACGCGGTCCCACATGCTCTCCATGCCCAGGTAGTCGGGCCCGTTGAACCAGCCGATGCCGTCGAGCAGCGACGCGCCGCCCTGCGCGATGAGCCGCGCGCGGGCGCCCAGCGCGCGCGCCGCGATCGCCGCGTACGAGTACCACGCGTTCGACGCCGCCGACAGGTCCACCTCCGGGTCCAGCTGGCCGAGGTACGCGGTCGCCTCGTTGCGCTCGCCGCAGGTCACCGAGTCGCCGTAGAACTCGATGCGCCGCGTGCCGTCCGCCAGCGGCGGCACGCCCGGCGCCATCGCCAGCGCGAGCGGCGCGTCGTCGAACGTCGCCGTCGCGACCGGCGCGGCAATCCGCGCGCCGTCGTCCACCTGCACGCCGTGGAACTCCAGGTAGTGCATGCCGCCGTCCTGCCGCTTGAAGACGACCGCGTCGTGCACGCAGCCGGGCAGCCCGTCGACGACCGGCAGCGTGAGGACGCCGTCGTCGCCGAGCGTCGCGCCCGCGGGCAGCGACGGCTCGGCGGGCGACGGCACACGCACGGCGAACTGGCGGCCGTCGACGGCCACGCCGAGGCGGATGTCGCCGTAGTTCCAGTGATCGCGCACGCGCACGGCGAGCGACGTGCCGGTGAAGCGGAAGCGCGCCTGCGTGTACGGGAAGACCCACAGCGGCGCGCCGCCGGCGGTGGCGTCGACGCGGACCTCGGTCAGGAACGCGGGATCGGTGGACGGGATGGAACGCATGACACTCCTTCGTGCGCGGGCGCCCCTCGTCGGGCGCCGGAAAACAGTGGCCACAGAACCTGAAGCGATTCAGCGGCGATGGCTCCAAGGGTACAATCGGAAGGTGACAGGCGCGCGCGTCGAGGCGCGCGCCGCACCCTCCCCCGGACTTCCACGAAAGGACCACCATGACCGACATCCTCGACGGCTTCGAGTTCCCGCACGGCTTCCGCTTCGGCACCGCCACCTCCGCGTACCAGATCGAGGGCGCGGCGACCGAGGGCGGCCGCACGCCGTCGATCTGGGACGTGTTCTCGCACACCGGCCACACGCTGAACGGCGACACCGGCGACGTCGCCGACGACTTCTACCACCGCTGGGAGGAGGACCTCAAGCTCGTGCGCGACCTCGGCGTCAACGCCTACCGCTTCTCCGTCGCCCTGCCGCGCGTCATCCCCACGCCCGACGGCAAGCCGAACGCCGAGGGCCTCGACTTCTACGAGCGCATCGTCGACCGCCTGCTCGAGTACGGGATCGCCCCCATCGTCACACTCTACCACTGGGACCTGCCGCAGTACCTCAACGAGAACCCGCGCACGGACGGCTGGCTCAACCGCGACACCGCGTACCGCGTCGCCGACTACGCGGCGCATGTCGCGCGCCGCCTCGGCGACCGCGTCACGCAGTACACGACGCTCAACGAGCCGTGGTGCTCCGCGCACCTGAGCTACGGCGGCACCGAGCAGGCACCGGGACTGGGCGAGGGACCGCTGACGTTCCCCGCCGCGCACCACCTCAACCTGGCGCACGGCCTGATGTGCCAGGCCGTGCGCGCGCAGGCCGGCGGCAAGCCCGAGCTGAGCGTCACGCTCAACCTGCAGGTCTCGCGCGGCGACGCCGACGCCGTGCACCGCCTCGACCTCATCGCCAACCGCATCTTCCTCGACCCGATGCTGCGTGGCGACTACCCGCGCGAGCTGTTCGCGGTGACGCGCGGCCTGTGCGACTGGGACTTCGTGCGCGACGGCGACCTCGAGATCATCCACCAGCCGATCGACGCGCTCGGCCTGAACTACTACTCGACGAACCGTGTGGCCATGTCCGACCGCCCGCAGTTCCCGCAGCCGGTGGAGGCGACCACCGCGCCCGGCGCCGCGGACATCGACTGGCTGCCCACCGACGGCCCGCACACGGAGATGGGCTGGAACATCGACCCCGACGCGCTCTACGAGACGCTCATCAAGCTCAACGACGACTACGCGGGCATCGCGCTCGTCGTCACCGAGAACGGCATGGCGTGCCCGGACCGCGTGGAGATCTCCGACGACGGCGTCAAGGCCGTGCACGACCCCGAGCGCATCGCGTACCTGCGCGCACCTGGCGGCCGTGGCCCGCGCGCTCGACGCCGGCGCGGACGTGCGCGGCTACTTCGCGTGGTCGCTCATGGACAACTTCGAGTGGGCCTTCGGCTACTCGAAGCGCTTCGGCCTGACCTACGTCGACTACGAGAGCCAGGAGCGCATCCGCAAGGACAGCTTCGACTGGTACCGCCGGTTCATCGCCGAGCACGAGCGCTGACGGAACGCTTCAGTGCGCTGAAGACGCGCGGTTCCAACGTTTTGGCCGGTTTCCGGACGTTGGGCCGCGCGTTTTTTCGCTGAAACGGCCGGCGCGCTGAAGCGACACGTCGGGACGCGCCGGTGGGCGGCGGCTCGCGGCGGGACGCCGATGCCAGTATTTTCCGGACTTAAGCGAATATCGCACGGGGAACTGAAGTGGGCAGCGGTAACTTAAGCGCTTGACATCTTCGGCCGTTTGGGTTTATCCTCGATTCCATCAAGCCCGCGGCGCGGCAGAGGCGCCGCCGGGGGAGAGGCTCAACGAAGAGCGAAGCGCATGCGGCGCACCGGAGCGGCGCAGGCACACAAGGAAGGACCATCAGTCATGCATTCCATGGGATCGAACCGTATCGGCAAGCAGGTGAAGCGTGTGGTGGCGGCGGTGGCCGCGGGCGCTTGCCTCGTCGGCGTCGCCGCGTGCGGCTCCGGCTCGGGCGGCACCGCGCAGGCCGCCAACGAGCTCGGCCTGACCTACCCGGACATCACGCTCGGCGAGACCGGCAAGGACCTCAACACCTCCATCGTGTTCATGAACAACCGCACCGACATGAACCTGGACAACTACCCGGGCAAGAACTGGAAGTCCTACATCGCGGACTTCAACAAGGAGTACCCGAACATCAAGGTGACCGTGCAGACCGACTCGAACTACGCGGACTCCGCGCTCACCCGACTGCAGGCCAACAACGACTCGTGGGACATCATGATGATCCCGGCGGTCGATAAGTCCGAGTACGAGAACTACTTCGTGCCGCTCGGCGAGACCGCCGAGATGGAGAAGGTCGTCAAGCTGGCCGACGAGAAGTCCTACGACGGCCTGACCTACGGCGTCGCCAACAACGGCGTGACCGCCGGCATCGTGTACAACAAGCGCATCTTCGAGGAGGCCGGCGTCAAGGAGCTGCCGACCACGCCCGAGGAGTTCATCGCCGACCTCAAGCTCGTCAAGGAGAACACCGACGCCATCCCGCTGTACACGAACTTCTGCGAGGAGTGGGCGATGGGTGCCTGGGACCAGTACATCGCGGGCAACGCCACCGGCGACTCCACGTACATGAACCAGGTGCTGCCGACGACCAAGGATCCGTTCAAGAAGGACGCCTCCGACCCCGACACCCACCCGTACGCCGTCTACAAGACGCTGTACGACGCGGTGGCCGACGGCCTGACCGAGGACGACTACTCGACGACCGACTGGGAGTCCTCGAAGGGCCGCATCAACAAGGGTGAGATCGCCACGATGGTGCTCGGCGCCTGGGCCGTCCCGCAGATGAAGCAGGCCGGCGACCACGCCGATGACGTGCAGTACATGCCGTTCCCGATCACCGTGGACGGCAAGCAGTACGCCACGATGGCCGGCAACTACTCCATGGGCATCAACAAGAACTCCGACGCGGACAAGCAGAAGGCCGCGATGATCTTCGTCAAGTGGATGACCGAGAAGTCCGGCTACGCCAAGAACGAGGGCGGCATCCCGATCCAGAAGGACGACACCGACATGCCCGAGATCTACGAGCACTTCAAGGACGTCAAGCTGATCGTGGACGATCCGGCCAAGGAAGGCGAGGAGGACCTCTTCGCGGACATCAACTCCGACTCCGAGCTGGGCATCAACAACGGCAACGGCAAGAAGGTCCAGGACATCGTCGTGGACGCCGCCAACAAGACCAAGACCATCGACCAGATCATGGACGAGTGGGACCAGAAGTGGGGCGCGGCCGTCGAGTCCGAGTCCTGACCGACCGGGCCCCGGGCGGACGGTACACCCGTCCGGGGCCCTTCCCAGACAATGGCGCAAGCCATGACACGTGTACCGAACCTTTTCTTTCCCTTTCCTCTTTCCTGACAAGCGGTACGGCAGGGTTGCCCATCTCCCTTTCTCTCCTGGGGTGCCCTGCCGTTTCGCTTGCCCGGCAGGAGCGCTCACGGACATCGCCACCAGGTGCCCCCGCCGCTGAAACCAGCTGAACAAACCGCCCGCAAACCGTGTACACTACCCGGCAAACCACGAAAAACCGGCTCCGCGACACGGTACAACTTAAGCGCTTGACAAACTGGAAACACTGGCTTATATTGACATCATCACACTTATTTCACAGGCAGGCAGAGAAGCCTGGTGGATTCACTGATGAATCCGAGAATAAGGAAGGAACAGACCATGACCACCTCACTGACGACCGAGCCCACGGTCAGCGCGGAGGACATCCCGTACAACAAGCAGCGGCGTGACTGGCGCAAGATCGGCATCATCTGCCTGTTCTGCGTCCTGCCGATCGCCCTGCTGGTGGTGTTCACCTACCTGCCGTTCTTCCAGATGTGCGGCTACAGCTTCTTCAAGATGAAGTACATCGGCACCCCGAAGTACGTCGGCCTGAAGAACTTCACGGACATCTTCACCCGTCCGGACCTGCTGGCCACGCTCAAGCTGTCCCTCTACTACATGGCGGGCGCGGTCATCCAGGTCATCCTGGCCCTCTACTTCGCCACGATCCTCGCGTTCAAGGTCAAGGGCGGCGCCTTCTTCAAGGCCTCCATGTTCTTCCCCTACCTGATCAACGGCATCGCCATCGGCTTCATCTTCAAGTTCTTCTACACCCGCGGCTACGTGCTCGACTCGGTGCTCCAGTGGTGCGGCTTCAACCTGGACCAGCTGCCGTACTGGCTGCGCGACCAGAGCGTGAACAACTGGTCCCTGGTCGCCTCCTCGGTGTGGCGCTACCTGGGCCAGACGATGATCCTGTTCATCGGCGCGATCATGTCGATCGACGGCACGCTCTACGAGGCCGCGGAGATCGACGGCGCGAACAAGTGGCAGCAATTCAAGCACATCATCCTTCCCGGGATCCAGACCATCCTGGTGCTCAACATCATCCTGGCCATCACCGGCTCCCTGTCCGCCTTCGAGGCGCCCTACGTCATCACCTCGGGCGCCAACGGCACCGGCACCTTCTTCGTCCAGATGGACAAGATCGCGCACTCCGACCAGAAGGTCGGCCTGGCCTCCGCCATGGCCGTGGTGCTGCTGGCCATCATCCTCATCTGCGCGCTGTTGCAGCGCGTCATCATGAACTTCCTCTTCCGTGACGCGGACGACGGCACCGCCAAGGCCCGCAAGCACGCCAGGAAGGTCGAGAAGGCCCGTCGCAAGGCCATCAAGCGCCAGCAGAAGGTCGCCATGAACAAGACCAGCCTGTTCAGGAACGGCGCCAAGAAGGAAGCGATGGTGGAATCGTGACCACGCAAGCGATCTCGCCCAGCATCAACATGAACAACGAACAGAAAGAATCCCGTCGCATGGAGAACGTCGAAAAGGTCAGCCCCCTCTACCGGGTGCGCCAGGGCATCCTGGTCTTCCTCAAGTACTTCAGCCTGGTGTTCATCACCTTCTGCGTGCTGCTGCCGCTCGTGTCCTGCGTGTGGACCGCCGCCAAGACGGACGCCGAGTACCAGGCCGGCGACGTCATGTCGATGCCGCACAACTGGTTCAACTTCAGCAACTACGTGGACGCCTTCAAGCTGTCCAACATGGCCGTCGCCTTCCGCAACAGCTTCATCGTCCTGGTGTGCGTGTGCTTCATGACCACCATCATCGGCACCCAGCTCGCCTACGTGCTGTCCCGCTTCCAGTTCCCCGGCAACGCCCTGATCCGCGGCGCCTTCACGCTCGCGGCCCTCCTGCCCGGCATCGCCATGCAGGTCGCGGTCTACAAGATCATGGGCTCCCTGGGCATGATCAACTCGCTGTGGGGCTACATCATCATGTCGATGGGCACGGATGTCATCTCGATCTACATCTTCATCCAGTACTTCGAGAACCTGCCGATATCCCTCGACGAGGCGGCCATGATCGACGGCGCGAGCTACTTCACCATCTACGGCCGCATCCTCCTGCCGCTGCTCAAGCCGGCCATCGTCACCGCCCTGATCCTCAAGGGCGTGGGCATCTACAACGAGTACTACGCCGCGAACCTCTACCTGCAGGACAAGCAGAAACTCGGCACCGTGGCCATCTCGCTGTACGCCTTCACCGGCCCGCAAGGCAGCAAGTACAACCTGATCTGCGCCGGCGTGATCGTCACGCTGCTGCCCGCCC
Organism: Bifidobacterium sp.; assembly: GCA_036311305.1. GTDB lineage: Bacteria > Actinomycetota > Actinomycetes > Actinomycetales > Bifidobacteriaceae > Bifidobacterium. The sequence goes on from JAXJQE010000028.1 coordinate 6,958, forward strand.
TGATCCTGTTCCTGATCTTCCAGAAGCAGATCTACAACGGCGTGGCCGCGGGCGCCGTGAAGGAATGACCGAAAGTCTTACCCTTCCCTTTCCTCACCATCAGGGGCCGTGCCGCCGGTCAGTCCGGACCGCACGGCCCCATCCCATTCCCGGCCGCGCACACCGCGCGCATCCGCTGCCCGCAGTGACACGCCGAACCGCTTAAGTTCATCTCCTTAACTAAGTAAACTGGTGCCCAGCCCGCTCGCCGCCGAGCCCGCACGGCGCACCACACACCTTTCCACCCCGTACCCGCGAGGAGTGACCACCATGACCAACACCCCGAAGACCTTCGCCCCGCTGCACACCGGCTGGACCCTGACCGCCATGAACCCCGAGGCGGCGCCCGAGGACCTGCGCGCGGCCCTGACCGCCGGCATCCCCGCCACGGTGCCCGGCGAGGCCACCCTGGACCTCCTCAACGCCGGCCTCATCCCCGACCCCTTCGACGGCGCCAACGAGAAGACCCAGCAGTGGATCGGCGACATCGACTGGCGCTTCACCTGCCGCTTCGACTGGCACGACGACGGCAACACCCGCCACGACCTCGTCGCCTACGGCCTGGACACCGTCGCCACCATCGAGCTCACCGGCGACCCGGTCGCGCAGACCGAGAACTGCCACCGCAGCTACCGCTGGGACGTGCGCAAGCTGCTGCGCGACGGCGCCAACGAGCTGACCGTCACCTTCATGAGCCCCGTGCGCTACTCCGACGAGATGGAGCAGCGCCGCGGCTACTACCCGCATACCGAGCACCACGCGTTCAACCAGATCCGCAAGCCCAGCTACACCTTCGGCTGGGACTGGGGCATCGACGTGGCGAACGCCGGCATCTGGCGCGCGATCGGCATCGACTCCTGGTCCGGCGTGCGCCTCGCGGAGGTCCTGCCGCTCGTCGACGTCGCCACCGACGGCACCGGCGTGCTCACCGTGCGCGTACGCGTCGAGCGCGAGGGCGCGGGCCGCGTGATGAGCCCCGGCGGCGCGCGCGCAGAAGACCCCGGTGCCCGTGCACGTCACGCTCGAGGGCTTCGGCAGCATGCTCGAGGCCGACGGCTGCGTCGAGCAGGGCCGCGACGAGGCGCGCGTCACGCTCGCTGTGCCGGACGTCCACCGCTGGTGGCCGGCCGGCTACGGCGACCAGCCGCTCTACGCGGTGACCGTGTCCGCCGGCGCGGACCTCGAGGCCGAGTGGGCGGGCCGCGTCGGCTTCCGCACCACGCACGTGGACACGCGCGCCGACGACGACGGCCGTCCCTTCCAGATCTACGTCAACGACGTGCCCGTGCACGCGCGCGGCTACAACTGGATCCCCGACGACGCGTTCATCTCGCGCATCTCGCGCGCCGACTACGAGCGCGGCATCCGCGACCTCGTGGAGTCCCACTCGAACATGGTGCGCGTCTGGGGCGGCGGCATCTACGAGGACGACTACTTCTACGAGCTGTGCGACGAACACGGCATCATGGTCTGGCACGACTTCATGCTCGCCTGCGCCGCCTACCCCGAGGACCCGGACGTCAAGATGGAGGTCGAGGCCGAGGCGCGCGAGCAGATCATCTGCCTGGCCCCGCACCCGAGCCTGGTCGTCTGGAACGGCTCCAACGAGAACTATGTCGCGTACGCGGACTGGGGCGGCAACAAGCAGGCCCTGCGCGACGACGACCTGCCGCCGAACGAGTACGGCTACGGCGAGAAACCGTGGGGCGACTGGTACTACGCGACGCTGTTCCCGCAGCTGCTCGCCGACCTCGACCCCACGCGCGTCTACCTGCCCAGCTCGCCGATGAGCTTCACGAAGTTCACCGCCGCGAACGCGAGCGGCGACGGCACCATGCACGAGTGGGAGGTGTGGAACCGCCAGGACTACCGCACGTACCGCGACGTGACGCCGCGCTTCGCCGACGAGTTCGGCTACCAGGCGCCGCCCGCGTGGAGCACGCTGACCGGCGCCGTGCACGACGCGCCGCTCGACCCCTTCGGCGAGCAGATGCTCGTCCACCAGAAGGCCGCCGGTGGCAACATCAAGCTCGCCCGCGGCATGCGCTCGCACCTGACCCCCGGCCAGCTGCCCGACGTGAGCTTCGGCGGCGTCGTCAACGGCACGCCGAAGGACGGCCCGCACAGCTGGCTGATCCCGACCGACGCGTGGGAGGACATCGAGGACTGGCACTGGGCGTGCCAGCTGCAGCAGGCGCAGGCGCTGCGCTTCGGCGTCGAGCACTTCCGCTCGCTCGAACCCGTGAACGCCGGCGCGCTCATCTGGCAGCTCAACGACGACTGGCCGGTCGTCTCCTGGGCGGCCGTCGACTTCAACGGCCACAGGAAGCCTTTGTGGTACGCGTCGCGCGACTTCTTCGCGCCGCGCATGGCCACGATCCAGCCGCGCGCCTCCGAGGAGTACCGGGCCACCCACTACTGGGAGGGCACCCGCTACGGCCAGGGCACCGACCACCTCGAGCTCATCGTGCTCAACGACACGCTCGAGCCGTGCGCGCTGACCTACGACGTCGTGCGCATGACGCTCGCCGGCGACGTGCTCGCCGAGCAGCGCATCGACGTCGCGCTCGACGCCCCCGGCCATGCCGGCTACCCGCTCGACGAGGCCGTCGGCACCTTCGGCGACGCCGCGAACGAGCTCATCGTCGCGACGCCGAGCGACGCCACGTTCCCGCGCGTCGTGCTCGACGGCGCGGACGTCGTCGAGCAGCCGCTCGCCGCGCCCGCCGACGCCTTCGACGTCGACGCGCGCGCCGTCGACGGCGGCGTCGAGCTGACCGTCACCGCGAAGAGCTACGTGCGCGACCTGTTCGTCATGGCCGACAAGGTCGACGGCGCTGCGCGCGTCGACCGCGGCATGGTCAGCCTCCTGCCCGGCGAGTCGGCCACGTTCCGCATCGCCACCGACAGCGACGAACCGGCCGCGTTCGCCGCGCCGAAGGTGCTGCGCAGCGCCAACGACCTCAAGCGCGACCGCTGAGCCGGTATTTCGCTCGCTTCAGCGTTTCAGTTGGCCGCCGGCGATAGACTTAAGTAAGTTAAGTTAAGTCACGTCGGCGGCCCGGTCACGAGAGGGGAACACATGGCGCACAAGACGAAAGTGACGATCTTCGACGTCGCGAAGGCCTCCGGGGTCTCCAGCAGCGCCGTCTCGTACGCGCTCAACGACAAGCCGGGCGTCTCCGAGGCGACGCGCGCCAAGGTGCTCAAGGTCGCGCGCGACCTGGGGTGGAAGCCGAACGGCGCCGCGCAGTCGCTCGCGCAGTCCAAGACGCGCCGCATCGGCATGGTCCTCGGCTACGACCCCAAGCTGCTCGCCGTCGAACCGTACATGATGAGCCTCATCGCGGGTCTCGGCGCGCGCCTCGAGACGCAGGACTACTCGCTGCTCGTGCGCATGTCCATGGACGAGGACGACGAGGAGGGCATCATCCGGGACTGGGTCGCCACCGGCAACGTCGACGCGCTGCTGCTGCTCAACCTCGAGATCGGCGACCCGCGCATCGAGCTGATGAAGCACAACCCGCAGATGCCCGCGCTCGCCATCGCCGACCCGTCGCTCACGGACGGCCTGCCCACGCTCGCCAGCGACGACGCCGGCGCCGTCGGCATCGCTGTGCAGCACCTGTACGACCTCGGCCACCGCAGCATCGCGCGCGTGGCCGGTCCCGAGGAACTCGGCCACTCGTACATCCGCGACGCCGCGTTCTCGCAGATGACCACCGAGCTCGGCATGCGCTACCGCTGCCTGCACACCGACTACACGCCCGAGGCCGGCGCCGACGCCACGAAGCGGCTGCTGAGCGTACGCCCCGCGCCCACCGCCATCATCTACGACAACGACGTGATGGCCCTGGCCGGCGAGAGCCAGGCGGAGGTGATGGGCGTGACGGTGCCCACCGACCTGTCGATCATGAGCTGGGACGACTCGTTCATGTGCGAGGCCGCGCACCCCGGCATCACCGCGCTGCGCCGCGACATCGTCGGCTCCGGCCGCCAGGCCGCCGACCTGCTGCTCAAGCTCATCTCCGGCGAGGACGTCGGCGTGGAGGAGGAGTCCCCGTACCAGCTCGAGGTGCGTCAGTCGACCGCGATCGCCCCGGAGGCGATGGCCGCCTGAGCGCGCACGGGAAAGGCC
>JAXJQE010000029.1:0-6071 GCA_036311305.1 Bifidobacterium sp.
CCGTGGGGCGTCCGTCCACCGGGGCGCCGTCGCCGCCGGGGTCCGACCGTCCACGGTCGCCGCGCAAAAACAGAACCGGGGGCCGCGCCATCGGTGGCGCGGCCCCCTGTCGTTCGAAACGTGTCAGTGACGACTCACTCAGCGTCCTCGGCGGTGTCCTCCGGGGCGTCGACGGTGTCCAGGGAAGCCTCGGGCTTGTCCTTGGTCAGGGAAAGGTCCACGGGCGACGAGCTGTTCTCCCACGGCTCCTCCCACGGATCGTAGTCCGGGTTCTGCTGCTTGTAGATGTACAGGCCAACGACGCCAGCGAGCAGCGCGCCGAAGAGCAGCGCAAAGAATTTCCAACCGTTCGAAGACTTGTGGTTCTCCATGACGGCTCCTTTCCAATATCTGCGGGCGGCCGGGGCTCTCCGGCCGACTCTGCCCACCATCATAAGGCCGTGCGCGTGACGACACGGTGCCGTTTGCTGTTGGCAAGTCGGCGGCGACGTCGCTGGCGCCTACTGGCCGGTGGTGTTTGCAGACGATTGTGCCACGGCCGCGCGCGGCGCGCCAGTGGCGTGTTGCATGCTGGGCGACCGCGCGCGGCGACGCGTGGCGCGCACTTTCCGCGGCCGCCTCCGGAAAGTGCGACGCGTGGCGCGCACTTTTGGCGAAAGTGGAAGATCGCGCGCACACTTTTGCGGTGCCGCGCGCGAAAGTGCGCGCGCTTGCTAGGCTGGCGCGTATGGCACGTTTCAGTTTGTTCCCCGATTCGCCGTCGATGCGCCAGGTGTTCTCCGCGCGCTCGATCCGCTACCGGTGGCGGTCGGGCGACCCCGTCGTCACCGTCACGATCGTCATCGTGTGCGTGGCGGTGTGGTTGGTCGAGTTCGTGTTCAGCTACGTGTGGAAAGGTGGCCTCAACGCTATGCTGCAGTTTGGCATGCTGCAGCCGGCGGTCGCGGTGCGCGAGCCGTGGACCTTCGTCACGTCGATGTTCCTGCACGACCCGCGCTCGATTTTCCACATCGGTTTCAACATGCTCACGCTGTGGTGCGTCGGCCCGTTCCTCGAGCGGCTCATGGGGCACTGGGAGTACCTCATGCTCTACATGCTCTCCGGCATCGGCGGCAACGCGGCGATGGTCGCGTGGGCGGCGCTGACCGGCTCGTCGAACCCGTACAACTGGTTCACGTCGTGCTACGGCGCGTCCGGCGCGCTGTTCGGCCTGTTCGCCGGGTGCCTGGTGGTGTACCGCAAGATGCACGAGGACCTGCGCTCGATGCTGATCTGGATGGGCATCAACTTCCTCATGCCCCTGGTCATCCCCGACATCGCGTGGCAGGCCCATCTCGGCGGTTTCATTGTCGGCGGCCTGGCGACGATGCTGGTCGTCGACGGCCTGCCGCCCCTGCGCCGCCGCTCCGTGATGACCCGCATGGTCGTCTACGGCCTCGCCCTCTTCGTCCTGCTGGTCCTGGTCGTCCTCTTCAGCAACATGGCCAACCCGCTGCGGTTGTTATAGGGGGCACTTCGGTCGTTATAGGGGGCACTTCGTCGTCGGAGGTTGGGGCGGCGACGGGGACGGGGGAGGAAAAGTTCCTACCGCAGGGGATTGAAGACGCCATTGTTTTGCATTGCCGCACCATGGGAATCTCGGGCGGAAGTGGGCGGTTGGAAGCCGCGGGGACGCAGTGCCGATGGGCGGTCGACAATGATCCGGTGCATTGTTTTCAAGTTACACGCATGTCGTTTTCCACAATGGTGGAAAACTCTGTGGATAACTGGGGTATGGGGCGTGGATGAAGGGGAAAGTTATCCACATACTTTTCCACAAGTGTTGATAACTCGCCGTTCCGAGGGTGTGGATACTGTGGATAACAGTTATCCACACCCTCCCCTCAGCCATACTGCCGAGCCGTAAATAGGGGTCTTCGCGGGTCCGTTTCCCTACATCTAGGGGCTTGTGGAGGAACAGTGTGGAACATTATGTCAGAACCGCAGAGGGGTGTGGATAACTGGCCGGTTGTGCACCGACCATCAGTGTTTTCTCAGCTTTTCGGCATGAAATGCACGGCATAATGCAACTCAAAAGACACAATCCACCGCTCAAATCCACCGTCCACCGTCCACCCCCGAAGGCCGCCGTAAACAATTCCCCCATAATTCCCCATCCACTTATCCACAATCCCCTTCCAGTTTTCCTCCGAAATATCCCAGTAAAACCTCCGGCATATCGCGGCCGCCACGCCATATAATTTCCACCGCATTCGGCGCGGGGATCCGTCGCCGGGACGGCCGGTCGCTGCACCCGCGGGGAAGCCCCGACTGGGAACCGGCCATGGATACAATGGCGCGCATGAGCGATAGCGAGCCAACCATGAACGAGCCGATCATGAACGAATCCACGCGCAAGTTCGTCGAGGCGCACCTGGGCCAGGACGTGCGCGACGTCGCCCTGCACGCCAGGCGCGACGACCCGGACCTGTACCTCCCGCTCGCCCTCGACCAGATCGCCGGCCGCCGCATGGCCCGCACCAAACTCCCCGACTGGGCCGCGCACGAGCGCATCATCTACCCGCCGCACCTCGCCATGGAGCAGTGCTCCTCCGAATCCACCGCCCGCGCCAAGGCCACGCTCGCGGGGGAGGTCCTCGGCGCCATCGACGCCGCCCAGCCCACCACCCTCGTCGACCTGACCGGCGGCTTCGGCGTCGACTTCGCCGCGCTCGCCCCGCTGTTCGACGCCGCCGTCTACGTCGAGCGCCAGGAACGCCTCTGCGAACTCGCGCGCCACAACTTCCGCGAACTCGGCCTGCGCAACGTCGACGTGTTCTGCGCCGACGGCGTCGGGCACCTCCGCGCGATGCCCCCGGCCACGATGATCTTCGTCGACCCCGCGCGCCGCGACGGCGTCAGCGGCGCGCGCACGTACGCCATCGAGGACTGCACGCCCGACGTGCACGCCCTGCGCGACGAGCTGCTCGCGAAAGCCCCGCTCGCCATGCTCAAGCTGTCGCCGATGCTCGACTGGCGCCGCGCCATCGAGCAGTTCGACGGCGCCGTCGCCGCCGTCGCCATCATCGCCACGCGCAACGAGTGCAAGGACCTCGTCCTCCTCCTCGCCCGCGACGCGCGCGCCGTCGCCGACGCCCTCGCCGCGCGCGTCGCGGGCGATTCCGCGGGCGATTCCGCGGGCGGTGCCGCCGGCGACGCCACCGCCGGCGACGCCGCTGACATCGCCACCGACACCGCCGGCCCGTTCGTCGTCGCCATCGACGACGGCGCACGCCTCGCGTTCCGCATGGGCGCGCCGCAGCGGCCGCGGCTCATGGAGCCGCGCGAGCTGCCGCGCATGCGCTACCTGTACGAGCCGAACGCGGCGGTCATGAAGTCGGGCGGCTTCGGTGCGCTGCAGTCGGCGTTCCCGACGCTCGCGCAGGTCGGCGCGAACAGCCACCTGTTCGCGGGGGAGCGGCCGGTCGACGGCTTCCCCGGCCGCGCGTTCGCCATCGAGGCGACGGGCACGATGAACAAGAAGGAACTCAAGGTGCTCATGCGCGGCGTCGCGCGCGCGAACGTCGCCGTGCGCAACTTCCCGCTCACCGCCGCGCAGCTCGCGAAAAACTGAAGGTGAAGGACGGCGGCGACGCGTACGTCTTCGGCACCACGCTCGACGACGGCACGCACGTCCTGCTGCGCACCCGCAAGGCGTGAGGGGAGGGACGACGGGCGGGGAATGCCCCGCCGCGACGCATCCATCCCTTATATATGACGAATGTGGCGCTATACGTGACGAATGTGGCGCACGTAACGATGATTTCGACCACGGACAGGCCTCGCGGTGATGCAAACCTCGCCTACGCGTGACACATGTTGCACGCCTAGGGAGGGTATGCATCGCGGGAGGGCTTGGGATGATGCAAACCGCGTCTATGCGTGACACATGTTGCACGGCTAGGGAGGGTATGTGTCACGGGAAGGCCTTGCGACGATGCAAAGGTAGGCGTTGGGGAAGGAATGCATCGCGGGAAGGGCTTCTGGTGATGCATATGGGTGCGTCGCGGAAGGTTTGCATCGCGGGAAGGGCTTGGGACGATGCAAACCCCTCATAAGTGCGATGCATGTTGCACGGCTAAGGAGGGTTTGCATCGCGGGAAAGCCTGGGATGATGCAAACCCATCCTAAGGGCGACGAATGTGGCACGTATAGGGGAAGTATGCATCGCGCGAGAGGGCTGGGTAGGCGTCCGGGGCCCGGATACGCGAAAACCCGCGGCAGGGAGCCGCGGGTTCGCGAAAAGTGGCGGAAAGTAACCGGGAACAGCCCCGTCAGCGCCAGCCGACGGTCATCAGGAAGCCGACGAGGATGAAGCCGAAGGCGATGGCCAGGTTCCAGAAGCCGATGCCGGGGATCGGGTACTGGTTGCTCGTCAGGTAGAACACGACGGCCCACACCAGGCCGATGATCATGAGCGCGCAGAACAGCGGCACGTACCAGCTCGGGTTGGCCTTGGTGCCCTTGATCGACTCCTGCACGCGCTTGGTGTTGTCCGCCTGGCGCTGCATCATGCGCTTCATCTGCGGCGTCATGTTCGACGTGTCCGCGGTGGCGTTGAGCACGTCCTGGATCTTGCCGAGCGGGATCTCGTCGTCCTCCTCGTACGTGGCGGCCTCGGCGAGCGTCGGCTCGTCGTCCTTGTCGAACCGCTCGGACGCGGGCTCGTCGTCCTCGTCGCCCTTCGCCTTCTTCGACGACTTCGACGACTTCGCGCGCTCGCCGCCGTCGCCCTTGGCGTCAGCGGCGTCAGCGGCGTCGGCGTCGCCCTCCGCGGCGCCGTCCCCTTCCACGGTCTCCTCGACCGCGGCCGCCTCGGTCACGTCCGCGGCGGTGTCCGCGCCGTCGGCCGCCTCGGCCACCATGGTCTCCTCGACGACCTCGTCGACGGCCGGCTTGGCGTCGTCCGCCTGGGCGGACTGCTTCTGTTCGTCAGCCATGAATCTCTCCTTATGAAATTAGACTACTGGCCATCATAGTGGCTACACTCGAAAGGGCGAGTGGTTCTACGCCATCTGACCAGAATCACCATATATATACGGGCAGCGGACCAATATATATACGGGCAGCGGACCACGCACAGCGCACGGAGGGGCCATGGCGAAGAAGAGCGCAGGACGGCACGCGCCGCGCCACGGCGCGCGCAATTCCGTCGTCGGCAGCGTGTCCGTGCTCATCATCGTCGCGCTCGTCGGCTTCCTGCTCGTCACCAACATGCGCGTCAACCGCTCGGCGACCGTCTCCTCGGACGCCGCGGAGCTCGTCGAGCACCGCGTGCAGCGCGTCGACGAGCTGCAGGCGGAGGTCAACAAGCTGTCCGAGCAGGTGGACACGCTGTCCAAGCAGGTCAACGAGGACAACGGCACGTCGTCGTCCTCGGACACGGACGCGGGCACGAGCACGATGCTGCCCGCGGTGGAGGGCCCCGGCGTGACCGTCACGCTCAACGACTCCAGCCTGTGGAAGAACGCCGTCGACTCCTCGGGCAGCTCCGCGGACATCGACAACTACGTCGTGCACCAGCAGGACGTCGAGGCGGTCGTCAACGCGCTGTGGGCGGGCGGCGCGGAGGCCATGCAGATCATGGACCAGCGCGTGCTGCCGAACTCCGCGGTGATCTGCTCGGGCACGCTGCTGCTCCTGCAGGGCCGCAAGTACTCGCCGCCGTTCACGATCTCCGCGATCGGCCCGACGACGTCCATGATCGCCGCGCTCAACGCGTCACCGGCGATCACCATCTACAAACAGTACGTCGACGCGTTCGGCCTGGGCTACAACGTCAAGGTGGAGGACGACCTGCACTTCGACTCGACGACGATGAGCCTGCAGCAGCTGCAGTATGCGAAAGTCTTGCAATGAGCGAACGCCGCGCCGCCGCGCACGCTTGACGGCGCGCGCCGGCACACGCATAATCGGCAGCAGATACCTGACGGAGGGATGCGAACTGCGATGAAACATGCCCAACAACCGGCCGGCCGCACCGCGCGGCCGGAGGACAGCGCGACGACGGCGACCGTGCCGCCGCGCACGCC
>JAXJQE010000030.1:0-3068 GCA_036311305.1 Bifidobacterium sp.
CCGCCATGCCGCGCGCGGCGAGCTGGCCGCGCACCTGGTCGAGCACGTCGTCGCACGAGGCATCGGGCACCACTAGGCAGCACTCGTCCGGGCCGGCGGTCACCAGCGTGTCCGCGAGGCGGCCGAAGGGCCACGCGTACGGCGAACCGGTGTCGCGCACGGCCGTGGCGGTGGCGCCCACGATGGCCGGTCCCTGCAGCGTGCCGACGACGACGCGCCGCGGCGCGCGCTCGTCCCACCCCAGCTCGGCCGCCAGGTAGCGCACGAGGTCGCGGTCCGGCCGGCCGGCGAGCAGCTGGTCGATGAGGTTGGTCTGCGCGATGCGCCGGTTGTAGCGCACCGCCTGCTCGATGTTCTCGCGCAGCAGGATCTCGGTCATCTTGATGAGCACCGCGCCGTAGGGCTCGACCTGCTCGAGCGGGCCGGTCACGCCGATGACGGCCCGCCACCTCGTCCTCGATGACCACGGGCGCGTTGATGCCGTTGCGCGCGCCGGGATAGGGGTGCGCGTCGTCGACGACGACGGTGCGCACCTCCGCGGCGGCGAGCGCGGCCGCCGCGTGGTGCGTGCCCACGCGCGCGGGGTCGGTGCTGGCGATGATGGTGCCGTGCGTGTCGAAGAGGTTGATCTCGTGGCGCAGCACGTCCTTGATGTTCGCCACGATCATCGTGGCCGTGCGCTGGTCGATCTCCATGGCCCGCGCCCCTTTCCGCTCGTCGTCTCCTACGCCACCAGTGTATTGGTACCCGTACCATAATGTGAGCTCGCTCACGCTCTGTACGTTGAGCCGTGGAAAAGCGGCGAACACGCGGCGTCGGCTCAATAATGGAGCCATTGGGACACCGGGGCAACGGACCCCGGGCATCACGGGCGACAGGGACGTCGCCCATGGACCGTCATGGTCCAGGGAATATGCCGACGGCTCAACGACGGCCGCCGGGGCGGGCCGGCGCGCCCGCGGGAAAGGAGTGAGCACCATGGACATCACGCTGCACTGGTGGGCCGCCTTGATAGGCCTGGCCCTCGCCATCGTCCTGATCCTCTACAAGCTCAACGCGACCTACTCGCTCATGCTCGGCGCCATCGTCGGCTGCCTGCTGGGCGGCGCGTCGCTCTCGGACACCGTCAACGTACTCGTCTCCGGCACGCAGAGCGTCATGGGCACCGTGCTGCGCGTGCTGGCGGCCGGCGTGCTGGCCGGCGTCATGATGGAGTCCGGCGCGGCCGAACGCATATCCAGGGCCATCGTCAACGGGATGGGCGACAAGCTCGCCATCCTCTCGCTGGCCCTGGCCACGATGATCATCTGCGCCATCGGCGTGTTCATCCCCGTGGCCGTGCTCATCGTGGCGCCCATCGCCATCGAGGTGGGCTCCAAGCTGCACATCTCCAAGCTCGCCCTGCTCGTCGCGCTCTCCGGCGGCGGCAAGGCCGGCAACATCATCTCCCCGAACCCCAACGCCATCGCCGCCGCCTCCGGCTTCAAGGTGCACCGGTCCGACGTCATGGTCGGCAGCTACATCCCCGCGCTCTTCGGCCTGCTCACCGCCGTGCTGCTCGCCTCGCTGCTCAAGCACCACGGCACCACGGTCACCATGGCGGACATGGACGCCCAGGAGCGCGCCGAGCTCGCCGAGAAGGACCTGCCCAGCCTGGGCCGCGCCCTCGTGGCGCCCATCGTGGCCATCGGCCTGCTCATCCTCGGGCCCATCGGCTCGGTCACCAACATCGGCTGGCTCGAGAAGTGCCAGTTCGACGCCCTGTACATCCTGCCCCTCGCCGCCATCATCGGCATGCTCGCCATGGGCAAGGGCCGCCACGTCCTCGAATACACCAAGTCCGGCCTCGGGCGCATGGTCGACGTCGTCATGATCCTCATCGGCGCCGGCACCATCGGCGGCCTCATCTCCGCCTCCGACCTGCCCCAGCAGATCGAGTGGCTCATCAAGGCCGTCGGCGTGCCCGGCACGCTGCTCGTCCCCGATCGCCGGCATCCTCATGGCCGCGGCCACCGCCTCCACCTCCACCGGCGTCATCCTCGGCGCCAGCTCGTTCGGCAGCTCCATCCTCAGCTTCGGCGTCACCCCGGCCGCCGCCGCCATCACCATGCAGGCCGGCGCCACCGTCATCGACGCGCTGCCGCAGGGCAACTACTTCCACGTCACCGCCAAGTCCATGAACATGACCCTCGGCGAACGCATGAAGGTCGTGCCCTACGAGGCCTGCGTCGGCCTGGTCATGACCATCGTCGCCACGCTGACCACCATCGTCTGGTGACCCGTCACCGCAACCCCAAGGAGCCATCATGAAGATCCTCATCGCACCGGATTCGTTCAAGGGCAGCCTCACCGCGCGCCAGGCCGCGGACGCCATCGCCGACGGCGTGCGCGACGCCCTGCCCGACGCCGAGGTCGTCGAGGTGCCCATGGCCGACGGCGGCGAGGGCACCGTGCAGTCCCTCATCGACGCCACCGGGGGCACCCCCGTCACCGTGACCGTCACCGGCCCGCTCGGGACGCCCGTCGAGGCCACGTACGGCCTGCTCGGCGACGGCACCACCGCCATCATCGAGATGGCCGCCGCCAGCGGCATCGGCTACGTCGACGAGACCACGCGCGACCCGCGCGTCACCACCACCTACGGCACCGGCGAGCTCATCCGCGACGCCCTCGACCGCGGCGCCACCTCCCTGATCATCGGCCTGGGCGGCTCGGCCACCAACGACGGCGGCGCCGGCATGGCGCAGGCCCTCGGCGTGCGCCTCCTGGACGCCGACGGCGCGGAGCTGCCCGGCGGCGGCGCCGCGCTCGCCAGGCTCGCCACCGTCGACGCCAGCGGCCTCGACCCGCGCCTGGCCGACGTCGACCTCGCCCTGGCCAGCGACGTCACCAACCCGCTGACCGGCGAGCGCGGCGCCTCCGCCGTGTTCGGCCCGCAGAAGGGCGCCGACGAGGCCATGGTCGCCGAGCTCGACGGCGCGCTGCGCCACTACGCGGCCGTCATCCGCGAGCAGCTCGGCCGCGACGTCGAGCACGTGCCCGGCGCCGGCGCGGCCGGCGGCCTCGGC
>JAXJQE010000031.1:0-4536 GCA_036311305.1 Bifidobacterium sp.
CTCCTGGCCACCGTGGCGGGCGCGTCGATGGCACGGGAGCGCGCCGAGGCGCGGCGCACGCGCGCGCTCGCGGACGCGCAGCGCGAACGGCTGCGCCGCTCGCACCCCCGCATCGGGGACCTCGAGGCGTCGCACAGCGCGGACCTCAACCGCACGCCTGCGCGAGCGCACGCGCATCGCCCGCGAGATCCACGACAACGTTGGCCACCTGCTCACCGGCGCCATCATGCTCACGCAGGCCGACCGCGTCGTCGCCGAGACGACCGGGGACGCCGCGCACGCCGAGCAGTTCCGCCAGGTCGGCGACCAGCTCGACGAGGCGATGACCATGATCCGCAGGTCGGTGCACGACCTCAAGGACCAGGGCACCGACCTCGCCGCCATGCTCGACGACGCCGTGGCCGTGGCCGCCCGGGGCGACCTCGAGGTACGCATGGAGAACCACGTCCACGCGGTGCCGTCGGCCGTCGCCCACTGCCTGGCCGCCGTGGTGCGCGAGGCGCTCGCGAACACCATGCGCCACGGCGACGCCCGCCACGTGCGCGTCATGCTCAGCGAGCTGCCCGGCCTGTGGCAATGCGTCGTGCAGGACGACGGCCGTCCCGGCGCCGCGCGCCGTGGCGGCGACGGTGCGCCCGGCATCGGCCTGGCGGACATCGAGGAACGCGCCCGCGCGCTGGGCGGCACCGCCGCCTGCGGATGGCACGGCGGCGGCTGGCGCGTGTTCGTGTCCGTCCCCAAGCCCACCGGACCATCGAAGGAGGAGCCATGAAAGTCGCCATCGTCGACGACGACCCGATCGTATGCACGTCCATCGGCACGATCCTGACCGCCACAGGCACCGCGCAGGTGCTGTGGAGCGCGCACGACGGCGCGTCAGCCGTGCGCGAGTACGACCGGCACCCGCCGGACATCCTGCTCGTCGACGTGCAGATGCCCGGCATGGACGGCCTGGAGGCGGCCGCGCGCATCCTGGCCGACGACCCGGCCGCGCGCATCCTCGTGCTCACCACGTTCGCGGACCCCGACTACATCCGTCGCGCCATCGAGCTCGGCGCCAGGGGCTACCTCATCAAGCAGGACGTGGCGTCCGTGGTGCCGGCGGTGGAGGCGGTCATGGCCGGTCAGGTGGTCCTCGGCGCCGAGGTGCTCCCGCAGCTGCCCATCGCGGCCGGCGGGGACGGCGGCGACGCGGAACCGGTCGAGGACCCGCGCTTCGCCACGCTCACCGCGCGCGAGCGCGACGTCGCCGCCCTGGTCGCCGAGGGGCTCGACAACCGCGAGATCGCGGCCACGCTGCACCTGGGGGAGGGCACCGTGCGCAACCGCATCAGCGACATCCTCGCCAAGACGCACCTGGCCAACTGCACCAAGCTCGCCGTCGAGTGGCTCGCCTCCCACCGCTGACGCGTCACTGCACGTACATCGCGGCCGGGTACGCCAGGTAGTTGATCGCGGGCAGCTGGTCGACGGTCACGTAGCCGGCGTCGGCGTTGATGACGTCGGGGATGCGGTCGACGATCGTGGCGCAGGTGTGCTCCACGGTGGCCGGCTTGACGACGTGGAACTCGGTGTCCGGCTCGCCGGAGATCTGCCAGTCGCACATGTCGCCGTCGTCCGGGCCGTACACCTTGCCGATGCACGCGGTCTCGAGCACCCGGCCCTGCATCGTCTCGGTGGTCACCACCGTGGACATGCCGATGCACAGGCCGGCCTTGATGGTCTCGCTCATCGTCTCGCTGACCACGTCCACGTCGCTGAAGTACGGCTCGGCGCGCTGCGTCTGGCTCTTGATGGTCAGGCCGAGCTTCTGGGCGAGCGCCTCGTTGGAGTTCCACACGTACGAGGGCACCAGCGTCTCCGGATGGGCGAGCTGCGCCTCGAACTCCTCGGCGGTCAGGCCCACGCCGTGCGCCTTGGCGAGCGCCAGGCCGTAGTCCTCGACGTTGTAGCTCACGGCGCCCTTGATGCGCTCGACCGTCTGGCAGCCGCCGGCGACCATGGCGACCATGTTGATCCAGAAGATGTCCTGCATGCCCGAGCCGACCACGGTGGCGCCGTTCTCCTTGGCGAGCCGGTCGATGCGGTTGGTGGCGGCGGGGGAGGTGGTCCACGGGTAGATGGCCTCCTCGCAGGTGGTCACGACGTTGACGCCGCGCTCCAGGCACTTGGCGACCATCGGCTCGATCTCCTCGAGGAAGCTGAACAGCGTGACCACGGCGATGTCCGCGTCGCACGCGTCGAGCACCGCGTCCGCGTCGGCGCTGATCGGCACGCCGATCGGCCCGATGCTCGCGAACTCGCCGACGTCCTTGCCCACCAGCTCCGGGTCGACGTCGATCGCGCCGACGACCTGGATACCTTTCTCATGCATGTAGCGCACGGTGTACTTCGCCATCTTGCCGCAGCCGTACTGGATCGCTCGAATGGGTTCCATGGTGATGCTCCTTCGCATTCGTGGACGGACGGACCTCCTTCTCGGGGCGTCCTTGCCCCCGGTCCGTAGCGCTACACCTTAGCAGATTCCGACAGAACGGAATAGGGAAGTGTCCGTGCGTGTTGGACCATGGTGTAGAGACCTCGTGAAGGAATGCGCCGTATCCGGGATACTCCCAGCGAATACCCAGCCGCGCGCGCCTCCGGCCCATTACAATGGTGGGCGATACAGGACCAGACATATGATGTGAAATGACTTACGGTGATGTGAAATGACTTACGGTCAGCAACCGCGGCAGGGTGGGCCGCAGTACATGCAGAACACGCCCTACGGGGCGGCGGGCCAGCAGCCGTACGGCCAGCAGCCCTACTACGGCGGCCAGCCGGTGATGGATTCCCGCGCCGCCTACTCCTACGAACGCGCCGAGCACGTGTCCGTCACCAAGGCCTACGGCGAGATGACCATCGGTCTGGTCGTCACCGCCGTGGTCGCCATCCTCACCCAGATGACCGGCTTCTACCGCAGCTTCATCATGGCCACCGGCGCCTTCGGCGTGTGGATCCCCGCGATCGTGCAGATCGCGCTGGCCATCTGGCTGGGCGCCAAGGTCATGACCATGAAGCCCAGCACCGCGCGCGTCGCGTTCTACGTGTTCGCCGCCCTCATGGGCGTGACGATGAGCACCATCTTCGGCGCCTACAACCTGGGCACCATCGGCTTCGCGTTCATCGTGTGCGCGGTCTTCTACCTCGCGCTGACCATGTTCGGCCTGACCACCAAGGGCAACATGCTCAAGGCCGGCCCGATCCTCATGATCGGCCTGATCGTGCTCATCCTGGCCGAGGTCGTCCTCATGTTCGTGGCGCCGACCGACACGATGCTCAAGGTCATCACGGCCCTCGGCATCATCCTGTTCGCCGGCATGACGATCTACGACGCGCAGTTCACCAAGCGCGTCTTCGCGCAGTACGCCAACCAGGGCCCCGAGATGATCCAGCGCGTCTCGATCCTGTGCGCCCTGAACCTGTACCTGGACTTCATCAACATGTTCCTGTACATCCTGCAGCTGTTCGGCCTGAACAGCAGGGACTAGCGGACCCCGCGCCCGCCGGAGGGCCCCGCACGCCATGGGCGTGCGGGGCCCTCCCTTTTTTCCGTCCGCAAGATCCCGTCCGGGGCGCGGAGGCGCCCCGGACGTTACCTGCCCGAAACCGCGGCGCCACGGGCACGCCACGCACGGCGCCTAGGCTGCGGGAAGCGCCGGGCGCGCCCATGCCCGGCGGCCGTCCGGGGACCCGCGAACGGACCAAGGGGAGAGGAGCCACCATGAAACCGGTCATCGCCATCCTGCCGCTCATCGACGTGCAACGGGACAGCTACTGGATGCTGCCCGGCTACATGGACGGCCTCATGGCCGCCGGCGCCCTGCCGCAGATGCTGCCGCTGACCACCTGCGAGGCGGACATCGAGGACTACCTGGCGCACGCCGACGGCCTGCTCATGCCCGGCGGCCACGACGTGGACCCCGCCCTCTACCACGAGGGCCGGCTCGACGTGTGCGGTGAGACCTACGGCCCGCTCGACAGGATGACCGCCATCGCCTTCCGTGCCGCACGCCGGCGCGACATGCCCATCCTGGGCATCTGCCGCGGCATGCAGGCCATCAACGTGCTCGCCGGGGGCACGCTCTGGCAGGACCTGCCGACCCAACGCCCCGGCGCGATCGACCACCACATGCACGCGCCCTACGACGCCGTGCAGCACCACGTGGACCTCGTGCCCGGCTCGCCGCTGCACGGGGCGCTCGGCGTGGACCGCCTCGGCGTCAACAGCTACCACCACCAGGGCGTCAAGGACCTCGGGAGCGGCATGGAGGTCATGGCGCGCGCCGACGACGGCCTCGTCGAGGCCATCCACCAGCCGGGCATGCGCTTCGTGTGGGGCGTGCAATGGCACCCCGAGTTATCCCACCGCAGCGACCCGCACAGCCGGCGCATCCTGCGCGCCTTCGCCGGCGCCGCGGCCGGCTACCGCATACGCTGAGCCGCGCCATGGAACGCGATCGCCCCGTCGGGCAACCCGACGGGGCGATCGCGTTC
>JAXJQE010000032.1:0-2773 GCA_036311305.1 Bifidobacterium sp.
CGCCGTACTCGCGGCACGCGATGTCGAGCCACTTCTGCGCGCCGGCGTCGGCGCCGTAGCCGGCCTCGACGATGACGACGTCGTGCAGCGCGGTCGCCATCTCCACGCTCACGAGCGAGGGGATGCCGATGGACACGTTCGCGAACGGGCCGCCGTGCATGTACACGGGCGAGCCGTTGACGGTCTCGGTGCGCGCGGGCTTCACCGCGTCGCCCAAAATATTGGTGATGCGCCACAGGTCGATGAACTCGCCGAACGTGACCGCCTTGCCGTCCTTCGTGCCGGCGGTCATCGCCGCCACGCGCTCGGCGATCTCGTCCATGGAGCGCGACAGCACGACGATCTGCATGAGCTCGCACGTCGGCGTGAGCACGGTCTTCTCGTGGATGTCCGACTTGCCGGCGTCGACGACCGTGGAGCGCAGCGCGCGCGACGGCACCTCGGAGACGCGCGGCACGAGCACGGTGTCGAGCAGGCCGTCGTCGACGGCCTTCTCGGCGAACGACGCGAGCAGGTTCTGCGCGGCCTCGATGGAGCCCATCTCCCCGCACAGGCCCCAGTCGACGAGCTCGGGGTGCGTGAGCGACGCCTTGCCGCCGCCCGACGCACCGCCCTTGGAGCCGGCGGCCGTGATGCCCATGCTCGGCTGGCGCAGCACGGCCGCGGCGTCGACGCCGCGTTCGCGCAGCGCGTCGATGAGCGCGATCGTGGTCGTCGTCTTGCCCTCGCCGCGCGACGCCTTGAGTGGCGTGTCGGCGGTGACGAGCACGACCTTGCCCGCTTTGCGCGGCGCGTCCGGGTTCGCCTTCAGCGACTCCAGGTAGCCGAACGCGTCGATCTTGTCGACGAGTCCGTACGGCTTGGTGAATTCCTCGATTCCGCTCACGGGCGGGTCCTTTCTTCTGCGGCTGTGGGATATGTTCCAACATAGCAGCGGGCGGCACGCGCGCGCACGTGCCGCCCGCTGGATGGGCGACGGTCAGTGGTCGGAGCGGTTGAAGCCGTTGCGCATGGCCATGCTCGTCGTGTACAGGACGGTGTCGAGCAGCGCGTCGGTCTCCTTCTTGAGCTCGTCGGCCATGCGCGCGTTCGCCTCGGCGAGCGCGGCGCGCACGTCGGGGTTGCGCATGGCGGCGACGATCTCGTCGGGGTCCATCGGGTCGATGTCCGCGGGCAGCTCGCCGAACTCGTCGGGCTCGGGCTTGGCGACGCTGACGAGCGCGGCGACGCGCGCGTCGGTGACGTGCACGCTGTGGTTGCCGGTGGAGCCGACCTTCTCCTGGTAGCGTTCGACGGCGTTCGCGGTGGCGCCGAACTGCGCGTCGCACATGACGGCGATGAGGCGGTTCTCCCAGTAGAAGTCCTCGCTGGTGACGCGCGTGGTGGTGTCGCGCAGGTAGGCGGGCGTGTCGTCGACGTTCGCGTAGAACGGGGTCAAGGCGTTGAACGGGTTGGAGCCGAAGGCCATCCACTGGATGGCGCGGCTGGCCTGCGGCGCGTAGGGGCGGATCTGCAGGACGGCGAGCTGCGACTGGCGGTTGATGCCGATCGGGCGGAACATGCGGCGCGTCGACTCGTCGCCGAGGTTGCCGTACGGGTCGTAGGGCGTGCCCTGGTAGTGGGAGCTCAGGACGTACTTGACGTCCTCGACGGTGACCTTGCGCTCGGGCTGGCGTCCCCACGGGATGTCGTCGCCGGTGGGCTTGTGGTCGGCGTCGGGGCCGTCCCACACCTCGTCGTAGGGGTTGAGGAAGCGCTGCATGATCCACGCGCGCGGGGTGTTGTACACGTGGTCGGAGTCGGAGTGGGAGCCGAAGGCGTCGCGCGGCGCGAACTTGGTGATCTCCTCGACGGCCAGGTCGAGGTGGTTCTCGGCGATGAACTCGCGCAGGTCCGGCGAGCACATGTGGTCGGCCTGGTCGCCGAAGGCGTCCTCGAGGTCGAACTCGTCGATGCCCAGCTGGTTGGGCATGGTCACGTAGGAGTCGTCCGGCACGCGCTTGGCGATCCAGTGGTGGCCGCCGACGGTCTCGAACCACCAGATCTCGTCGACGTCGCTGAAGGCGATGCCGTTCATCTCGTAGGTGCCGTGCTCGGCGAGCAGCGCGCCGAGGCGCTCGACGCCCTCGCGCGCGGTGCGGATGTACGGCAGGACGATGGTGACCATGTCCTCCTCGCCGATGCCGCCCGGCTGCGCGGGCTTGTAGCCGGGCTCGTCCGGCTTGCCCTGCTGGGGGACGTACTCGACCAGCGGGTCGGCGCCCAGGACGCGCTCGTTGCTGGTGAGGGTCTCGGTGGCGCTCATCGCCACGTTCGCCTCGTTGATGCCGGCCTCGCCCCAGATGCCCTCCTTGAGGTCCGCGTTGGGCACGGAGGTGTACTGCAGCGGGTCGTCCGGGAGGGTGAGGGTCAGGTGCGAGAGGACGGAGGTGTACTCGCGCGGCTGCTCCGCGGGCTTGACGACGACGAAGCGCTTGGGGCAGAACTCCCCGTTCGCGCTGTCCTCGTTGCGGGCGATGATGGTCGATCCGTCGTAGCTGGCGTCCTTGCCGACGAGGATGGTGGTGCAGGTCATGGGGGTGTTCTCTCCTCTTTGCCTCTGGGATTTGTGTGCAAATGGTGAAGGATATCACACCCACTGTAGGTCAGGAGGATATGCGACGGCCGGCGCGGGCCATGATGTGGGCGCGCCGGGGGCGGAAGCGGGAGACGCCCCCGGCATCAAGAAATGTCACGTTTTTTCGTGAGGTTTCTTGCGGGGTCGCGCATCCAC
>JAXJQE010000033.1:0-2903 GCA_036311305.1 Bifidobacterium sp.
GTCCGCAACGGGGCTTGCTGCTGTTACGCTCGCAAGGGCGCGGCGTGGCGGGCGCGGGTGAGCGCCACGTACATGAGCCGGCGCTCGTCGGCGTGCTGGTGGCGGCCGTACTCCTCGCGCTGGGTGAGCGGCCAGTTGCCGGCGTCGGCCTCGTCGGCGTCGCCGCGCGCGAGCATGAGCTCGCGCAGGCTGCCGAAGACCTCGTCGTCGAAGGCCATGGGGTCGTCGAGCGCGTCGAGGGCGGCGACCGGGTCGGCGCCGGGCGCGGCGTCGTGCGGGAAGCGCGGCAGGATGTCCGCGTCGACGCGCACGGGCACGGGCACCGCGGTCGGCTCGGTCAGCCACGTGACGGCCTCCTCGGTGGCGTACTCGGGCACGCGCCACGTGCCGTCCATGGCGAAGGCCGCGTCGGGTTCGCGCTCGGCGAGCTCGACGCTGAGCCGTTCGCCGACGGCCGACGCGAACGCGCCGGCGCGCAGCCCGGGGATGGCGACGGCGTTCCATTCCAGGCCCTTGGCCTGGTGGACGGTCATGAGCATGACGTCGACGGGCGTGTCGGGCGCGGCGGCGTTCTCCTCCTCGAGGTCGCCCATGCGGTCGATCCAGGCGAGCCAGCCGCGCAAGGTGGGCGTCTGCGAGACGGCGATCTCGTTGACGTACGTGTCCACGGTGGCCAGTAGCGAGTCGACGGGCCCGCGCACGATCGCCGGGTTGACGGCATCGCCGCCGATGGCGTGCAGCGCGCCGGCGACCATCATGTCCACGTCCAGGCCGAGCGCCTCGACGGCGGCGCGGATGACCTGCGCGAGCGGCTGGTAGGCGGCGTGGCGCACGAGCTTGAGCACGCGCGACGCCTCCTTGGCGGCGCGCGCGCCGACCGGGGACATGCCCGAGCCGTCGATGAGGTGTTCGGCGTCGGCGTCGAGCAGCACGTCGGCGAGGAAGACCGCGTTGGGCACGGCCATGGCGTGCTCGCGCACCGCGGCGCGCTGCGCGGCGCGGTCCGCGTCGGCGTCGCTGACGACGCCGGCCTCGAGCAGGGCGCGGTAGCGGTACTCGACGTTGAGGCGGTCCGCGGTGCGCGCCAGGGCCTCGAGGTCGCGCGCGCCGACGGCATAGCGCGGCGTGGCGAGCATGCGCATGACGCCGGCCGCGTCGGTGTGGTCGGCGACGACGCGCAGCACGGCGAGGATGTCGATGACCTCGGGCCGTTCGATCAGGGCGGAGACGCCGACCGCGCACGTGGTCAGCCCCGCTTCCTCGAGCGCGTCCTGGAACGCGGGGATGCGGCTCTTCGTGCGGAACAGCACGGCCGCGTACGGCGGTTTGCCGGCCTTCGCCTCGCCGGCCTCGCGCGCCTGGCGGACGGCGCGCACGGCGAAGCGCGCGACGGCGTCGGTCTCCTGGCCGAGCGTGTCGTAGGCGAGCACGCCGAGCGTGCCCTGCGCGACGCGGCCGTCCGCGCCGGGCACGGCGGTGAGCGGCTTGACGTCGACCTCGCGCAGCAGCGCGCTCGACGGGCGGCGTTCGTGGCGGCGCAGCGGCAGCGTCAGGTCGTTGGCGGCCTCGAGGATGACGCCGTCGTTGCGCCGCGTGGCGGTGATGGGGAACGGTTCGGTGTCCTCGGCCATGCCGAAGCCGCGTTCGAACATGCGGAAGGCGCCGGGGCTGGCGCCGCGCCACGCGTAGATCGACTGGAACGGGTCGCCGACGGCGTTGACGGCGGAGCGGTCGATGGCGTCGGGGTGGAACAGCAGCGCCAGCAGGCTCGCCTGCGTGGTGGACGTGTCCTGGTACTCGTCGAGCAGCACGTGCGTGCAGCGGCGGCGGTAGCGCGCGCCGATGGAGGGGAAGCGCGTGACGAGCTGGTAGGCGGCGACGGTGAAGTCGGAGAATTCCGCCATGTGCCGCGCGTGCTTCTCCTCTTGGAACCGCTCGACGAGGTCCAGCAGCGCCTCGCGCCGCTCGGTGGCGCGGCGCACGCGCTCGACGGACCACGCGGGCATGTCGCGCTCGTACGCCTCCATCGCCTCGGCGCGCGGCAGGTCCTGCGCGTTGACCTTGCCGGACTTGGTGATGCGCGGCGGCTTGAAGCTCGAGGGTTTCCTCGGCGCCTCGTCGGGCACGTCGAGGCCGTCGAGCATCGCGTCGGCGCGCGCCAGGAACGCGCGGTCCCAGTCGCGCACGCGGGCGATGGCCTGGGCCATGTCCTCGCAGCCGGGGCCGATCATCGAGCTGGCGAGGTGGTCGGCCAGGTCGTGCACCTCCTTGACGATCGTGGAGAACGCGCCGTCGAGCACACCGTCCTTGAGGATCGCGCCCATGTTCGCGGCGACGACGTCGCTGGCCAGCTGCAGCGCGCCGGCCAGGCTCAGCGGCTGGACCTGCTGGTCGAAGCCGACGAGCAGGCCGTACTGGCGCACGATCTGCTGGAAGAACGCGTCGTACGTGAGCACGTCCGGTTTCATGAACGACGCGCCGTCGACGGCGGCGTCGGCCGGCGCGCTCTCGCGCGCGTGGCCGGCGACGGCCGCGGAGACGCGCGAGAGCAGCTCGGCGGCGGCCTTGCGCGTGAAGGTCAGGCCGAGGATGCGCTCGGCGGGCACGCCGCCCTCGATGAGCTGGATGATGCGCCGCGTCATCGTGAACGTCTTGCCGGAGCCGGCGCCGGCGACGACGAGCACGTCGGCGTCGGCCGGCGCGTGGATGATGGCGGCCTGCTCGGCGCTGGGAGTGGGCTTGGTCTTCGGGGAATCCATCGGTCAGCCTTCCTTCGATTCGAACACGGTGCTGGCGCGGCCGGCGCAGGCGGGACACAGCTGCTTGAGGCGGCAGCTCTTCTCGTGCGCGGGCGTGGGATGCGCGTCGAGCCGCTCGGCCAGCGAGGCGGCGGCCGTGTAGAA
>JAXJQE010000034.1:0-3617 GCA_036311305.1 Bifidobacterium sp.
CCTGTGCGCATCGAGTTCTTCGGCGACGAGATCGACTCGATACGCCAGTTCCACGCCTCCGACCAGCGCACCTACGGCGCGCCGCTCGAGTCCGTGTGGGCCACGCCCTGCCGCGAGGTGCAGCTGACCGACGCGATCCGCGACCGCGCGCGCTCCCTGGTCGGCACCATCCCCAACGCCGACGACCTGCTCGAGTCCATCGCCGAGGGCACGCCCGCCGAAGGCATGGAGTCGCTGCTGCCCGCGCTCGTCGACGACATGCGCCCCGTCTGCGAGATGTTCCCCGCCGACGCCGTCGTCATGCTCCACGACCCCGAGAAGCTGCGCCGCGCCGTCGACGACCTGACCAAGACCGCCAACGAGTTCCTCGCCACCAGCTGGCACGTCGCCGCCTCCGGGCACGGCGCCGGCGCCCCCATCAGCTTCGACACCGCCAACTTCCTGCCCTACGGGCAGACCGTCGAACAGCTCAAGTACAGCTCCCGGCAGGTCTGGCAGCTCACCGGCTTCACCGTCGACGCGAAACTGCCCGGCCACGTGCAGATCGACGCGTCCGTCCCGCAGGACTTCCGCGGCTCCGAGCAGCGCACCGAGGCCGACCTCAACGCGCTCATCGCCGACGGCTACCACCTCGTCGTCACCGCCGCCGCGCAGGGCACGCTGCACCGCCTGGCGCGCATGCTGCACTCCCTGCAGATCACCGCGTTCGACGTCGTGCGCTCGCAGGCGCGCGACGGCTTCGTCGACGCGCCCAGCCGCACCGCCCTGGTCACCGAACGCGACCTGACGGGCCGTGCCAGCGCCGCCGCGCTCGCCAAGACGCCGCGCAAGCGCCGCAAGGCCATCGACCTGATGGAGCTCAAGCCCGGCGACTTCGTCGTGCACGAGCAGCACGGCGTCGGCAGGTTCGTCGAGCTGCGCCAGCGCACCACCGGCGCGGGCCGCAACAAGGCCACGCGCGAGTACCTCGTCATCGAGTACGCGCCCAGCAAGCGCGGCGCGCCGCCGGACAAGCTGTTCATCCCCACCGACCAGCTCGACCTGGTCAGCAAGTACATCGGCGCCGAGGTGCCCAAGCTCAACAAGCTCGGCGGCTCCGACTGGGCGCAGACCAAGGCCAAGGCCAAGAAGCACGTCCACGAGATCGCGCAGAACCTCATCAAGCTCTACTCGGCGCGCCAGCGCTCCAAGGGCTTCGCGTTCAGCAAGGACACCCCCTGGCAGAAGGAGCTCGAGGACGCCTTCCCGTACCAGGAGACCGCCGACCAGCTGACCACCATCGACGACGTCAAGGCCGACATGGAGAAGCCCCTGCCGATGGACCGCCTCATCTGCGGCGATGTCGGCTTCGGCAAGACCGAGATCGCCGTGCGCGCCGCCTTCAAGGCCGTCCAGGACTCCAAGCAGGTGGCCGTGCTCGTGCCCACCACGCTGCTCGTCCAGCAGCACCTCGAGACGTTCAGCGAACGCTTCGAGGGCTTCCCGGTGAACGTGGCGGCCATGAGCCGCTTCCAGTCCACCAAGGAGATCAACGAGACCGTCAAGGGCCTCGAGGACGGCACCGTGGACGTGGTCATCGGCACCCACAAGCTGCTCAACCCGAAGATCAAGTTCAAGGACCTGGGGCTCGTCATCATCGACGAGGAGCAGCGCTTCGGCGTCGAGGCCAAGGAGACGCTCAAGGCGCTGCGCACCAACGTGGACGTGCTGAGCCTGTCCGCCACGCCGATCCCGCGCACCCTCGAGATGGCCGTCACCGGCATCCGCGAGATGTCCACGCTGGCCACGCCGCCCGAGGACCGCCTGCCGGTCCTGACGTACGTGGGCGCCTACGAGGACGCGCAGGTCACCGCCTCCATCCGACGCGAGCTGCTGCGCGGCGGCCAGGTGTTCTACATCCACAACCGCGTGCAGGACATCGACGAGAAGGCCGCCAAGCTCCGGGAGCTCGTGCCCGAGGCGCGCATCGGCATCGCGCATGGCAAGATGGGCCGCAAGCAGCTCGACCAGGTCATCCGCGACTTCTGGCACCGTGACATCGACGTGCTGCTGTGCACCACGATCGTGGAGACCGGCCTGGAGATCTCGAACGCCAACACGCTCATCGTGGACCACGCCGACCGCTTCGGCCTGAGCCAGCTGCACCAGCTGCGCGGGCGCGTCGGGCGCGGCCACGACCGCGCCTACGCGTACTTCCTGTACGACCCGACCAAGCCGATGACCCAGCAGTCCCACGACCGCCTGGTGACCATCGCGCAGAACACGGCCCTCGGCTCCGGCTTCGACGTGGCCATGAAGGACCTCGAGCTGCGCGGCACCGGCAACCTCCTGGGCGACGAGCAGAGCGGGCACATCGAGGGCGTCGGCTTCGACCTGTACGTGCGCATGGTCTCCGACGCGATCGAGGACGTCAAGGAGCCCGACCGCACCGAGACGCCCAACGTGACCATCGACCTGCCCATCGAGGCGTCCATCCCCACGGACTACATCTCCTCGGACAAGCTGCGCCTCGAGGCGTACCGCAAGCTCGCGGAGGCCAGGGACGAGCACGACCTCGACGAGCTGCGCGAGGAGCTCACCGACCGCTACGGCACGCCGCCGGCCGCGCTCGACTCGCTGTTCGACATCGCGCGCCTGCGCCGCAAGGCCCAGGCCCTGGGCATCACCGAGATCGTCGGCCAGGCCGGCAAGCTGCGCGTCGGCGGCTACGAGCCGCCGGAATCCGTGCGCATGCGCGTCGAGCGCATCTACAAAGGCGCCCAGTGGCGCCCGCTGACCTCCACGTACACGATCCCCACGCCCTTCGCGGGCTCCCTGGGCTCCGGGCCCATGGACTCCGCCGGCGTGATCGCCTGGACCAGGCAGCTGCTCGACGACCTGACGCCGCGCGTGCCCGCGAAGGCCAAGGCGGCGTAGGGGAGCGGGGCGGACGTGCCGGCGCCGGCACCTCCGCCCCGGCGGTTTACGCTGCTGGTCAAACCACGGATCCGGCCGCCGCAAAGGGATGTGAGCGCTCACATGCATTCGGGGCGTTGGGGACCCCGCTCGTCCACAAATTCCATTACGCTAAGGAACTGTCATCATAACCCAGTCACTAAAGGAGTAGTTGTGGCAGCTATTGAAAGCGTGTACGCGCGTCAGATCCTGGACTCCCGTGGCAACCCGACCGTCGAGGTCGTGCTCGACACCGAGGACGGTGCCCGTGGCATCGGCCTCGTCCCCTCGGGTGCCTCCACCGGTGAGGCCGAGGCCTGGGAGCGCCGCGACGGCGACAAGTCCGTCTACATGGGCAAGGGTGTCCTCAACGCGGTCAAGGCCGTCAACGAGGAGATCGCCCCGAAGGTCATCGGCATGGACGCCACCGACCAGCGCGCCCTCGACGACCTCATGACCGAGCTCGACGGCACCCCGAACAAGGGCCGCCTCGGCGCCAACGCCATCCTGGGCGTCTCCCTCGCCGCGCTCTACGCGGCCGCCGAGAGCGCCGAACTGCCGCTGTACCGCTACATCGGCGGCACCAACGGCCACATCCTGCCGGTGCCGAACATGAACATCATGAACGGTGGTGCCCACGCGGACTTCGCCACCGACATCCAGGAGTACATGATCTCCCCGTA
>JAXJQE010000035.1:0-2021 GCA_036311305.1 Bifidobacterium sp.
CACATGAGCAGCGCGCGCGGCAACGCGCCGGCGAGCGCGCGCACGAGGTGCCACGGGAAGCTCACGACGCGCATGACGTGGTCGCCGAAGCCGGGGCCCGCGTTCTTGCGCGCGAGGCGGTCGAGCTGCGCGCGCGCGTTGACGCCGATGGCCGTGAGCAGCCACAGCAGCATCGCCGCGACGACGAGCGCGACGAGCGGCCGCGCCGCCGCGAGCAGGCCGAGCGGCAGCGTGCACAGCCCCGCGCACAGCCGCCCGCGGCGCGCGAGCAGCCGGTGGCGCTGCGCGCCCACCGGCGCCTGCGTGGGTTGCTCGACCGGCTGTTGGTAGTTCGACTGGTCCTGCCCGTCCGGCGCGAACGACGGCGCGCCGTCAGCGGTCGGCGGCATCCACTGCGTCTCCTCGCCGCTCGATTGCGCCTCGCGCGGCATCACCGCGGTCTCGGACAGCGGCAGCGCCTGCGTCGTCTGCGCCGACGGCGGCACGACGCGTGTCGCGTAGGAGTCGTCCTCGTCGTCCTCGTCGTCCTCGTCCTCCGGCAGCGCGGCCGGCGCGACGATCAACGGTTTGCGCGCGACGACCGGCTGTGCGCCGGTCGCGATGCGCTGCGTCGCCGGGCCGTCGGTGTCGTCGTCCGCGGCGAACGCCGGGGCGGCCACCGCCCGCGTCGGCTGGTCGGCGGGACCGAGCGCCATCGTCTGCGTGCCCTCGTCGTCGGTCGTCGCCGGCGCGGACGTGTCCGCGGTCGGCACGGTGCTCGACGCGGTGCGCGGGACGGCGTTGGTGGGCATGACCTTTGTGGCCGTCGGCGGGTGGGGCGGCGGGGTGCCGCGCAGCTTCGACGGGTCGAAGGAGATCATGGTCGTGGGCATCGATTGCGCGCGCCACAGGCGGCGCGGGTTGTCGACGTCCTCGTATTTGCGGCGCGCCACCGCGGCGCCGTCGGCCGCCGTGGCCGCCGCCGCGCGGGCGGCGCCATCAAAAGGGGGCATCCCCTCCTGCCACGCGTCCTGGCGGATCGCGTCGAGCAGCTGTTCGGGGGTGGCGCGCGCGGCCGGGTCGGGCGAGAGCGCCGAGCGGAACGCCGCCATCGTGTGCGGCGGCAGGCCCTGCAGGTTCGCGTTGCCGGACGCCTCGCGCTGCAGCACCGCCATCATCGGCGACGTGCCGAACACGGGCTCACCGGTCGCGGCGAACGCGAGCACGGAGGCGGTCGACCACCAGTCGGTCGCCTCGTTCGCCTCGGTGCCCTCGATGATCTCCGGCGCGATGAAGCCGGGGGTGCCCATGACCAGGCCGGTGCTCGTGACATGGCTCTCGCCCTCGCCCATGGCGATGCCGAAGTCCACGAGGACGGGTCCGGTCACGGAGATCATCACGTTCGTCGGCTTGATGTCGCGGTGCACGATGCCCGCGGCGTGCACCGCGCGCACGGCGTCGACGAGCTTGCTCGACAGGCGCTCGAGGTCGTCGCCGGTGTACTTGCCGTTCGCGCGCACGTCGTCGCGCAGGTTCTTGCCCTCGATGAGCTCGGTGACGATGAACGCCACCGCGTCGTCGATCTCCATGTCCACGATCGCGCACACGCCCGGGTCGTTGATGCGCTTGAGCGCCATCGCCTCGCGGCGCAGGCGCTCGCGCGCGGTCGTGCGCGCGCGGCGCGTCTCCGGGTCGACGTTCTCGTCGTCGTCCAGCGAATCGCGCAGGATCTTCATCGCGTACGCGGTGCCGCCGCCGTCCACCACCCGCCACACCGACCCCATGGCGCCGGCCCCCAACCGGGACACCAGCGTGTAGCCCCCGACGATGTCCCCCGGCTCGAGGCTCAACGCATGCACTTCACTCATGGTTCCCTATGGTACGTTCAGGGCCGGCGTTCCGTCGGAAATTGTCCGGTCAGGCGGACTCCCGCGCGTTTTCAGGAGTTTTTCGGCGCTTTGCCGTCCGCCGCGTGGCGCGGATGGCCGTCCGGCGCGGGGTTCGCGGGCGCCGGCGCCGCCGTCGGCTGCGCCGCCTTGGCG
>JAXJQE010000036.1:0-18912 GCA_036311305.1 Bifidobacterium sp.
GCCGAGCGCGGGCAGGAACACGGCGCACGGCGGCACAGCGAGCGCCAACGCGGCGGCGGCCGCGTCGAGCAGGAGGCCGCGGCGCTGCCCCACGAACCGGGCGACGCACAGCGCGCACACCACGGTGAGGAGGCCGGCGACGAGGCGCGCGGAGACGCGGCCGTCACCGACGATGGCGCCGAGCGTGAGCGAACAGCACAGGAGCAATGCCTGCATGGTGACGCGTGCCATGGTTCCCCTCCCTCGTGCGGCTGCGGCCGCGGCGCGCGGGCCGCGCCGCCTGCGTCCCATTTCACCATACGGGGCGCGTCCGCGCACGCCGGGGTGACAAAAGTCACGGCCCTTCGCCGGCGCCGGTGATGGGCGCCACCGTGTCGGCACCGGCCGGGTCGGGCATGATGGACGGCATGGAGAAGACAACGCAGACGGGCGGCGCGGCCGCCATCCGCGTCACCGACCTCGTCAAGCGGTACGGCGACGCGCTCGCCCTCGACTATCTGGACATGGACGTGCGCCCGGGCGAGGTGTACGGGCTGCTCGGGCCGAACGGCTCGGGCAAGACGACCGCCATCAACTGCATCCTCGGGCTGCTGGAGTACGACTCCGGGCAGGTGCGCGTGTTCGGCGAGCCGATGGGGCCGACGAGCTACGCCGTAAAGCGGCGCATCGGCATCGTGCCGCAGGACGTGGCCGTGTTCAACGAGCTGACCGTCGAGGAGAACATCGACTACTTCTGCTCGCTGTACGTGCCCGACGCCGCGCGGCGCAGGACGCTCGTCAACGAGGCGATCGGCTTCGTGGCGCTCGGCGACTTCCGCGGCTACCGGCCGCGCAAGCTGTCGGGAGGCCTGCTGCGCCGGCTGAACATCGCGTGCGGCATCGCGCACCGGCCGGACCTCATCTTCTTCGACGAGCCGACGGTGGCCGTCGACCCGCAGAGCCGCAACCGCATCCTCGAGGGCATCGAGGAGCTCAACCGGCAGGGCGCGACCGTGCTGTACACGAGCCATTACATGGAGGAGGTCGAGCAGATCTGCGACCGCATCCAGGTGATCGACCACGGCCGGTAGATCGCGCTCGGCACGGCGGACGAGCTCAAGCGCATGGTGGGCGCCGGCGAGCGCATCGAGGCGGAGGCGCCGTCGCTGGTGGGCGATGACGCGGCGCGGGACACGGCCGTCGGGGCGCTGGAGGCGCTGGACCACGTGCGCGGGGCGTCGTTCGACGACGGCACGCTGACCGTGGTGTGCGAACCCGGCGAGCACAACCTCATCGACGTGCTGCAGGCGTTGCGCGCGCTCGACGTGCCCGTGGGGCACGTCACCTCACGCACGCCCACGCTCAACGACGTGTTCCTGGCGCTCACCGGCACGCAGCTGCGCGATTCGTGAGGCGACGCCATGTGGACCACATTCGTCGACACGCTCAAGGTCGGGCTGCGGGAACGCTCGTCGCTGTTCTGGCTGTTCTGCTTCCCCCTCATCCTCTCCACGTTGTTCATGGGCATGTTCGGCAACATCTCGGACAGCTTCAAGCTCATCACGCTGGACGTCGCCGTCGTCACCGACGACGCGTACTGCAAGGCCACCGCCGCGCGCCAGGTGCTCGACGCCATGCAGCGCGAACCGCTCGCGGCCACGGCGTGCGACACCGACGGCGACTCCTCCACCGCCGCGGCGTCCGGCACGGACGGCGTCGCCGGGACAACGGAGCTCAGGGACCTGCTGCGGCTGCGCGCGGTGGACAGCGCGGCCGACGCCGTCGCGCTGGTCAACCGCGACCACGCGGTGCGCGGCTACCTGACGGTGGACGGCGACGGCCTGATGCGCTTGACGCTCAGCCGGTCGACCGTGTCCACGGCGAACTCGCCGAACACCGACCCCGGGCTGGCGGTCTCGCTCGGCGTGCTCTCCAGCGTCGTCGGCATGGCCAACCGCCAGTCGCTCACCGTGGCGCGGCTCGTGGAACACCATGCGCGGCTGCTCGCCGACCCCGCGTTCCTCAGGGCGATGGCCGCGCGCCCCGCCACGACGCGCGAGGTGACGCTCACCAACTTCAAGCCGGAGGAGACGGCGCGCTACTTCTACGCGCTGCTCGCCATGACGGCGCTCATGGCGATGACCTTCGCCGTCACCGCCGTGTGCACCGCGCAGGCGAACCTCTCGGCGCTCGGCCTGCGCCGCTCGATGGCGCCGCTGCCCAAGTGGCGGCAGGTGGCCGGCGGCTTCCTGGCCAGCTGGCTGTGCACGTTCCTGGCGTTGCTGGTGGCGCTGGCGTACATCCTGCTGGTGTGCAAGGTGTCGGTCGGCGGCCGGTACGCCGCCTCCGTCGCGGCGATCGGCGTGGCGTCGTTCACGGCGACGGCGCTGGGCACGCTGCTCGGCTCGCTGCCGAGGCTGTCCATGGGCACCAAGGTCGGCCTGTGCACCGCCATCTCCTGCACGCTGTCCCTGTTCAGCGGCCTGTACGGCTCGGGGGCCATGGAGCTGAGCGACATGATCCAGGAGCACGCGCCCCTGCTCGCCACGGTCAATCCCACGCAGCAGGTGACCAACCTGTTCTACGACATCCTCTACTACGATTCCTACGGCCCGTTTCTGCGCACCGTCGGCGTCCTGCTGGCGATGGCGGCGCTCGCGCTGGCGCTGGCCACGTTCTTCCTCAGGAGGCAGCGCTATGAGCACCTTTAAGGCGACCGCCAAGGTCCTGTTCGCCCAGAAAGGCATGCTGCTGCTCTACGTGGTGGCGCTGAGCCTGATGATGTTCGGGCTGGTGTGGTCCACCATCACGTCGCTGGCGTCCTCGGACAACTCGATGTCCTACGACGCGGCGCGTCCCGAGGTGGCGCTCGTCAACCGCGACGGCGCCGACGGCGAGCGCCTGCTGGCGCCCATGCGCGACTTCCTGGCGCGCGACTGCGACCTCGTGGACGTGGGCACCTCCTCCGAGGAGCTGCAGACGGCGGTGGCGTCCAACTACGCCGATCTCATCGTCATCGTGCCCGAGGGGTTCGTGGCCGGCTACGCCCACGCCATCGCGGACGGCGCGGACGCCGCGTCGCCGGAGCTGGACGTCGTCACGAGCTACACGGGCGCGCTGGGCACGCTCGCCCGGCTCGAGGTGGAGGACTTCCTGTCGCTGGCGCGCACCGAGGCGCTCGGCGACGCGGCCGGCGGCACGACGGTGGACGCCGCGTCGCTGGCGACGGCGGCGTGTGCCATGGTCGACGGCCTCACAAACGACCCCGGCGCCTTCCCGGCCGTCGCGGTGGCCCCCGACCCGGGCGCCGCGTCCGACAAGGAGGACGGGGCGCGCATCGCCTTCGTGGCGACGGTGAAGACCGCCTCCTATCCCCTGCTGACCGCCATGCTCATCTGCACGGCGCTGGCCATGGCCACGTTCGGCCGCGGCGAGGTGCGCCGGCGCCTGGACGCCTCGCCCCGGCGCACCGTGCCGCTCGTGGGCGCGCAGTTCGCGGCGTGCGCCGTGTTCGGCGTGGCGGTGGGCGTCTTCTACTTCGCCATCGCCGTGGCGCTGCCGGCCATCGGCGGCCTGCCGCTGTCCGGCATCCCGGCCGCGACGCTGCTGGCGTGCCTCGCGTCGATGGTGGTGTACGCCCTGATGGGCGTGGCGGCCGGCTTCATGGTCGGCATGCTGTCCCTGGGGTCCGTGGCCATCAACGCGATCGGCAACGTGCTGGGCCTGGCCATCGTGTTCACCTCCGGCATGGGCTTCCCCATCGAGATGATGCCGCAGGTCATGATCGACCTCGGCAAGCTGCTGCCCGGCTGGTGGTTCGTGGAGGCCGCGCAGGCCGTCAGCGGCGCCGACGGCGCGCCGGACCTCGTCCTGTGGGCGCGCGACACGGGGCTGGTCGCCCTGTTCGGTCTCGCGTTCATCTGCCTGGGGCTCGTGTTCTCACGCTACCGGCGCGGCCATCCCCGCCTGTCCGGCGCGGCCACGACCCAGCTGGCCGAGGCGTGAGCGCTCAGTGGCGCTTGCGGTAGCCCTTCCACACCTCGGCCAGCGACTGGCCGGTGCTCGCGCGCTTCCAGACGTCCAGCTTGGCGGTCGAGCCGCCGCTGACGTCCTTCGCGGCGGCGGTCGGCGAGTTGAACTCGCGCCCGTCCGGCAGTCTCAGGCCGTCGGCGGTGACGGTGACCTCCCAATGCTCGTGCTTGCGCGGACGGTCCCACACGAGGGTCTCCCCCAGGGCGAGCAGCCCGGCGCGCACGGCCTCGGCGACGGTGAGGCGCTTGGCGTTGGGCCGGGCGCGGTGCTCGGCGCCGCCGCCCAGGTTGGCCATCTCCATCTTCGCGAGGTCCTGGTGGCGTTCGTCGTAGCGGATGTTCCACGCCTGCGCGATGAGCTTGACGGTCTCCTCCTGGCGCGCCGCGAGCGCGTCGGGGGTGAGCGTGGGCCGCCCGGCCAGCTCGTCGGTCAGCGGGAAGCGGCGGGAGGCGACGCTCTGCAGGAGCCTGCCGCGGCGGTCGTCGAAGTCGTGCAGGTCGCGCACGCTCTTCTCGCTGGCCTGGGTGAGCACGAAGTTGCCGATGCGGTCGACCCAGTAGTCGCATTGCTCGGCCGGCCACTTGGCGAACTCGGACCTCGCGGGGACATGCTCGGGCACCAGGCGGATGGCGTTGAGGCTGCGCGGGCGCGTGATGCGCCGGCCGGCCATCTGCTCGTTGGCGCGCACCAGCAGCAGGCGTCTCATGGCGTCGTCGACGCCCAGCTCGCCGCGCAGGTGCAGCATCGCGGCGCGCTGCTGGTCGCCGGTGACCACGAAGCCGCGGATGCGCTGCAGCGCGGTACCCTTGCGCAGCTCGCGGATCGCCACGCACGCGCGGGTGCGCCGCTCGACGGTGCCCTCGCCGTTGAGGGCGTCGATGCCGGTGACGCGGTCGAGCGCGCGCAGCACGTCCGCCAGTCGCGTCAGGTCGTGCAGCTTGGCGGGTACGCCGCGTCCGGTGGACTGCTCCTCGAACACCTGCGTGTCCGGGTCGTCGAGGTTGGAGATCGAGTTGACCACGGCCCACATGGCCACGGGACGCCAGTCGTGCGTCGGGTAGTCGTTGAGGCCGACGAGCGTGTCCACGGCGGCGCCGCGCAGCGCGCTGTCCGCAGGCCGCTCGAGGATGCGCCACGCGGTGACGTACGGCCGCAGCACGTCGTCAATGAAGTCGATGGCGTTGCCCTTGTCGAAGTAGTCGACGAGCACGTCGGCGTCGAAGTCCGCGAGCAGCTGCTCGCACATCGGCTTACCGGTCAGGATGAGGTGCAGGTCGCGGAAGAACGCCTCGATGCGCACCGTGTCGTCGCCGAACGGCTCCATGATGTCGTCCCAGTAGCGCGCGTACGCGTCGCGCGCGCCGGGCGAGATGTGCGAGACGACCTTCGCCTTGAACACGTCCGAGGCGGTCAGCGGCATGCCGCGCATGTTCATCACGTCGAAGATGCGGTACGCGCCGGACAGGTCGTCGGTGGTGACGATGACGAACATGACGTCGTTGACCAGGTACGTGGCGAACAGCCGGCGCTCCTCGTCGCTCATCTTCGCCAGCTCGTTGTACGCGCAGCGCGCGTTGTCCATGATGTTGCGCTGCGCCTGCGTGGCGCAGTCCTGCTCGCGCAGGTCGAAGAGCGCCTCGAGGTCGCCGGCCTGCACGTACTCGCGGAAGAACTCCTCGTCGCGGTCGCGCAGCGCCAGGCGCGGCTCGCTGGCGATGCCGCGCAGCTTGTCGCCGGCCTCGCCGAGCAGGCCGTCGAGGCCGGCGCGCAGCTGCGGGTCGTCCTCGAGCTCGCGCAGCACGGCGAACATGATGGACAGCGACACGAGCCGCTGCTGGCCGTCGATGACCTGGTGGACGCCGCCGTCCTCGCGCACGAGGATGAGCGAGCCGAGGAAGTACGGCCCGCGCGCGCTGCACGCGTCGATGATGTCCGTGATGAGCTGCGTCATCTGCTGGCGGCGCCACTGGTAGGCGCGCTGGAACGTGGGGATGACGAACCGGTAGTCGCTGGTGAAGACCTTGCTCAGCGGCTTCTCGCTGGCGTCAATCGACATAGTCCGTGCCCTCCACGAGCGTGACGCCGGCGGCGGCGAGCTCGCGCTCGGCGGCCTCGCCGAGCGCGGCGCTCACCGGCGCGCTGAGCGACGTGTACACGCGCGTGGCGAAGCCGCGGTCGGCGGCGTCCAGCGCGGTATCCTTGACGCAGTGCGACAGCGCGAGGCCGACGACGTCGACGTCGGTGACGCCGTACTCGCCCAGCAGGTGCTCGAGCGTGCGGTCGTCGGCGAGCGCGAGCGCGACCTCTTCGCGCGTGGGCACGCCGTCGGTGTCGTCCTCGACGCCCTCGAAACCGGAGTACGCGGCCGTGTACTGCCCCTTCTTCATGTGGTGCTCGATGTCCAGCGACGCGATGTCCGGGTGGAGCGCGGCGTTGGCGGAGCCGGCGACGCCGTGGCGCGGCCACGTGTCCACGTAGTCCGGCGTGTCCGACCAGTGGTCGCCGGGGTCGATGTGCCAGTCCTGGGTGGTGGCGATGACGTCGTAGCGGCCGCGGTTGGCGGTCACGAAGTCGTGGATGCGCGCGACGACGGCGTTGCCGCCCTCGACGCCGAGCTCGCCCCCTTCGCAGAATGTCGGCTGCACGTCGACGATGATCAGTGCCCTGTGCTTGTCAGTCATGCCGCCCATTGTAGCGTCCCCGCCGGCGAGCGCTAGCGGCGGGATGCGCACGGCGCGTTCCCCGCGCGCCGTGCGCGTGCGCGCGGGGTGCGCGGCACGCGTCGGCGACGTCGCTCCCCAGCGGGAACGCGCCACGTACCCGTCGACGGCGTCGCTCAGGCCTGCGCGGCGGCCTTCCACGCGCGGTACTCGGCGGCCTTGGCCTGCCAGTGGACGCGGTCGTCGGCGGTGATGGCGCGCAGCACGCGTGCGGGATTGCCGGCGACGACCGAGTGGTCGGGCACGTCCTTGGTGACGACTGAGCCGGCGCCGACGACGACGTCGTTGCCGATGGTCACGCCGGGGCAGACGGTGACGGAGCCGCCGAACCACACGTCGTCGCCGATGGTGATGGGCCGGCCGCCCTCGAGCTGCTGGTTGCGCACGCCGGCGTCGATGGGATGGTAGGGGGTGTAGAGGCTCACGCGCGGGCCCATGAACACGTTGTCGCCGATGCGGATCTCGGCGACGTCGAGGAAGGCGCAGTCGACGTTGGCGTAGAAGTGGTCGCCGATGTACGTGTTGCAGCCGTAGTCGCACTGGAACGGCGGTTCGATGGACGCGTCCTCCCCCAGCGCGCCGAACAGTTCGTGGAACAGCTGGCTGCGCTCCTCGAACGCGTCGTAGCGGCTCGTGTTGATGGCCTGCACGAGGCGGCGCTTGCGCAGGTGGAGCGCGCCGAGGTGCGGGTCGGCGGCGATGTACAGTTCGCCGGTGAGCATGCGCTCGTATTCGCGGGTGTTGTCGGCCGCGCCGCTTCCCTCGCTCCCCTGGCCGGTGGCCACGGTGGCGTCCTCTTCGCTCATGGTGCTCCTTCGATGGGTCCGGTTGCTCCGCGGCCCAGCCTACCAGCGCGGCGGCTATGCCGAGAGCATCGCGCGGGCGCGGGGCGCGGGGCGCAAATCTAGAATGTGACGTAACAGGACGACCGGGGGCGTCCGCACGTGGCGCCGCCGCAGAGTGAAGGAGCCTCGCCATGGAAACGGCATTGTGGTCGTCATTGTTCACCATCATCATCGTCGCCATCGCCATCTGGGCGCTGTACTACGTCATCCGTTCCGCGGTGCGCAACGGTGTCGCCGACGCGCTCAAGGAGACCGGCGTCGTCAAGACGCCCGGGGACGAGAAGGCCAGCGCGATGCAGCAGCAGCGCGAGGCCCTGCAGGAGCAGCGCATCCGCCAGATCGTCCAGGAGGAGCAGGCCAAGAAGGACGCCAAGTCCGCACAGAAGTGACGCCGTCCCGGCGGAAAGCGACAGGCCCCGCCGTCCTGCGCATCGTGGTCGCACGATGCGCAGGACGGCGGCGCCTTCGTCTGGGATTTTGGCAGGTCGGGTGCCAGAACCACGGACGGAGCGGAGTCTCGTCTGGGATTTTGGCGGGTCATATGCCAACAATCCAGACGGAGCGGGTGTCCCGTCTGGGGTTTTGGCAGGTCATGTGCCAATATCCCAGACGGGGGTGGCTGCTCGTCTGGGGTTTTGGCAGGTTGGGTGCCAGAATCCCAGACGAAGGGATCAGCCGGCCATGAGGTTGCGCAGGACGTACTGGAGGATGCCGCCGTTGCGGTAGTAGTCGGCCTCGCCGGGGGTGTCGATACGCACGACGGCCTCGAACTCGGTGCGCGAACCGTCCTTATGGGTGGCGGAGACGTGCACGGTCTTCGGGGTGCGGCCGAGGTTGAGCTCCTCGATCCCGGTGATGTCGTACAATTCGGTGCCGTCCAGGCCGAGGGACTCGGCGGACTCGCCCTGCGGGAACTGCAGCGGCAGCACGCCCATGCCGATGAGGTTGGAGCGGTGGATGCGCTCGAAGCTCTCCACGATGACGGCCTTGACGCCGAGCATCGCGGTGCCCTTGGCGGCCCAGTCGCGCGAGGAACCGGTGCCGTACTCCTTGCCGCCGAGCACCACCAGGGGGACCTTGTTGGCGAGGTAGTCGCGCGAGGCCTTGTAGATCGTGGTGGGCTTCATGGCCAGGAAGTCGTAGGTGTAGGCGCCGGGGACGATCTCCTCCCCCACGGAGCCGAGCAGCAGGTTGCGCAGGCGGATGTTGCCGAAGGTGCCGCGCACCATGACCTCGTGGTTGCCGCGCCGGGACCCGTAGGAATTGAAGTCCTTGGGCTCCACGCCGTGGTCGATGAGGTACTGGCCGGCGGGGCTCGTGGCCTTGAAGGCGCCGGCCGGCGAGATGTGGTCGGTGGTCACCGAGTCGCCGAGCAACGCCAGCACACGGGCGCCGTGGATGTCGTCGACGGGCGCGGGCTCGGCGCTCATGCCGTCGAAGAACGTCTGCCTGCGCACGTACGTGGAGTCGGGGTTCCACGCGAACAGCTCGCCCTCGGGGACCTTGAGGCCCTTCCAGCGCTCGTCGCCCTCGAACACGGAGGCGTAGTCCTTGAGGAACATCTCGCGGCTCACGTTGCCCGAGACCACGCGCTCGACCTCCTCGTTGGTCGGCCAGATGTCCTTGAGGTACACGTCATTGCCTGCCGGGTCCTGGCCGAGCGGCTGCGTGTCGAAGTCGAAGTCCATCGTGCCGGCGAGCGCGTACGCGATGACCAGCGGCGGGGACGCCAGGTAGTTCATCTTGACGTCCGGGCTGATGCGGCCCTCGAAGTTGCGGTTGCCGGACAGCACGGCCGTCACGGTCAGGTCGTTGGCGTTGATGGCCTCGGAGATCTCCGGCAGCAGCGGGCCGGAGTTGCCGATGCAGGTGGCGCAGCCGAAGCCGACGAGCTGGTAGCCGAGCTTGTCGAGGTCCTCCTGCAGGCCGGCCTGCTCGAGGTAGTCCGCCACGACCTGGGAGCCGGGCGCCAGCGACGTCTTGACCCACGGCTTCGGCTTGAGCCCCTTGGCGACGGCGTTGCGCGCCAGCAGGCCGGCGGCGAGCATGACGGAGGGGTTGGAGGTGTTGGTGCACGAGGTGATCGAGGCGATGGCCACGTCGCCGTTGGTGAGCTCGAAGTCGCCGCGGAACGCGGTGGACACGGGCACGGGATCGTAGTTCGTGTCGTTGCCCACGTAGCCGGGCAGCGTCTCCTCGTACAGGCGCTTGGACTCGCTCAGCGGAATGCGGTCCTGGGGGCGCTTGGGGCCGGCGATGGACGGCACCACGGTGGACAGGTCCAGCTCGAGGTACTCGGAGTAGCGCGGCTCCACGTAGTCGGGGTCGCTGGGGTCGTGCCACAGCTTGTTGGCCTTGGCGTAGGCGCGCACGAGCTCGACCTGCTCCTCGGAGCGGCCGGTCAGGCGCAGGTAGTCGCAGGTGACCTCGTCGATCGGGAAGATGCCGCAGGTGGAGCCGAACTCGGGGCTCATGTTGCCGATGGTGGCGCGGTTGGCGAGCGGCACCTCGGCGATGCCCTCGCCGTAGAACTCGACGAACTTGCCGACGACGCCGTGCTGGCGCAGGATGTCGGTGATGGTGAGCACGACGTCGGTGGCGGTGACGCCCTCGGGGATGGAGCCCTTGAGCTTGAAGCCGACGACGCGCGGCACGAGCATGGAGATCGGCTGGCCGAGCATGGCGCCCTCGGCCTCGATGCCGCCGACGCCCCAGCCGAGCACGCCCAGGCCGTTGACGGTGGTGGTGTGCGAGTCGGTGCCCACGCAGGAGTCGAGGTACGCGAGCTGGCGGCCGTCGCCGCCGTCCCTGGTCATGACGACGGAGGCGAGGTACTCGATGTTGACCTGGTGGATGATGCCGGTGCCCGGCGGCACGACGCGGAAGTTCTCGAAGGCCTGCTGGCCCCAGCGCAGGAACTGGTAGCGCTCGCCGTTGCGCTGGTACTCGATGTCCATGTTGATCTGGACGGCGTCGTCCACGCCGTACGCGTCGATCTGCACGGAGTGGTCGATGATCATGTCCGACTGGACCTGAGGGTTGATGACCTCCGGGTCGCCGCCGAGGTCCTTGACCGCGTCGCGCATCGTGGCGAGGTCCACCACGCACGGCACGCCGGTGAAGTCCTGCATGACCACGCGCGAGGGCGTGAACTGGATCTCGTGGCTCGGGTCGGCGGCCGGGTCCCAGTCGAGCAGGGCGCGCACGTGCCCGTCGGTGATGTTGGCGCCGTCCTCGTTGCGCACGAGGTTCTCCACGAGCACCTTGAGCGAGTACGGCAGGTGGTCGATGCCCTTGAGGTCGGCGATGCGGTAGTAGTCGACCTGACGGTCCCCGACGGTCAGGATGTCGCGCTGTTCGTCACGCAGGGACATGTGGTTCCTCCGAAAATCTCATGGCGCCCAGGGACAGGGCGCCCCTATCCAACCACGGTACCGTGCGTCATTGGCCGCGGTGGCGCAAACGGTTGTATCGTGAGATGGTCGCGTCCATGGCCTTCGGCAGGAACTTGGGGATGCTCCACAGGCACAGCGCGAACAGCAGCGAGGCGATGACGAGCATGAGCAGCAGCGTGAGCAATGCCTTGCCGCCGGGCAGCGCGAACGCGAAGAAGCGCGCGATGAACGGGATGCACATGCCGATGACGCCGGCCGCGGCGAACGCGGCGACGAGCCAGCCGCGCCACGAGTTGAGCGGGCGCGCCACGCGCGCGAGCACGTAGATGCCCATGAGGAACAGGATCGTCGCGCACATCGAACGCATCTCGAACAGGTGGTCGCCGGAGACGGGCCGGCTCCAGCCCATGAGCGGCGGGATGCACCACGCGCCCAGCAGCACGGCGAGCGCGGTCGCCACGCCGCACGGCAGCGAGAACGCGAACACGCGCCTGAGGAACCCGGACTCGTAGCGCCGGGTGTTGGGCGCCAGGGCCAGCAGGAACGCGGGCGCGCCAATCGTGAGCGCCCCGATGTACGTGATGTGGCGCGGCAGGTACGGGTAGGTGATGGCGGTGAGCACCACCCCGAGGGAGATGAGCACGGAGTAGACGGTCTTCGTGAGGAACAGGCTGGCGACGCGTTCCATGTTGGCCATGACCTGGCGGCCGTGCGCCACGACGTCGGGCAGGTGGGAAAACTTCGAGTCGACGAGCACGACCTCGGCGACCGCCTTCG
This sequence comes from Bifidobacterium sp., assembly GCA_036311305.1. GTDB lineage: Bacteria > Actinomycetota > Actinomycetes > Actinomycetales > Bifidobacteriaceae > Bifidobacterium. The sequence goes on from JAXJQE010000036.1 coordinate 11,749, forward strand.
TGGCGGGCGCCGCGTTGCCCATCGCGATGCCCAGGTCCGCCTCCTTGATGGCCAGGGCGTCGTTGACGCCGTCGCCGGTCATCGCCACGACGTGCTTCTGCGTGTGCAGCGCCTGCACGATGGCCTTCTTCTGCTCGGGCAGCACGCGGCCGAGCACGTCGACGCCCTCGAGCGTGCGCGCGAGCTCGTCGAGGTCGCTGGGCAGCTTGCGCGCGTCCATGGCCACCGGCTTGCGCTCGCCGGTGAGCTTGACGCGGCCGGCGATGGCGGCGACGGTGACGGGGTTGTCGCCGGAGATGACGCGGCAGCGCACGCCCTGCTCGCGGAACCACTTGAGGGTCGGCTCGGCGTCGTCGCGGATGTGCTCGTGGCAGGTGACGATGGCCACCGGCACGGCGGACGGGTCGAGGCGCGGGTCGTCGGCGAAGTCCGCGGGCGCGGCGTGCGGGTCGCGCACGACGAGCAGCACGCGGTTGCCCTGCTGCGCGAGGTCGTCGACGCACTTGAGCAGCGCCGCGTGGTCGCCGTCAAGCGCGCTGATGATGACCTCGGGGGCGCCCATATACCACATGCCGCGCGGCGCGCCGACGCCCGGGGCGCCGCCGTCGGCGTAGGCGACGGCGCTCCACTTGCGCGCGCTGGAGAACGGCACGCGCGCCGTCACCGCCCCGGCCGTCAGGCCCTGGTCGGCCAGGCCGGCGAGCACGGCCTTGCCGGTGCCGTTGGGGTTGGCCTCGTTGGACAGGTCGAACAACGCCTGCTCGGCGGCGGCGCGGTCGGCGTCGCCGGCCAGCGGCGTGAGGCCCCCGTAGACGATGGTGCCATCGGTGATGGTGCCGGTCTTGTCCAGGTTGAGGCAGTCGACGCGCGCGAGGGTCTCCACGGAGTCGAGGTCCTGCACGAGCGTGTTCTTGCGCGCCAGACGGATGGCGGCGAGCGCGAAGTTGAGCGAGGTGAGCAGCACGAGGCCTTCGGGCACCATGCTGACGACGCCGGCGACCGAGGAGACGACGGCCTGCCGCCACGCGCCGGTGGCGACGGCGTGCGAGAAGCCGCCGACGGTGTGCACCTGCGTGAGGATGAGCAGCACGCACAGCGGCACGATGAGCACGGACACGAACTTGAGGATGGTGTTGATGCCGCGGTTGAGGTCGGAGACGTTCTTCTTGTACACCTTGGCCTGCGCGGTCAGCGTGGCGGCGTAGCTGTGCGAGCCGACGGCGGTGACGCGCACCAGGGCCATGCCGGAGACGGCGGTGGAGCCGGAGTACACGGTGTCGCCGGGCTTCTTGCGCACGGTGCGCGATTCGCCGGTGATCATGGACTCGTCGACCTCGAGGCCCCAGTCGTCGACGACCTGGCCGTCGACGGGGATCTGCTCGCCGGAGCGCACCCACAGCAGGTCGCCGAGCACGATGTCGTTGTGCCCCACCTCGATGTTCCTGCCGTCGCGGTGCACGAGATAGTCGGAGGCGACGAGGATGGACAGCTTGTCCAGCGTGCGCTTGGCGCGCAGCTCGGTGACGATGCCGATGCCGGTGTTGATGATGATGACGAAGCCGAAGACGGCGTCCTTCCAGGAGCCGGCGATGAGCACGAGCACCATGGCGGTGAGGATGATGCCGTTGAACAGCGTGAACACGTTGGCGCGCACGATGTCCGCGACGGAGCGCGACGAGGACGACTTGACGGCGTTGGACTCGCCGCGCATGGCGCGGTCGGCGGCCTCGGCGGCGCTCAGGCCCGGTTCCTTGACGGCCGGCATGTCGGGTGCGGCGGTGACGGTGGCGGTGGGGGTGCTCGGGGATGTGCTCATGGCCCCTACCCTACCCGATGCGCATTCGCCGCGGGCTTGTCCGCGCGGCCTATTCGCCGCCGGTGAGCGTGCTGACGGTGATGTCGCGCGCGTGCGGCGCGTCGACGATGACGTCCTTGGCGGCGGTGGCGATGGGCGTGGCGTCCTTGGCGCGCTCGTCGATGGTGAACGTGGCTGCGAAGAGCAGCGCGTCCGGTGGGTCGTCGACGGGGTCGACGAGCACGACGGGGATGCCGCCGTCGCGCGCGTCCTTGAGGGCGGCGGTCCAGGTGGGCTCGGTGTCGTCGTCCATGAGCAGGTCGAGGACCATGATGAGCTTGACATGGCGGCGCACGGCGTCGCGGATGCCGTCGGCGGCGGCCTCGGCGCCGGCGGCCTCGTCCTTGAGGTCCGCGCAGGGCACGTAGTAGGGCTCCAGGGCGCCGGCCTTGAGCGCGCCGGTGACCAGGGAGTCGGCGCGCGCGCCGGCGATGGCGCCGATGACCGCGACGGTCAGCGGCGCGCCGGGGTCAGCGTCGTGCGCGACGTCCTGCGCGGCGTGCTGCGTGTCGCCGACGGCCTGGCCGCGCGGCTCGCACGAAGCGAGGGTCGCGACGGCGACGCCGGCGAGGATGCCGACGACGATCCGCAGGATGAATCCCATGGCGCCTCCCTTGCCGCGCCGCCGTGCCACCGCCGGTCCCCTCTCAGGCGCGGCGGAACGTGGCGACGGTCTCCACGTGGTGCGTGTCCGGATAGATGTCGAAGGCGCGGATGGCGTCCAGCAGGTAGCCGTCCTGCACGAGCGTGGCGGTGTCGCGCGCCAGGGACGCCGGGTCGCACGCCACGTACACGATGGTGCGCGCGCCGGAGGCGGCCAGCTGGCGGCACACCTTCGCCTTGGCGCCGGCGCGCGGCGGATCGAGCACGATGGCGTCCGGACGGCGCAGCGCCTTGAGCGCGTGGTCGCGCATGAGGTGCGCCAGGGCCTTGGCGACGTCGCCCTGCAGGAAGGTCACGCCGGCGAGGCCGGCCTCGCCGGCGTTGTGCCGCGCGTTGCGCACGGCGCCGGGCGCGCCCTCGACGGCCAGCACGCGGGCGCGCGGGCCGGTCAGCGCGGCCAGCGGCAGCGTGAACAGGCCGGAGCCGGAATACAGGTCCCAGATGACGGGGTCGGCCTTGCCGCCCAGGGCCCCGCGCACCTGGTCGAGCACGTACTGTGGCAGCGCCAGGGGCGCCTCGCGATGCATCTGCCAGAAGCCGGAGGCGTCGACGCGGTACGCGAAGTCGCGGCCGTCGACGCGCGCGTGTTCGGTCAGGTGGCCGCGGCCGGCGGCGAGGTGGCCGTCGACGAGGTAGCCGAAGTTGTCGCCGATGGCGGCGCGCAGCGTGGCGGTGTCCGCGTCGTCCGCGACGTCGCGCGGCGCCGGCACCGCCAGGCGCAGGTGCGCGTCGGGCTCGTTGTGTTCCCAGATGCCCAGTTCGTCGGCGACGGCGAGCAGGCCGCGCGTGGCCAGCGGCATCGTCCTCACGTCGATGCGCTCGTGGGACTCGCGCCGGCGCATGGAGGCGTGGCCGTCCGTGTTGGCGACCATCTCGATGCGCGTGCGCCAGTACAGGCCGTCGTTGGCGTCGTCGCCGGGCATCGCCTCGACGGGCACGTCGACGTCCACGTGCCCCAGGCGGCGCATCTGGTCGGCGATGACCGCGGCCTTCCATTCGCGCTGGCCGGCGGGCGTGACGTGCACGAGGTCGGCGCCGCCGAGACCGCCGCCCCAGGCGAGCGGTCCGGCGAGCGGCCAGACGGGTTCCTGGCGAAGCGGGCTCGCCTCGATGACGCGCGCCACCTCGCCGGTCCAGAAGCGCGCGTCGGCGCGCTGCGGCTGGTCGAGGGCGACCTCGACGAGCTCGCCGGGCAGCGCGAACCGCACGAACACCACCCTGCCGTCCAGATGCGCCACGCAGCGCCCCTGGTCGGCGAACCGCTCAATCCTCAACGTGGCCGTCGTCGCCATCGTGCACTTCCTTCGTGTTGGTTGTGTTGTCGTTGTGTTTGAGGTCGCCGTCGCGCTCGAGGTCGGCAAGCTCGGCGGCGGCGCCCTCCTCCTCGGCCTGCCGCTTCTCCATGAGACGGTGGCGGTGCAGCGGGTCGGCGATGATCAGGTAGGACACCCAGATGGCCAGCGCCCAGAACGGCAGGCCCATGAGCAGGCGCGTCACGCCCAGCCAGCCGACCTGGTCCGCCAGGTAGAGCGGCACCTGCACCACGAGGCGCAGGCCGAACACGCCGATCCACAGCCACGTGATGATGGTGTAGGCGCGCAGGAGCTGACTGTCGGAGCGCCAGCCGTCGAGCCACGCCTTGAAATGCTCGGTGGGCAGCGAGCGGATGAACTCCACCAGCAGGCCGAGTCCCGGCGCGTGGCAGGCCAGCGTGACCAGCAGCACCACGATGTAGGCGGCGTTCGTCAGGAACCCGTACAGGTAGTAGTTGCGCGCCTCGCCGGTGGTCCACGCCCACACCAGGCAGATGGCCACGGCCAGCAGGCCGGAGACGGCGCCCATCACCTTCTGGCGCTGGCACAGGCGCACCACCACCTGCAGCACGGCCAGGGCGGCCGAGACGATGATGGTGAGCCTCAGGTCGCTGGTGATGACGAACATCGCCACGAACAGCACGCCGGGCAGCATGGACTCGACCACGCCGCGCGGGCCGCCGATGGCGTCGATCACGGAGAAGTCGTCGTCCTCGCCGCTCGAGGCGAGCGCGCCGAGGCCCGTGCGCTTGGGGCGGTCGGCGTGGTTGGGTTGGGGTGCGGTCATGGGCGCGGGCGGCTCAGCGCAGCTCGGAGAACATGGGGCCGCGCGAGAGCGTGGCCTGCTGCTCGACCTCGTGGTCGCTGGACAGCGGACCGTCGGGGCGCTTGAGCGCGTCGGCCGGGTCCTCGTCCTTGGCCTCGGCCTTGGCGGCCAGGTCGCGGCGCTCGCCGGGGGTCAGCGGCTGGCTCAGCGGGATGAGGTCGTTGGGGGCCAGGGGCTCCTGGCCGCGGTCCACGACGACCTTGGCGAAGAAGTCGTTGAGGGTCTTGGCCTCGTCGCTGTCCGGGTCCTGGGCGGCGGTGCCGGAGAAGATGCCGCGCAGCATCCAGCGCGGGCCGTCCACGCCGACGATGCGGGTCGTGTGGACCTTGCCGTCCGGGGTGGCCACCGGCATCTCGAGCTCGGCGCCGAAGACGCCCGGCACCTCCTTGGCGTTGGGGTTCTTCTCGATCATGCGCGCGCGGATGTCGTCCCACAGGCCCATGGTCTTGGGGGCGGCGAAGGCCTCCATCTCCAGGGAGGAGTGGCCGATGGTGACGGTGGCGCCCAGGAGGGTGTTGTCCTTGCGGCTGGCCTTGATGCGCAGCTGGATGCCCTGCACGAAGGGCAGGTAGAAGGCGCCCAGGGACAGGTACTCGTCGTAGTCCGGGGCGTCCTCCTCGTCGATGTCCCACGGGCCGTATTCCTCGCCGCGCTCGTAGGTCATGTGGCGGTCGGCGCGGCTGGCGGCGATCTCGCCGGTCTCGCCCGCGGCGGCCGGCTCCTCGAGGGCCTCGGCGCCCTCGACGGCCTCGTCCTCGGTCTCGGACGCGATGGCGTCCTCCACGCGCTCCTCGTGCGCCTCCGCCTTGGTGTCCTTCTTCTTTTTCTTCCCGAATCCAAACAGACCCATGGGTGCTTCCTCGTTTCATGGTCAATGCGCATTGATCCGCCGACGCCGGCCGCGGGCCGCGTCGGCACCGCCTCCCACACTAGCACGGACGGCGCCGCCCCAAGCCGTTCCACAGGAACCTTTCGGCCGGCGTTCGCCGTGCGCGCGAAGACGGACATCCCGTGCGGGCCCGCGCGTCACACGTCGTAGGTGATGGTCAGCGGCGCGTGGTCGCTCCAGCGCTTGAAGTAGTTGTCGGGCTTGTCCACGACGAAGCCGCGCGCCTGCTGCGCCAGCTCGGGCGTGGCGAACTGGTAGTCAAGCCTCCAGCCGGCGTCGTTGTCGAAGGCGCGTCCGCGCATGCTCCACCACGTGTAGGGTCCCTGGATGTCGCCGGCCAGGTCGCGCATGACGTCGACGTACTCGAGCTGGTCGAGCCACTTGTCCACGTGCGCGCGCTCCTCGGGCAGGAAGCCGGAGTTGGCCAGGTGCGCCTCCGGGTTGTTGATGTCGATCTCCTGGTGCGCGATGTTGAAGTCGCCGCAGATGACCGCCTGGCGGCCGCCCGAGGCCGCCTCGTCCTGCAGCGCGGCCAGGCGCGTGTCCATGGCGTCGAGGAACCGGTACTTCTGCGCCATCTTCGTCTCGTCGTCCACGTTGCCGGCGTGCATGTACACGCACACCACGGTGATGACGTAGCCCTCGGGGGTGCGGATATCGGTCTCGATCCAACGGCCCGTGTCCACGTCCTCGTCCAGGCCCTCCAGGCCGTAGCGGCGCTCGAGGATGGGCAGGTCGGAGAGGACGGCCACGCCGGCGCGGCCCTTGATGTTGCAGATCTCGTTGCTGGTGGCCAGGTCGGCCGGCTCGGCGATGCGCCCGGCGTCCACGTAGTCCTGGGCGATCTCGGCGAAGATGGGGTCGATCTCGCTCTGCGGGGCGCGCACCTCCTGCATGCACCAGATGTCCGGGGTGTTGCGCATGACCCACTTGTGCAGCCCCTTGCGCTTGGCGGCGCGGATGCCGTTCATGTTGGATGTCGTGATGGTCGTAGTCATGGTCCCGAGCCTACCAGCGCCGGGCGCCGTCGCGCGCGGGCGCGTGCGCGGAGAGGAAAAGGGGGACGCGGGGCGCCCGGCGCGCCTAGCGTGGGAGCCATCATCGAAGAACAGCAAGAAGGAGCATGGGACCATGGCACAATCAACGCGCAAGCCCGCCACGGGCACGACGGCGGCACCGCGGAAGGCGGCCGCGACGGCGGCCGGCGCCGCGGGGGCAGGGACCACGGCGGCCGGCGCGGCCACCCCGGCGCGCCACCGCATCCCCACCGGTTTCGTCATCTGCATGGTCGTCGTGGCGGCCACGCTCGTCGGCGCGCTCATCAACCTGTTCGACCGCACCGACTTCGTCGCCGACATCTTCGTCGAGGTCTCCGTCTTCGTGGTGTTCCTGGCCGGCTTCTTCACCAACTCCAGGCGCATGCAGTTCGGCTACCTCATCTTCGCGAACCTGTACAACATCCTGTTCCTGGCCATCTTCGGCAAGGTGTTCTACGACAACTTCAAGCAGGGCATCGGCATCCTGGTGCTCATCCAGATCATCTTCTCCACCATCAACCTCGTGCCGATCGTGCTCTACCACCTGTCCAACCGCACGTTCTTCTACAGCTACCAGCGCC
>JAXJQE010000037.1:0-8975 GCA_036311305.1 Bifidobacterium sp.
GACGGGCCGTTGCTCGGACCGTTGTTGAAGCCGCCGGCGCCGCCGCCGAAGCGGTTGCCGCCCGGACGGCCGCCGTTGCCGGCGCCCGCGCCCTGGCGGTGCTGGCCCCACTGCCCCGGCTTCGGGGCGCCCTGGCGGCCGTTGCGGAAGTTGTTGCCGCGCTGGCCCGGTCGGCCGCCGCGACGCTCGTTGTTGTTCACGGTCGGGCGCGCCATCGGGTGCGGACGCGGGATGTCGCCGGGCGTGGGCGTGTGCATGCCCTGCTTGCGGCTGAACGGATTGTTACCCGGACGCGGCGTGTGCGACGCGTTCGCGTTGCCGTTGGCCTGGGCGTTGCGCGGGCCCGGCGTGGGCGCGCCCGGCTTCGGCGCGTGGTTCTGGCCCGGCTTGGGGGCGTTGGCGCCCGGACGCGGGGCGTTGTGGTTCGGACGCGCGTTCGCGTTCGGACGGTTGCCGCGCTCCTGGCGGCCACCGTGCTCCTCGTTGCGGCGGTTGCGCTGACCCGGCTTGGGACCGTTGGCGTTGGAGCCCGGACGGCCGTTGTGCTGCGCGCCCGGCTTCGGGGCCGCGGGACGCGGCGCGCCCGGCTTGGGGGCGGAGGCGCCCGGCGTCGCCCTCTTCGGCGACGGCTTCGGGGCGGCCGGCTTGGCGCCGCCCTGCTGGGCGGAGCCCTCGTCCTGCTTGGGGAACGCCGCCTTGAGGCGACGGACCACCGGTGCCTCCACGGTGGAGGAAGCGGACTTCACGAATTCACCCATGTCCTTGAGCTTCTCAAGGACGGTCTTGCTGTCCACGCCAAGTTCCTTGGCGAGTTCATATACGCGTGCTTTCGGCACTCAATATCTCCTACTGTTATTTCCCAGCTGCGCATATGCGGACGCAGCTGCTTCACGTTCTCACGGCGAGCTTTCGGGTTCTCATCGTGCAACCATGGTCGTTCTACCTCGTATTGTCGTCCCTGATCCGCGCGCGGGGTGCGCGCGGACAGTTTCCGTGCCAAGCATACCCGCGCCGTTGGATGTCGCCCACAGCGTCATCCCTTGCGGCGCGCGGCGTGGCGCCCGCGCGTCAGTCCTGCGCGTCCGCCCCGTCGGAGGCGGCGTCGGAGCCTTGCGCGGCGGCGCGCTCGGCGGCCAGCTGCGCGAGCTTGGCGGCGTGCGCCTGCTCGGACTCCACGCCGATCTTCCAGCCGGTGAGCTTGGCGGCCAGGCGGGCGTTCTGCCCGGCCTTGCCGATCGCCAGCGACAGCTGGTCCTGGTCGATGAACGCCACCGCGGTCTGGTTCTTCTCGCTGACCACGTTGACGCCGGAGACCACGGCCGGCGACAGCGCGGCGGCGATGAACTTGGCGGGGTCGTTCGACCAGTCGACGATGTCGATCTTCTCGTGGCCCAGGTTCTCCATGACGGCGCGCACGCGCGAGCCGCCGGGGCCGATCAGGGCGCCCTTGGGGTTGACGCCCGGCACGTTGGCGCGCACGGCGATCTTCGTGCGCCCGCCGGCCTCGCGGGCGATGGCCATGATGGACACGGCGCCGCTGGTCAGCTCCGGGACCTCGCGTTCGAAGAGCTTGCGCACGAGCTCGGGGTGCGAGCGCGACACGATGATCTCCGGGCCCTTGAGGCCGCGCGAGACGTTGACGACGTACACGCGGATGCGCTGGCCGTGCTGGTAGCGCTCGCCGGGCACCTGCTCGCGCACCGGCAGCAGCGCCTCGACGTCGCCGACGGCGACGTGCACGTTGGACTTGTCCTTGGCGTCCTGCTGGACGACGCCGGTGATGAGCTTGCCGCGCTGGCCGGAGAAGGCGCCGAAGATGCGGTCGTCCTCCGCCTTGCGGAACAGCTGGGAGATGACCTGGCGCGCCGTGTCGGCGGCCTGGCGGCCGAAGTCCTTGGGGGTGTCGTCGTACTCGTCGCCCAGGTCGAAGCCCGGGTGCGGGTTGTCCTCGGTGGCCTCGCGCGCGATCTCGTCGCGGGCCCAGACAGTGAGGGTGCCGGCGCGCGGATCGAGCTCGACGCGCGCATGCTTGGCGGCATGGGGATTTTTCAGGTACGCGAGGCGCAGCGCCTCGGAGAGCGCCTCGTCGACGGTGGCCTCATCGATGCCCTGCTCCTTGGCGAGCTGATGGATGCCGTTCAGGTCCAGTTCCAACTTCAAGACCTCCTGTATGAAGTTATGCAGTGTTCAGTTATACGAGTCTCGTGGCCGGCGGAAGGCACGCCTCCCATTGGTCACAGTCAGCAACTAGTCTAGGCATTCATGCAGACACTCCCCACCCCCCGTTTTCCCCGCGCCGCCGCGCGTTCCCGCGCCATCGCCGCCCTCGCGGCGCTGTGCGCGGCGGGGCTGCTCACCGGGTGCTCGGCGCCGCGCGTGACCGGCAAGGCGGAGTCGGAGCAGCGCGTGAGCACCTGCGAGGCCGCCTTCTACGCCGCCAGCGATAGCACCGACGCCGCCGACGCCGACGGCCGCGTGCTCGCCGAACGCTACCAGTCCGCCGTCGACGCGCAGCACGCGTGGCTCGACGTGGCCATCCACTGCCCGCAGCGCTTCTCCGAGGGCGTCCTGCGCAGCGCGCAGTCGCAGTACGAGGCGTACCTGCTCGCCGACCGCATCGGCCGCGCGTACCAGCCGCTGACCGTACGCCGCCTGGACGCCGTCGACGAGCTGGCCATCGGCGGCGAGACGCTCGCGTACCTCGCGCTCGCCGAGGACCGCGCCGGCTTCGGCACCGAGGTGCTCGCCGGCCGATACGCGGCCGGCGAGGGCAGCGACCGGGACACCGCGAAACTGTCCTCCAGCGGCGCGCTGCTGGACATCAGCGACGACCACAAGGAGAGCGCCTCCCGGCTGGTCTCGCTCGCGGGCTCCAAGCAGAAGGACCTGCGCCAGAAGGTCTACGCCACGCAGGAGATCGTCGACTCCCCCGACACCATCAAGGACCTCACGACCGGCCTGACGGCCAACACGGTGGCCGTCGTGGAGATGGACTGCGTGCGCGAGGAACTGCAGGCCGTCGCCCACTACGGCACGCTCGACGATGTGGAGGAGGACGACGCCAGCCAGAAGCAGCTGCGCGCCGACCTGCTGCAGCTGGCCATGCTCATCGCCACCCACGCCTACACCGCCTTCACCCTCGGCTACCCCGACCGCGACGACGTGCTCTTCTCCGCCGCCGACTCCACGAAGTGAGCGCCCGACATGCCGCACGCTTGACTTGACGGCGGCGTGTGGCATAATGAACAAGTTGCTTACGAGCGACATGGATGAGTGTCCGAGCGGCCTAAGGAGCACGCCTCGAAAGCGTGTGAGGGCAACCCCCTCCCAGAGTTCGAATCTCTGCTCATCCGCCACGAAAAGGGCTTCCGGGAAACCGGAAGCCCTTTCCTGTTGCCGGCCGACCTTCCACTTCCGGAAGGCGCCCGCGGAACGTGGAAGACGTGGTGCACACTTTTCGGAAAAGTGTGCGCCACGTCTTCCGCGTTCGGACAGGCCTTTGCAAAAGTGGAAAGTCAGCTCGCGATCCGGCCGGAGCTGTCGGCGCTCGAGCTGCTCGTGCTGCCCGACGTGCCACCGCTGTTGCCGCCGGACTGGCCGTTCGACTGGCCGGACTGGCCGTTGGAGTTGCCGCCGGGCATCTCCGGCGGGGTGCCGCCCTGGCTGTTGCCGCCCATGGAGCCGCCGCCCTGCATGCCGCCCTGGCCGCCCATCTGGCCCATGCCGCCCTGCTGGGTGGTCTGGGAGGTGGAGCCCATGGTGGCGTGGTAGATCAGGCCGCCGCCGATGCCTCCGACGACGCCGCACGCGAGCGCCACGGCCACGAGCAGGGCGATCGCCTTGCCGGTCAGGCCGGTCCTCGGCGCCTTGGCCGCCTTCACCGGCACCTGGCCGCCGGGGACCTGCCCGTGCTGCGTGTAGTCGCCCTGCGGGGCCGCGTACTGCTGCTGGCCGGCGTACTGCTGGCCGCCCTGGGGATACTGGGGTTGGGGATTGCTGTTCGTCATGATGGTCCTTTCGCGGGGTCGCTCCCCTACTTCATGCTCCAGGTGGTGGAGGTGCCGAACTTGTCGTCGTAGTCCTTGCGGTCGATGAGGTCGGTGGACGCCGTCGCGGCCTTGCCGGAGTCGACGGACGTGGTGTACTTGCCGGTGACGGTCACGGTCACGGAGCCGTCGCCCTGCACGACGGTCTGCCCGTCGGCCACGATGGTGGCGGTCTTGCCGTCGGAGCCGACGACCTTGCCGCCCTTGGCCACGTTGAGCGTGGTGACGGTGGTGTCGCGCGTGACGGTCCACGTGGAGGTGCCGTCCACGTTCACCTCGAGGCCGGTGCCGGACTTCGTGCCACTGTCCGAGTCGCTCTCCACGGTGGTCGCGCCCGTCCACTGGCTGGCGTCCATCAGGTAGAGCGCCACCGAGGAGATCGCGTCGACGTGCACGTCGCCCTTGAGGGTCTGCCCGCGGCCGGTGAGCGTGATGTCGGCGCCGTTGGAGCCCTTGCTGCCCCAGTTGTTCGAGTCGTTGCCGGCCGCGGTGAGCAGCGCCGCCTTCGAGGAGTCGAAGTCGAGCGTGGTGCCGGACAGCAGGATGTCCGCGCTCGTGTTCGTGCAGTAGAACATCGAGCCTTCCTGGATCGCGGACTTGAGCGTGGAGCCGGTCGCCTGGAACGTGGCGCGCTCGCCGGGGGAGGACTCGGCGTCGCCGGAGGTCGACTGGTAGATGATGACGCCATTGGCCACGGGGTCGCTCGCGGTCTTGCCGGTCACCGTGCTCTCCAGCGTCGAGTCGGCGATGAGGATCGTGTTGGTGCCCTCCATGCCCGCGATCTGCGCGCCGGTGGCGGTGCCCTTCACGTCGTGCACCTGGATGTCGCCGGTCGAGTACAGCAGCGGCGAGCCGGAGCCCGCGGTGCTGAGCGTCGCGCCGTCGACGGACACGCTGCCGCCGCCGCGGTCGGTGGCGAGCGTGGCGCTGTGCGAGCCCTTGGTCGTCGCCTTAAGGCCGCCGGCGACGATGCTGCCCGAGTACGTGGCGTCGAGCGCGCGCGAGTTGTCCTTCGACGTGGTGATGGTCACGTCGCGCGCGAGCACGGAGCCGGAGTCGGTGGCGAAGATGGCGTTCGCGCCGTTGGCGTCGCTGGTCAGCGTCGTGCCGTCGAGCACGGTCGACGACTCCTTGCCGACGGTCAGCGAGACGGCGTTGGTGCCGTAGAAGTTCGTGTTGTCCTCGTTGCTCGAGTCGCCGGTCTTCGTGGCGGTCGCCTTGCCGACGCTCAGCGTGCCGCCGTCCTCGGCGAGCAGCGCGTTCGTGTCCGCCTTCGTGGCGGACACGTCGCCGCCCTCGACGCTCAGCGTCGTGCCCGTGGCGGTCTTCGTGCCGCTGTACGAGCCGGTGTAGTCGTAGGTCATGGTGTGCGCGCCGCCCTGCATGCCGCCGGCGACCTGCGCGCTGGACGCGCCCGCGCGCGAGCCGGCGATGGCCGCGGCGCCGAAGCCGAAGCCCAGGCCGGTGACCAGGGCGATGGCCGCCGTCGCGGCGACCATGGTGCCCAGCGGCGCGCGCGCATGGTTGGATGTGCTCATGTCTGGCTCCTTGGAATGGTTGGTACCGTTCCAGTACACCATCCCGGGGGCGCCGCGCGCTGTGAGCCGCCCACAGAGGGCCTTCGGGTTCGCTGGACGTTCGCTGGGAGCGGCGGCTCAGTCGAGACGGCGCGCGACGGCGAGCGCGCCGCCGGCCAGCAGCAGCACGCCGAGGCCGAGCACGGTCCACGGCGTCCACCATGAGCTGGAGCCGGTGATGGGCATCGCCGAGGCGAAGCCGTCGGCGGACAGCTCGTACTGCACGATGCTGCCCTCGTAATAGTACTTGGCGATGGTGTTCCACTTGGCGATGCCGGCGGGCGCGCCGCCCGGGTACGTGGCGGTCAGGTCGCCGACGATGTACGTGGCGTTGGGCTCGAGCCTGTAGTTGGCGGGCATGAGCTTTCGGTCGGCGGCGCTGAACGTGGCGAGCGTGGTCGGGTAATCGGCGCGCTTGACCTCGTCGGCATTGTCCTCGTATTGCCGGGTCAGGTCAGGCAGCGCGCGGTACTGGTCCTTGCCGGAGGCGTCCTTCCAGTGCAGACGCGCGGTGATGGTGGCCTTGCCGCGCACGGTCACGCAGGTGGCGTGGCAGGGCGTGGTGTCCTGCTCGCCCAGCGCGCTCTGGACGAGCGGGATCTGCAGGCCGTCGGCGTACAGGGCGGTGGCGATGCCGCCGGTCCTGCCGGCGTCGTTGACGAGCGTGGGGTCCATGCCGGTGAGGATGAAGCGGCCGGCGGTCCTGCCGGCGGGCAGCTTGGGCATGGTGATGAGCACGGAGCGGATCTTCGACCAGTCGCTGACCTGGTCGGCGGTCACGTAGGTGGAGGGGTCGGGCGGCGTGTTGGTGAGGGTGTCCGGCCGCACGGTCGAGTAGGTGACGGTGTAGGGCAGGTCGGAGGCCATGCCGGTGGTCATGAGCATGGTGACGGGGCCGGTGAGGCGGAAGGTGAAGCCGTTGGCGTCCTTGCCGCTCTCGGGCAGCACCACGTAGCGGCGCACGTTGGTCAGGTCCTGCTCGGAACCGTTGACGTTGGTCACGCCGAAGCGCATCTCGCGCGCGTCCGCGTAGCCGTTCGTGGCGTGCTTGTCGTTGGAGTAGGTGTGCGCCTCGAGCATGGTGGCCTGGTTGCCCTGGGACAGCTGCGCCATGACGACGGCCTTGGCCTGGTCGACGGTGAAGGTGCCGGAGCCGACATAGTAGACGTCGGAGTCGCCCATCGTGTACGTGAGGTCCTTGGGCGCCTGCCTGGGGTTGTCCATCGTGGTGGCGGTGCGCACGTACATCGCGAAGGGCACGGTGCCGGTGGGCGTGTCGGGCGCGATGTCCAGGTGGATGGACTGGTTGGCGTTGTTGTTCGTGTCGAACCAGTAGCCGGTGCCCGTGTAGTCGATCCTGACGACCTGGCGGCCGTCGTCGGTCTGCGCGGAGGTGATCCTCGGCGTGGCGGACTTGCCGGTGCGCGAGTTGACGTTCGGGTCCTTGAGGCCCAGGGCCTTGTCGTAGGTGAAGCCGGCGGGCAGCACGTAGTAGAAGACCGGTTCGTAGATGAACTTCGTGGTCTGTTTGTCGTCGCCGGTGCGCACCTCGGAGATGTAGCCGGCGTCCGTGGAGCCGGGCAGGTACTTCGTCTGCGAGGACCACACGCCCGCGTTGGCGATGAGCTGCTCGCGGACGATGGCCTCCTGCGTGTCCGTGGCGGCCACGGACAGCGTCACGGTGGCGCCGGACGTGGTCGTCATCGTGTAGGAGGGCGAGGACATGGAGATGGTGGTCTTCAGGTCGTCGCCCTTCTTGACGGCCGTGCCGTCGTCGTACTTCTCGGCGAGCCTGCCCTGCAGGTAGAGCATGTCCTTGCCGGCGCAGGAGACGTTGTCGTCGACGAGCGACGTGCACGCCGCGGCCGTGGCCGTGCGCGCGCCCACCGCGAGCAGGTTCGGGTACAGGTCGATCGAGCGCATCGGCGAGTCCTTCGACTGCGTGATCGTCGCGCCCGCCTTGACGGTGCCGCTCATGACGGTGCCGTCGAGCAGCGTGATGCGGTAGCGGTAGGACGTCAGCCCCGGCAGCGACCGCGCGTCCTTCGGCGTGACGATGGCGGTGGCGTCGAAGCCGCTGGGCACGGCGATGTGGATGTCCGCGTCCGTCAGGTCGGCGACGCCGTTGTTGCCGAAGCCCATGAAGTTCAGGGTGGTGTTCTTGCTGTCGCTGGCCAGCAGCAGCTCGTTGGGCGTGTCCGAGCCGGCGATGGACACGGTGATGCACTTGCCGTCCTTGGACTGGCAGAAGCCCGTCTCGTCCTTGGAGCGCAGCCACTCGCTCCACGCGGGCGCGCTCGCCGTGAGGGCGGTCCGCTTGCCCTGCGGGTCGACTTCCCGCTGGGTGATGCTGACCTTGGCGGGGGCGGTGACCTCGGACTGCGTGGCGGGCGCGGCGCGGTCGAACTTGCCGACGAAGTAGTAGCCCGGCTGGTTCTGGTAGTTCTGGGAGCCCGCGCCCTTGGGCACGCTGATGACGAGGTCGCCGGACGTGCCCTTGGGCTGCGTGATGGTGGTGCCGTCCGTGAACGCGTTGCGCGCGTCGGTGGCCGACTGGTCGAGCGTGAAGCCTTGCGGCACCGGGATGGTGATGGTGGTGCCCCAGTTGACGGCGGAGTTCACCTGGTACGACGAGTAGCCGGTGTCGGTGCCCACGCCGTCCGTCTCGTTGACGTCGAAACGGTACACGTAGTCCTGTCCGACCTCGATGGCCTTGACGGAGTCCTGCGACGGCGAGACGCGCGTGACGGCGCTCGGCGCCATGGAGGGCGTGACGACCTGCGTGAACCAGGCGTCCGGCAGCGCCGTCGTGCCGTGCTTCCAGGAGATCCTGCGCAGCGCGGCGCCGACGTAGCCCATCGGCCGGGGCTGCGCCGTGTAGTCGCTGCCCTGCGCGAGCGTGATGGCGATGGCGACCGACGCGGCCTGCGTGAACGTGTAGGTGATGGTTTCGGTGCCGTCCGCGGCCGTCGACTCGGCGGCCGTGCCGATGCCGCTCGGCGGCTGCTCGTAGTGCGAGACCGTATACACCGTGCCCTCCCCCGTCGGCATCGATGGCGGGATGGTGACGCTGTACGTGTCGCCCGGCTGGACGGTGGCGTTGAGCGTGGCCTTGAGGTCGCCGGAGTCCGGCACGTCGCCGATGTTGTCGCGGCTGAGCTGCAGGGAGGCGACGACGCGCCCGTCGCTGTCGCGTTCGTGCACGATGACCGGGTGCGGCGCGCCCGTGTTCGTCGTCGGGATGGTGCCGGTGTCCTCGTCGATGGTGCCGTCGCTGTCCGCGGCGGCGCTGGCGCTGTCCGTCGACGTCGTCGTCGACGTGTCCCCGGCCATGGCGGCCGGTGCCAACGGC
>JAXJQE010000038.1:0-5165 GCA_036311305.1 Bifidobacterium sp.
CGCCGGTCATCGCCTCGCGCGACCTCGTCGTCGGCTACGCGAAGCGCGGCCTGTTGCGCCGCCACGCCGACGGCTTCACGCGCGCCGTCGACGACCTCGAGGTGCGCGCCGGCCGCATCGTCGGGCTCATGGGCCGCAACGGCGCCGGCAAGTCGACGCTCGTGCGCACGCTGTGCGGCCTGGCCAAGCCGCGCGCCGGCTCGCTCGCGCTCGACGGCGCGGCCGTTCGTCCGCGCGACCTGCAGCGCGCCGCCGCGATGGTCATGCAGGACGTCCACTACCAGCTCTTCGCCGACAGCGTGCGCGGCGAGCTCATGATGGCCGCCGCCTCCGCCGACGACGAGGCCGCGCTCGCCGACGCCCGCACGCGCTGCGAGGAGATCCTGCGCGACCTCGACCTGCTCGAGCTCGCCGACCGCCACCCGATGAGCCTGTCCGGCGGCCAGCAGCGGCTCGCGATCGCCGTCGCGCTCATGGCCGACAAGCGTTTCGTCGTGCTCGACGAGCCCACCAGCGGCCTCGACCACGCCCACATGATGCAGGTCGGCCGCCTCCTGCGCCGCCTCGCCGACCGCGGCGTCGCGGTACTGGTGGTGACGCACGACGACGAGCTCGCCGCCCAGTGGTGCGACGACATCATCGTCCTCGTCGAGCAGGCCTAGCACCCCTCCTTTCGTTACACCCCTCCTTTCGTTACACCCCTCCCTTCGTTGTGCCCTCCCTTCGTTAGTTATAGGGGGCACCATCTTCGTTATAGGGGGCACCAAAACAGGGAAACCCCAGGTATCAACCGTGGAAAATGGCGGTTGATACCTGGGGTTTCCCCGTTGTGGTGCCCCCTATAACAACGGGCGTGCCCCCTATAACGTCAGGATGACGTCAGGGGGCACGGACTGTCTTGGATCAGGACAGTGGATCTTGGATCAGGACAATGGATCTTGGGTCAGGACAGTGGATTAGGACAGGAGGAAGAAGCTGGAGGAGGTGTTGCCGTCCGAGGAGCTGGAGTCCTTGTCCGAGTCGCTGTTGGAGCTGTCCTTGTCGGAGTTCGAGCCCTTGTCGGAATCGGAGTTGGAGCCGGAGCCGTCGGAGTTGGCGTCCGGGGCCTGCTGGCCGCGCTGGCCGTAGCCCTTCATGCCGCCGCGTCCCATGCCCTGGAACTGCTGCTCCATGCCCTCGCCGTCGGTGCCTTCGGAATCCTGGGAGCCGCCCATCGGGCCGAACTGGTCCATCTCGCCCATCTCGCCCTCGCCGAAGTTCATCGTGCGGGAGTGGGTGGTGCCGGAGTTGTGGGTGATGGCGTTGGTGATCGCGGTGCCCGCGATGCCGGCGCCCAGGCCGCACGCCAGGGAGATGCCGATGACGAAGCCCAGCATCTTGTTGCTCAGCTTGTCGTGCACGCGCACGGTGCCGTCGTTCTTGCCGCCCTTGCCGGTCGGGGCCGCGGCCTCGTTGGCCGCCATGCCCGGCTGGGTGAACGGCGACTGCTGCGCCGCGCCCTGCGGCGCCGCGGCACCGTACGGCATCTGGCCGGTCGGCTGCGCGCCCGGCGCCTGGGTGGCGTAGGGAGCGCCCTGCGCGGTCTGGTCGGCGAAGACATCGGGGTTGCCGTTGGGCGTGCGCGGCCCCTGCGGCATCGCGGTGGTCTCCTCGACGATCTCGACGCGCTCGGTGGCGCCCTCCACCGGCTGGATCGGCTCGGTCGCCGCGTCGTTGACGTTGGTGTTGACGTTCTGGTCGTTGCGCTGGCTGTTGTTGTTGCGGTCAGTGAACTTGGCCATGTTGGTCCTTTGCTGTTTCCGGGGCGCCGCCCGCCGGCGGCCGCCCGTGTTCCGTTCGTTTCCCCGGCCCGCATCCCTCGCGGGCCTTGATGGTTTATATTCAACCGACCGCCCATTGAATCCAACTGAACACCGGCAACGAAAAAGCTTCCAGCTTGCTTCAAGCAAGCTGGAAGCCAGGTGATGGAATTGCAAAGGCGCCGTCAGTGGCTGGAACTGTGCACCTCCTGCGCAAACGCGACCACTGACGACCACTCAGTGGTCGGAACCGTGCAGGCGGTGCGCGGAATCGACCGCTTACTCGCCGTCGGCCGCCGCGGCCGCCGCCGCGTCGGCCTCCATGGCCTCCATGAGCCGGCGGTCGCGCATCGCGATGCGCGCCGCGGCATCGTCGCCGGTCCAGTCGTAGAAGCCGCGGCCGGTCTTCTGGCCGAGGTCGCCGCGCGCGACCATCTCGCGCAGCGTGGGGTCGCCGTCGGTGTCCGAGCAGATGTCGCCGTACAGGTACGCGGCGACGTGGTCGAACGTGTCGAGGCCGCCGAGGTCCGCGCTGGCGAGCGGCCCCAGGATGCTCCAGCGCAGGCCGAGGCTGTTCTCCATGACCGTGTCGACGGTCGCGGCGTCGGCGATGCCCTCGCGCACGATGGCCGTCGCCTCGCGCAGCACCGCGCACTGCAGCCGGTTGCCGACGAAGCCGAGCGCCTCGCGGTCCAGCTGCGCGGGTTTCTTGCCGATCGCGGCCATGAGCGCGGTCGTCGTGTCCGCGACGACCGGGTCGGTGGCGTCGCCGGGCACGACCTCGACGAGCGGCATGAGCTGCGCGGGATTCCAGAAATGCGCGACGACGAGCCGCTCGGGACGCTCGAGCGCGCCCTGCAGCGCGCTCGGCGACAGCCCCGACGTGTTCGTGGCGAAGATGGCGTCCTGCGGCGCGCTTTGCTCGATCTCCGCCCACACTTTCTGCTTGGTCGGCAGGTCCTCGACGATCGACTCGATGATGAAGTCCGCGTCGGCGACGCCCGCGGCGATGTCGTGCGTCGGCGTGACGCGCGCCATGACGGCGTCGACGTCGCCGCCGGGCAGCAGGCCGTGGTCGGCGAGCTCCTGCGCGTCGGCGCGGATGCGCGCCATCGCGGTGTCCAGGTCGAGCGGCCCCGGCTCGACGAGCGTCACCGGGTAGCCGTGCATGGCGAACTGCAGCGCCGTCGCATGCCCCATGGTGCCCGCGCCGATGTTGGCCACGCGCGTGATGTCCTCCAGTTGCTTCGCCATATGCGCTCCTTTGCGTAGACGTGACGTAACGGTCACATTCTACGGCACGGCGGCGCGCAAACGTCAGTCGGCGAGGAGGAAATCGAGGGCCTCGGCGTCCTTGAGGCCCTTTTGGTAGAGGCCCTCGATCGCGGGGATGTCCTGCTTGAGCGTGCTCTTGCCGGCGATGCTGTCCGGCGCGACGATGGTCACCTTGCCGGCCGCCGCGAGCCGCTCGGCCTGGTCGAGCTCGCGGTTGTACGTCGCGGCGCGGCCGAGCAGCGCGCGCGCCGCCCCCCGGGTAGCCCATCGCGGCGATCGCGCCGGCGGACGCGACGTCGTGCGACGCCGAGCGGCGGAACTCGCGCGGCCGCGTGAGGATGACCCCGACGTGCGTGCAGCCGTCGGCGAAGGGCTGCCCGATCGGCACGGGGTCGGAGAGCGTGCCGTCGAAGTACGGCACGCCGTCGATGGCGTACGGCTTGTCGATGCCCGGCAGGCAGCTCGACGCCTTGATGATGTCGTAGTCGTCCTGCCGCAGGTCGTCGTTGCCGAAGAACACGGCGCCGCCCGTGCGCGCGTCGGTCGCGCACACGCGCACCGGCGCGCCGCTCGCGGCGAGCGCCGGGTAGTCGAGCGGGTCCTCGCCGTCGCTGTTCATGAGCGTGCCGTAGATGTAGTCGAGGCCGAGGTACGAGCCGGTGCGCAGGAAGTTGCCGAAGCTCATGTACTCGGGGCGCGTGAGGTACTTGACGTAGAAGCGGCGCGCGCGGCCGCGCTGGCCGGCGAGGTAGGACGTGACGTTCGCGGAGCCGGCGGACACGCCGAGCCCGTAGTCGAAGCGCAGACCGACGTCCAGGCAGTGGTCGAGCACGCCCGCGCCGTAGGACGCGCGCATGCCGCCGCCGACGTCGATCACACCGATTTTCCGCTCCATCGCACACCTTTCGTTTCGTTTGCGCACCATTTCAGTCGAAAATCGCGCGCGAATGTGACGACTCGCCGTACAAAATCGGTCGGAGTGTCCATTAAGATGGGGCGGCATGAGCGAAGGGAACCCGTACGCCGACGCCGTGCCGCGCGCCGTGCCGGCGTTGACGCCGGCGCGCGCGGCGCTCGAGGAGGCGCTCGTCGCGTGGATGGCCGAGACCGGCGAGCGCCCCGCCGAGCTGACCGTCTCCGGCCTGTGCCAGCGCGCGTTCGTGGCGCGCAGCACGTTCTACGCGAACTACGCGGGGCTCGACGACGTGCTCGCCACCGTCGAGCTGCGGCTGCTCGACGCGCTCGCGCGCGCCGGGCGGCCGATGGAGTCGCTCGACGGCGGCGGGCGCGTGGTGCTCGACTCGTACGACGACTTCGTGCGCGTGCTGGGCGCCAACGAGGATCGCTTCCGGCTGCTGCTCGTCGACGTGCCCAGCGCGCGCTTCGTCGAGCGTTGGAAGGAGCTGCTCGGCTACCACTTCTGGCAGCGCCTGTTCGTCGGCGACGCGATGCGCGCGCACGACCGGCCGAGCACGGTCAACCGCGCGCTGGTGCTGGAGATGATCGGCGCGGCGTTCATCGCCGGCGTGCGCCTGTGGCTGCGCGACCCCCAGCAGGTCGGCACCCCCGAGCTCAAGGCGCTGATCCTGCGCCTCATCCACGACATCGACGAGGTGTGGTGAACGCGAAAGGCCCGGAGCGTTGACGCTCCGGGCCTCTGTATAGTACCCCCCGTGGGACTCGAACCCACAACCCACGACTTAGGAATTGCTATTATTCATTGAATATTTTTGTTTCCTTGCATGTCTACAAATAGCTTCATTCCAATGAAACATATAGAAAATAATTCTTTGAAACATATAGAAAATAATTCTTTGATGTCCTTTGGTGTGTCGTCCTGAATCTGCTGAGTTTCTGCTGATTATTCTGTTTTATTCGACGGAATTTGTTGGAAAAATGTTAAAAGAGCGGCCGTCCATATCCCGAAGGACATGGACGGCCGCCGTGATGGGATCCTGTTACGGAAGGAAGGGGTTAGGGTAGTCGTCGCTATATGGGCGGAAGCACGGTGTGCCGTATTCGTGGCGTGCGCCTTCGCTGAAGCTGTGGGGATCCATGGGCGCCGTAGCGCGGTCGGTCGGCTGGGAATAG
>JAXJQE010000039.1:0-6099 GCA_036311305.1 Bifidobacterium sp.
CACGGGCACCGTGCGCGCGCTCGCCGCGCCCCGGCCGTTCCCGCTGGAGCGCGCCTCGCGCATCGTCAAGACGCGCGGCGTCCTGCAGGCGCGCGAGGAGCCGGGCACGCCCAACGCGCGCACGCTCATCGACCGCCGGGAGCCGCGCCCCGGCATCTCGGCACGCGAGGGGCGCGCCATGTGCCGCTACGTGCTCACGCCCGCCACCGGCAAGACGCACCAGCTGCGCGTGCACATGGACTCCCTCGGGCTGCCCATCGCCGGCGACGACCTCTACCCGCGGGTGCGCGACGTCGCCGTCGACGACTTCTCGCACCCGCTTCAGCTCGTGGCGCGCACGCTCGAGTTCACCGACCCCTTCACCGGCAAGACCCGCCGCTTCGTCTCGCGGATCCCGCTCGCCGGCTGAGCCGCGCGCCACGCGTGTGCGCGGCTGGCGCAATCGGCGACGGCACCGCGCGCATCTGCTAGAACGGAAGCCAAGAGGACATAACGGACAAGCGTGCGGGCAGCCGCGCGCGGAGGGGACCCACGGGTCCCAAGGAGCGGGAACAATGGCATACGCCATCATCATGTGCATCATCGTCGTCGCGGAGTTCGTCGTCATCTGCGTGTTCATGGCCGAGCAGGATGAGGAGACCAAGCAGCGCTACTTCACCGATCTGGACAACGACACCCAGCAGGCGCTCTACCGCACGCCCGTCACGTACGACGACGACACGCAGGGCTCGTGGCGCCAGCGCGCGCTCGTGCGCGACGTCAAGCCGGACAGCGACGGCAGCAACGCCGACGTGCAGCTCAGCTGGTACAACGTGCGCCCCGACAAGACGACGCGCGCCACGGAGAGCGGCGTCGACCGCGTCAAGGTGCCGAAGAAGGCCGTCAAGGCCCACAACGTCAAGCCCGGCAAGATCGTGACCATCCACGTCAAGCCCGGCGAGGGCGTCGAGATCGTCCCCGAGGCCTGAGCGGCCCTACGCGTGCGGTAAGCTGGGGCGAGACCCAACCGACCGTACGAAAGGTGGACGAGTGCGCCGACTGAGAACCCTGGCGCGCCGGTGCGCGGCCGCGCTGTGCGCGCTGGCCGCCGCGGCCGCGCTCGCCGGCTGCGGGCAGCCCAACGACGGGCGCACGCACATCACCGTGTGGTCGTGGGAACCCGCGATGGCCACGCTCATCGAGCAGTTCGAGGAGCGCAACCCGGACATCGCCGTCACGCAGGTGACCACCGCCGACTACGACAAGCTCAACACCGCCATCCAGGACGGCTACGGCACGCCCGACGTCGTGCAGCTCGAGTACTACGTGCTGCCGCAGTACGCCGTGAGCGGCCAGCTGCGCGACCTGACCGACGCCACGAAGGGGTACGGGCAGTTCTACACGCCCGGCTCGTGGTCCAGCGTGCAGCTCGACGACCGCGTGTACGCCATGCCCATGGAC
Organism: Bifidobacterium sp.; assembly: GCA_036311305.1. GTDB lineage: Bacteria > Actinomycetota > Actinomycetes > Actinomycetales > Bifidobacteriaceae > Bifidobacterium. The sequence continues at coordinate 1,441 of JAXJQE010000039.1, forward strand.
TCCGGCCCCATGGCGTTCTTCTACAACGACGACGTGTTCCGTCAGGCCGGCGTGGACGCCTCGAAGATCCGCACGTGGGACGACTACTACCGCGCCGCGCGCAAGCTCAAGGACATCGGCGTGTCCATCACCGCGGACGCCGGCGACGCGAGCTTCTTCAACGCGATGGTGTGGCTCGCCGGCGGCACCCCCTACGAGACGTCGCACGACGGCAAGGAGGTGTCCATCACGCTGGACACCGACCACGGTACCCAGGAGTTCGCGGACTTCTGGCAGCGCATGATCGACGAGGGCCTCGTGGACACCACGCTGACCGCCTGGTCGGACGAGTGGAAGGAGGCCATGGGCTCGGGCAAGGTCGCCTCCGTGTTCGCCGGCGCGTGGATGCCTTCCCTGCTGCTGGCCGACGTGCCCGGCGGCGCGGGCCTGTGGCGCGTGGCGCGCATGCCCACGCCCGACGGCTCCGCGGCCAACGCGGAGAACGGCGGCTCGGCGATGGCGGTGCTCAACTCGAGCCGCAAGCCGGGCGCGGCGACGCGGTTCATCGACTACGTGTGCCACAGCAGCGAGGGCATCGCCACGCGCGTGGCCGGCGGCTCGTTCCCCGCGGACAACGCGACGCTGGGTAGCCGCGACTTCCTGGAGCGCACGACGGTGACCGACGCGCGCGGCGTCAAGGTGCCGTACTTCGGCGGCCAGAAATTCAACCAGGTGCTTTCCGAGGCGGCCGGCGAGGTGCTCACCGGCTACCACTACCTGCCGTTCGAGGTGTACGCGCGCAGCGACTTCCGCTCGACCGTGAGGACCGCGTACGACTGGGTCAACGAGGCGCACGCGTACTATGCGGCCGTCGACGCGGCGCGCGACGGCACCGGCAGCGACAAGGACGTGCCCGCGGTGCCCGGCCCGCGCGTCACGCTGCGCGAGGGCATCGAGGCATGGCAGGCCGACCTCATGGAGTACGGCACCAACCAGGGCTTCACGATGAAGTGACGATGCCCGCCCATGGCGAGGGGCCCGGCCCCTCGCCATGGGCGGGCAGGCGCGCCGTTCAGCGGTTGAGCCGGTAGATGGCGTCCATGCCCTTGAAGATGAGGTCCGGGTCCACCACGTCGATGAGCGGCGTGTCCAGCACGCGCGCCAGGCCCCCGGTGGCCACCACGCGGAAGTCGGTGTCGATCTCGCGGCGGAACTGCGTGATGATGCGTTCGATGCCGCCCAGGAAGTCGTAGTACAGGCCCGCCTGGATCGCGGTCTTCGTGTCCTTCGCCAGAATCGACCTCGGCCGTTCGATCTGCACCTCGGGCAGCTGCGCCGCGGCGCCGGCCAGCGCCGCCGCGGCCGTGCGGATGCCCGTGGTGATCAGGCCGCACGTGATCGTGGCGTGCGCGTCCACGTAGTTGTAGGTCGTGGCGGTGCCCATGTCCACCACGAGGCAGTCGCCGCCGTACGCGGCGAACGCGCCGGCGCAGTCCGCCAGGCAGTCGGCGCCCAGCGTGCGCGGGTCGTCGATGCGGATGTTCATACCGGTGCGGATGCCGGGACCCACCACCAGGGGCTGCAGGTGGAGGAACTTGATGATGCTCGACGTGAACGAGTGCATCACCGCCGGCACCACGGACGCGACGATCACGTCGTCCACGTCATCGGGGGAGAAGCTCGAGAGCCGCAGGAACTGCAGGATCATGAGCCCGTACTCGTCGGACGTGTGGTTCGCCTGCGTGCTGATGCGGTACGTGCCCACGGTCCGCCCGTCCTCCAGGAAGCCGAGCACGATGTTGGTGTTGCCGATGTCCACTGCGATGAGCATTGCGGGTCCTTTCGCCGTCCGATGCGCACCCATCCTAGCGTGCGCCGCCCACACGCCCGACGCGTCCGCCCTGCGGGGAGCGCGGGGTGTGAGCAATCCCACACCGCGCCGTTTCGCCGACACGCTGCCGAGGACGCCTCCCATGCCGTACAATGGGGCCGCGGTGGCCGACCCCACGCGGCGGCCAACCAGCGAGACACTTTTGACCAACGAAGCACACCCACCGAGGGAACCATGACACGACCCAATGGTGCCGACGGTGCGCACGGCAACGCCGGCGCAACCGAAGCGAACACCACGAACCCCGCATCCTTCACCACCGACGCGACGCTGCAGGCCAGCGCCAAGAAGCCCGGCGGCGGCCACGGCAAGACCGTCTGGACGAGCGTCGTCCTGCTCGCCGTCCTCGCCCTCGTCGCCCTGGCCGTCTGGCAGCCCTGGGCCTCCAAGGCACAGGCCGAGGCCACGCCCGGCAAGGCGGCCGACACCGTCTCCGTGGGCCTCAAACTCGCGCCCACCAACCTGGACATCCGCAACACCGCCGGCTCCGCGCTCGACCAGGCGCTCATCGGCAACGTGTACGAGGGCCTGGTCGCCCGCGACAGCGAGAACCAGGTCGTGCCCGCGCTCGCCAAGAGCTGGGAGGAGTCCAAGGACGGCCTGACCTACACGTTCCACCTGCGCCAGGGCGTCACCTTCTCCAACGGCGACCCGCTGACCGCCGAGGACGTCGTCTGGTCCATCAATGAGCTCGTGGACAAGCAGTACCACGACGCCGACCAGCTCGTGAACTTCAAGTCCATCAAGGCCACCAACGACGACACGGTGGTCATCACGCTCACCAAGCCCTACTCGAACCTGCTGTGGGCGCTGACCGGCCGCGCCGGCCTCGTGTTCGACAAGGACGCCAAGTACGTCGCCAAGACCCAGGCCGTGGGCTCCGGCCCGTACGAGGTCGCCAGCTTCACGCCCAACAGCTCGCTGACGCTCACCGAGAACCCCGACTACTGGGGCACCAAGCCCAAGACGAAGACCATCGTCCTCAAGTACTTCACGGACGACAACGCCGCCGTCAACACGCTGAGCTCCGGCGACGTGCAGGTGCTCGCCCCCATCAGCGCCTCCCTGGCCAAGCCCTTCGAGGAGGACAGCGCCAACTACACCGTCCAGGCCGGCGACGGCACCGACAAGTACGTGCTCGGCATGAACAACGCCAAGGACAAGGCCACCAGCGACAAGCGCGTGCGCCAGGCCATCCGCTACGCCATCGACCACGACGAGCTCATCGCCTCGCGCGGCGGCGTGGACGCCGCCCTCGGCGGCCCCATCCCGTCGCTCGACCCCGGCTACGAGGACCTGACCGACCTGTACCCCTACAACCCGGACAAGGCGAAGGAGCTGCTCAAGGAGGCCGGCTACGACGAGGACCATCCCCTCAAGCTCACGCTGACCTACGCGAACACGTACGGCACCGAGATCGGCGAACAGCTGCGCAGCCAGCTCGCCAAGGTCGGCATCGATCTCAAGGTCAACGTCGTCGAGTTCTCCACGTGGCTGCAGGACGTGTACACGGACAAGGACTACGACCTCTCGCTCGTCGACCACAACGAGAGCCACGACTTCACGCAGTGGGCCAACAAGGACTACTACTACAACTACGACAACGCCACCGTGCAGCAGCTCACCGCCGAGGCGCTCGACGCCACCAGCGACTCCACGCGCGACGAGCTGCTCGCCAAGGCCGCGCGCACCGTGTCGGAGGACGCCGCCGCCGACTGGCTGTTCAACTACCGCATCACCACCGCCGCCGCCAAGGGCGTCGAGGGCTGGCCGCTGAACATGAACCAGACCGTCATGCCGCTGAGCGACCTGACCTACACGCCCGCGGAGTGACCTGCCCGTGCTGAGGTACCTCGCGCGCCGGCTGGCGCTCTTCGTGGCGGCGCTCGCCGTCATCTCCGTGGTCGTGTTCCTCGCCGTGCGCGTGCTGCCCGGCGACGTCGCCACCATCATGGCCGGCCTCAACTCGCCGCCCAAACGCGTCGCCCAGCTGCGCGCCCAGCTGGGCCTCGACCGTTCCCTCGCCGCCCAGTACGGCTCGTGGATCGCCGGCCTCGTGCACGGCGACCTCGGCACGGCGATGCTCAGCGGCCAGCCCGTCGGCTCGCTCGTCGCCGCCCGCGCGCAGATCACCTTCCCGCTCATCGTGCTGGGCCTGGCCATCGCGCTGGCCATCGGCATCCCCGCCGGCTGCGCCGCGATGCTCGCGCGTAGCGAGCGCGCCTGCACCTGCTGGCAGGTGCTCGCCGTCATCGGCGGCGCCGTGCCGGCCCTGTGGGGCGGCCTCATCCTCATCCTGCTGTTCGGCAAGGGCAGCGGCCTCATCCCGGTGCTGCCCACCACCGGCTTCCCCGCGGCCGGCTGGCGCGAGCCGGGCAAGGCGCTCGCCTCGCTCGCGCTGCCCGCGCTGACCGTCGGCATCATCGTCGGCGCCTCCATCATGCGCTACACGCGCTCGGCGCTCAAGTCGGTCGCCTCGACCGACACCATCGCGATGGCCATGGCATGCGGCATGACGCGCCGCGACGCCGTCACGCGCGTCGGCCTGCGCCTGGCCATGCCGCAGCTCGTCTCCGTCGTCGGCCTGACGTTCGCGGAGATGGTCACCGGTGTCATGGTCATCGAGAACCTGTTCGCGCTGCCCGGCATCGGCAACGGCCTGGTCGACGACCTCGGCCACCGCGACCTCATCGCCGTGCAGAGCGAACTGTTCCTGCTCGCCGCGTTCTTCCTGGTGGTCGGCCTGCTCGTCGACCTCGCCCACCGCGGCCTCGACCCGAGACTGGGGG
>JAXJQE010000040.1:0-1702 GCA_036311305.1 Bifidobacterium sp.
CCGCTGGGCGGCCGCAGCGGCCCGCGGGCGGCGACTGGCCGGAGGCGCCGGACGAGGCGTGGGACGCGCTGCTGGCGGGGCTGCCGGCGGACGTGCAGGCGTTCGTCGACCGCACCAAGGTACCGCGCGTGCACTTCACGCGCGACCGTCGCACGGGCCGCGGCAGGCTGTGGATCAAGTTCGACACCCCGATGAGCAAGTACGCCTTCGCCCTGGGCCAGAGCGAGGAGGAGGTGTTCGGCACCACGTCCGTCGTGGACATCATGCGCAAGGCCGTGCACCAGACCTTCGGCGACGACGTCGCGCTGGCGCCCACCGAGCAGATGGCGGACGGCCAGTCGGCGCCGCCCTTCGGCAAGCTGCCCGAGGAGCAGCAGCGCAACATCAAGGCGCAGCTGACCCGCGAGAAGCTCAGCCGCACGCCCGGCGTGACGATGGGCTTCCCGGCCGCGTCGCGCGAATCGTCGGGCTCCGATTCCCATGACGCCTCGTCGTCGCCGTCCACGGACGACGGCGTTCACCGAGGCAGAGCCGAGGGGGCCGCGGCGCCGGCGCCCATCGACCCGTGGGACATGCCCGAGCCGGTGCCCGGGCGCATCGACTTCGACAAGGTGGACAGCTTCGACCAGCAGGCCGCCCAGCGCCAGTCCTCGCGCGCGCAGGAGGCACCCCGCCAGATCGGCCACGCCGTCCAGCGCCAGCGGCCCAACCGCCCCGACCCGTGGGGCGAGGGCTCGCCGATGGCCATGGCGCCGGAGGGCCTGCCGCAGGCGGCGCCCGGCGGACAGGGCTTGGGCCCCGGACCTAACGGCCCGGGCGCGCCGGACGGCCCACAGGCCGGTTGGGCGCCCGGCAAGCCGGACATGGGCCCCGGCCCGGAACCGGACGAGCCGCCGGTCGACCCGGACGAGGACGAGTACTCGATGGACGACGCCTCCCTGGGCGCCTCGACGGCCATGAGCCTCAAGGAGGTCGAGGAATTATTCCAGGTGAAAAAGGTTGAGGAGTTTGCGGCGGACGACCCGCACAACCCCCGCAACCAGAAGTGACCGTGAGCCGCGTCAAGCGGCACGACAGGAAGGAACACCGTGGCCCTGGCATATGACGGCGCCATCCAACGGCTCATCGACGCGTTCGCCACGCTGCCCGGCATCGGGCCCAAGGGCGCGCAGCGCATCGCCTTCTACCTGCTCGGCGCGCCCGACGAGGAGACGCAGCGCCTCGTCGAGTCCATCAGCGAGGTCAAGGCGAAGGTGCGCTTCTGCGAGACCTGCGGCAACGTGTGCGAGACGTCGCCGTGCGCCGTGTGCTCGGACCCCAGGCGCGACCACGCGACCATCTGCGTGGTCGAGGAGCCCAAGGACGTCATGAGCATCGAGCGCACCCGCGAGTACCGCGGCCTCTACCACGTGCTCGGCGGCGCCATCAACCCCATGGCCAACGTCGGGCCCTCCGACCTGGCCATCGCCCCGCTGCTCAGACGGCTCGAGGACGGGGAGGTCAAGGAGGTCATCGTCGCCCTCAACCCCAACATCGAGGGCGAGGCCACCACCACGTACCTCTCGCGCCTGCTCACCCCGCTGGACGTCAAGGTCACGCGCCTGGCCAGCGGCCTGCCCGTCGGGGGCGACCTCGAGTACGCCGACGAGATCACGCTCTCGCGCGCCCTGCAGGGGCGGCGCGAGGCCTGACGCCGCCTCCC
>JAXJQE010000041.1:0-2006 GCA_036311305.1 Bifidobacterium sp.
GCATACGTCGGAGATGCCGTGGAAGTCATCGAGCAGCGAAGAGACCGGCAGGATGCGGTTGGTGTCGTTGAGGATGGCCTCGATGATGTCCACGCCGGACATGGCGATGGCGAAGTTCGTCGCGCCCTTGCCGTTGATGATCTTGTAGGCGGCGTTCTTGACCTCCTGGTGGATCTCCTCGCGCACCTTGGCGTCGAGCGGCTCGTGGCCCGGCAGCGGCTGCCAGTCGCACATCGGGACGCCACCGATGGTGGCGGAGGACCACAGCGGGACCTCGGAGTCGCCGTGCTCGCCGGCGATATAGGCGTGCACGTTCTTGACGTTGACGCCGGTCTGCTGCGCGATCAGGAAGCGCAGGCGGGCGGAGTCGAGGTTGGTGCCGGAGCCGAACATCTGGTTGGCCGGCAGGCCCGAGAGCTTCATCGACACGTGGGTGACGACGTCCACCGGGTTGGTGATGAGCATGTAGATGGCGTTCGGGGCGACCTTCACGAGGTTCGGGATGATGGACTTCATGATGTTGATGGTCGCGCCGGCCAGGTCGAGGCGGGACTGGCCCGGCTTCTGGCGCGCGCCGGCGGTGATGACGACCATGTCCGCGTCGCGGCAGATCTCCGGGTCGTCGGAGCCGTCGATCGAGACGGTCGGGAAGAAGCTGGAGCCGTGCTGCATGTCCAGGACCTCGGCCTCGACGCGGTCCTTGGCGATATCTTCGAGGACGATCTCGCGGGCCACGCCGCGTTCCGCCGCCGCGAAGGCGAGGGTGGAACCGACGGCGCCGGCACCGACGATTGCGAGCTTGGTGGGCTTGATGGGTGACTTCGCCATGATGTAATCGACCTTTTCCATTGTGTGGTTTCACGGCAGGGGGCGCTTATGGCGCGGCGTGCCTTTATGTATCAGCGTTCACTCTAGCAGACAAGCGGATGTTCACGATGCGAATACCGGCCATCCGTTCCGTGGGCGAAGTGCTTGTCCTCCCAACGCGCGCAAGGGGTGCGCGGACCGCCGCGGCGGCGCCGCGCACCCCTTGCGGTGTGCACAAGCTCACGTTTCCCTCCCGGCCCGCGCGCGTGTCGCGGGGACGTTCAGCCGACGGCCACGTCCATGACCTGCGCGGCCAGGTGCTCGTCGACGTCCGCGACGAGCATGACGCCGTCGTCGCGCCAGTCGGTCGACTCGACGTCGCCGTACTGGCGCACGCGGCTCAGCAGGGAGCCTGCGGAGTACGGCAGCAGCGCCTCGACGTGCACGGGCGGCGAGGGCAGCATCCCCTCGAGCGCCGTGCGCAGCCGATGGATCCCCTCGCCGGTGGCGGAGGACACGAAGTACGCGTCGGGCGCCAGGTTGCGCAGCCGCTCCAGCGCCGTGGCGTCCAGCAGGTCGATCTTGTTGAACACGGTCACCTGCGGCAGCCGCTCGACGCCGTCGACGTCGCGCAGCACCTCGTTGACCGCCTCGATCTGCCCGAACGGGTCCGGGTGGGAGGCGTCCACGACGTGCAGCACGATGTCCGCGTCCGCGGTCTCCTCGAGCGTGGACTTGAACGCCTCCACCAGCTGCGTGGGCAGGCGGCGCACGAAGCCGACGGTGTCCACGTACGTGTAGTTGCGCCCGTCCGCGGAGCACGCGCGGCGCACCGCGGTGTCCAGCGTGGCGAACAGCGCGTTCTCGACGAGCTCGCTGGCCCCGGTCAGCCGGTTGGTCAGCGACGACTTGCCGGCGTTCGTGTAACCGACCACGGCGATGGACGGCACGCCGTTGCGCCGCCTCGAGCCGCGCTTGGTCTCGCGCGTGGGCGCCATCTGCGCGATCTGCTTGCGCAGGCGCGCGATGCGCGTGCGGATGACGCGGCGGTCGAGCTCGATCTGCGTCTCGCCGGGGCCTCGCGAACCGATGCCGCCGTTCTGCCCGGCCGCCTGTCCGCCGGCCTGGCGCGACAGCGCGGCGCCCCAGCCGCGCAGGCGCGGCAGCATGTACTGCAGCTGCGCGAGCTCGACCTGCGC
>JAXJQE010000042.1:0-10281 GCA_036311305.1 Bifidobacterium sp.
ACGCGCGCGCCGAGCGCGGTCACGAGGTCGCGGTCGTGGGTGACGACGATGATGCTCACGCCGTCGCCCCGCAATGAGTGAATGAGCCGCACGATCTGCGTCCACGTGCGCCGGTCCTGTCCGAAGGTAGGTTCGTCGGGATGAGCACGCGCGGCGCGGCGGCCAGCGCGGCGGCGACGGTCAGGCGGCGTTTCTCGCCGCCGGAGAGCGTGTAGGGGTTCTGCTTGGCGTATTGCGCGAGGTGGAAGCGCGTCAGCAGGTCCATGGCGCGATCGTGCGCGATCTGCTCGTCGGTGCCGGTGCGGCGGGGCCCGAGCATGACCTCGTCGAGCACGCTGGAGGTGGCGAACTGGTGCTCGGGGTTCTGGAAGACGTAGGAGATGCGCGAGGCGAGCTGGCGGCTCGTCCAGCCGATCGGCTCGTCGCCGTCGGCGCCCTCGGCCAGGGCGCTGCCGGCGCGCACGTGGCCGTCGAGCGGCTCGAGCAGGCCGGCGAGGGTGAGCGAGAGCGTCGACTTGCCCGCGCCGTTGGCGCCGACGAGCGCGGTGATCTGCCCGGCGCGGAACTCAAGGTCGAGGCCCTCGGCGATGGCGTGGCCGGCGCGGCCGATGGCGAGGTCGTCGGTGGTCAGGACCGGCTCGCCGGTGCCGACGGACGGTTCGTAGTCGGGTTCGTCGTCGGTGCGGATGCGTGTCACCCTGTCGCCGGGGCGCCGGTATTGTTCGGGCACCCAGATGCCGAGTTCGGCGAAGTCGATGGACGGGTCGCGGAAGACCTCGTCGGGGGTGCCGTCGGCGACGACGACGGTGTTGCGGAAGCCGGTGCGGTCGATCTCGTCGTCGTAGCCGCGCTGCGTGGTCTCGGTGCGCGCGCCGTCGGCGGCCAGGCCGAGGACGACGACGCGGTCGATCATGGAGATCCACCGGTCGGCGCGGTGCTCGACGAGCAGCATGGTCGAGCCGGTGCGCTCGAGCACGTCACGCACGGCGGTGACGACCTGCGCGACGCCGTCGGGGTCGAGGTTCGCGGTGGGTTCGTCGAGCAGCAGCACGTCGGGTTCCATGGCGAGCACCCCGGCGAGCGCCAGGCGCTGCATCTGGCCGCCGGACAGGTGCGTGACGGAGCGGTCGAGCTTGAGGCCCGTCAGTCCCACGGCGGCGAGGGCGGCGTCCACGCGCCGCCATATTTCGTCGCGCGGCACGTCGAGATTCTCCGGTCCGAAGGCGACGTTGTCGCCGAGGCGCTGGAAGACGGCCTGCGCGTCGGGGTCCTGCAGGACGAGGCCCATCTTGCCACGCGCGTGGCGCACGTCCTGGCCGTCGACGAGGATCGCACCCTCGGTGACGCCGCCGTCCGCGTCCTCGGTCACGGTGGTGCCGTCGGCGTCGACGCTTTCCTGCGCGGGCACCTCGCCGAGCAGGCCGGCGGTGCCCTCCAGGATGGTCGACTTGCCGATGCCGGAGGCGCCCAGCAGCAGCACGCGCTCGCCGGCGTGGATGTCCAGGTCCAGGCCGCGCACGGCGAAATGCGCGCGCGAGGCATGCCGGTAGCCCCAGTGGCGGAACGCCACCGGGGCACCGGCGTTGTGGGTCTCGCTCACGCTCACTTGGCGCGGTTCCTCACTTCGCGGCCCGAGGCGAACTGGTCGAGCGCGCCAGTGCGAGCGATGGCGCGGTACAGGTACCACATGGCCACGCCGGCGATCAGGGCGCCGGAGACCACGGTCGTGACGAGGTACATGACGCCGTAGGGACCGGTGGCGCTCATGCCCTGCAGGTGGGTGAAGAAGGAGTACGCCCAGCAGGCGACGCCGGCGAACGCGCCGGACAGGACGGTGACGGGCAGGTCCCACTTGCGGCAGGCGAAGATCGCGAACGCGAGCTCGGCGGCCAGGCCCTGCACGAGGGCCATGAGGAACGTGTCCACGCCGCCCCACATGTTGCCCATGAGCGCCTCGAGCACGCCGGCGACGACCTCCGCGTACAGCGCGGCGCCCGGCTTGCGCACGATGACGGCGGCGAGCGGCGCGGCGAAGAGCCACAGGCCGTTGAGCAGACCGGCCAACCCGGGCACGACGGCCTCGAGCAGGTCCCAGGGGGCGACGGTGGCGAGCGCGGCGGCCCAGTAGATGAGCGCGGAGGCGACGCCGATGACGGAGGCGACGGCGATGTCCACGACGCGCCATTTGAGGATGGGCTTGGCTTCGATGACGGAAGCTGACATTGGATGTGCCTTTCTGTTGTCTCCCGCGGAGGTTCCGCGTGGTTTCCCTAAGGCACGGGTGAAGAGCGACGTCCGTGCGCCGGCATTGTCCGGAATCACGTTCAATCGGTCGAGGCGTGACCTCTCTCAGCCGGCGGCGAACCGCCAGCTCCCGTGTCGGCTCCTGATTGTAGGGCACACCGCTGACGAGGCGGCCACGGGCCCGGCCATGCGCCAGTCGCAGTTGTTCCGATTGTTCATCCGATTGTTCAAGCGACGTTGACCATCATGGAGACGGAGCGCGTCCCGCTTACGCGGAGGGACGCAAAGCCGACAACGGCAGCACAACGCGGCCCTTCCAAGTGCTTTCCTGCACTTGGTGCGTGACGGTGCCGCCGGCGTCATGCACGGCGCCATGCGTCAACGCCAGGCCGTTGCCTCCCTCCAATGTCTCACGGCCAGCATCCTCACCGATGCCATTGCGGTAGTCCAGACATATGCGGTCAGGTCCGATGGACACAGTCACCGTGTAGGGGATGGAGGAATCGCCGTGCTTGGAGATGTTCGTGAAGACCTCATGCAAGGTCATGAGCATCACGTCCCCGGACCCGGATGCGATATCGGCGGGGGCATCGCGCACATTCAGCCTGGACCGTCCCCGGAATCCCTGATCGTGCAGCAGTTGGTCACCTTCCCGCATCTCCTGGCGCATCTGGCTCTGGAACACACCCAATGCCTGCGGCGCCCCGTCATCCAGTCCCTGGTCAAGCAGCCTGATCACGTCACGCAGGGATTGCAGCGCCTCATGGGAGAACACGTCCACCTGCTGCCATTCGACGGCATCGGCTCCGCCGTCATAGGATTGCCGCTGCGCCATCAACGAGATGCGCGCCAATTGCCGCGAGAGACCGTCATGCAATTGCATCGCCGTCTGTTGGTTGGCTCTCATGATGCGCAAATCCGCCTGCGCCTGAAGACCGGCGCGCAATTGCTCGGTTCGCTCCTGGTTCCACCGCAATCCCCGGACCATGATGACGAGCAGGAGATACAGCGTGATGAACGAGATGACACCGTACCAAGTGAACGCGCTGGGCCTGAGGAAGCGTTCCACGACCATGTACAGGCACATGACGACCCAACCGATGGCCGCCCACAGGTTCGTGGTCATATAGGCGAACAGTCCCAGTCCCAGATACATGAAGAAGGAGTCATAGAGCCCGAACATCGGGATGGCGTATTCGCCGATGCAGGCGAACGCCAGCAACGCCAACGAACACGGCAACGGAAACCAGTACGCCAGGATGGACAGCGCGTAGGATACGACCAACGCCACGATCGCCGGGACAGCTGGTCGCTGTGACATGCCCAGATTCACCGTCGCAATGAACAAGCATGCCACGATGACCAGCAATCTATAGGGGTGCGCCGGCGTCCTCAAGGACGCAAAGGACATGGCAATTCCTCTTCACTCATACAAATGACACTGAAACTTAGGACATGATGATAGGGTGCGCGCGGCTGGCCGCGCAAGCCGGACACCCATGGCCGATACGGGGCGCTACAGTGGTGTCCATGAGCAACGCAGCCGACGAAGGGGACCACGGTACTTCCTGCACCAACCATGAGCTCGAACGCGCCCGGGAGCACCGGCGCATCGCCAGCCTCATCCACGACGCCATCTCCCAGGACCTCGCGGTCATCTCGCTGATCGCGCAGTCGCACCGCGACGACGACGCGGAGTGGGACGACTGGAACACGGTCGCCGAGCGAGCCAAGGCGGCCCTGTCGGACATGCGCACGCTCATCGCGCGCCTCGACGCGCCCGGCGATGTCGCCGACGAGCATGACCGCCACGTATACGACCGCCATCACCGTTGGCTGCGCGCCAACGACAGCATGCTGCACCACGCGGGCCTGGAGGGCCAGAGCGCGCTGGACATCACCCCCACCATGTCCGAACTGGACAAGCGTACCGTCGAGTCGCTGCGCATGGTGCTCCAGGAGGTGTACACGAACGTGCTCAAGCACGCCGACCCCGCGCACCCCTACCACATCGCGATCACCGTGCGCGACGACATGCTCGATGTCGAGTACGACGACGTGGCGCGCCCCGGCGAGACGCCCGAACCGGGCGGCCATGGCCTGCGCGGCATGGCGCGGCTGGTGGGCGAGCTGGGCGGCACCATCGAGCAGGGACCGCGCGGCAGGCGCTGGTACGGCCACCTGCGCGTCCCGCTGGGCACGCGCTGAGAGGCACGGCGGCTCCCGGTGCGCGGCGCGCGCACCGGGAGCCGTCGTATGTACCTTGCTCGTTTACTCGAGGCCGAGCTTGTCGAGCAGGAGGGCCTCGGCGATGACGTCGTTCTTGAGGCCGGAGACGCTCACGGACTCGTTGGGGCTGTGCGCGGCGGACTGCGGGTCCTCCGGGCCGGTCACCAGCACCTGCGCGTCGGGGAAGATGCGCTGCAGCTCGGGAATGAACGGGATGGAGCCGCCCTCGCCCTTGTTGACCGGCTCGGTGCCGAACGCCTGGCGCAGGGAGTCCATGGCGTCCTTCGTGACGGTGGAGTCGGGGTCCATGGCCCAGCCCTTGCCGGCGTCCAGCGGCGTGGCGTGCACCTCGGCACCGAACGGGGCGTGCGACTCGAGGAACACCATGAGCGCCTGCATGGCGGCCTGCGGCTCCTGGCCGGGGGCGGTGCGCAGGCTGATGCGGAACGTGGTCTCGGGGCTGATGACGTTGAAGGAGTCCTTCACGGCGGGCGCGTCGAAGCCGATGACGGTGGCGCTCGGCTTGGTCCACAGGCGCGACGCCAGCGAGCCGGTGCCCGCCAGCCGGTACGGGTCGACGACGCCGGCATCGGCGCGCACGTCCGCCTCGTTAAGGTCGCGCTGCAGGCCGCCGATCGGCTCGCCGGAGTCCAGGCCGGGGATATTGAGCTCGCCGTGCTCGTCGTACATGGACGCGATGAGCATGGCCGCCAGCGTGTGCGAGTCGAGGATCGGGCCGCCGTACTGGCCGGAGTGCACCGGGTGCTCCAGGACGCGCACGCTCACGTCGCACGTGGCGTTGCCGCGCAGGCTCGTCGTCAGCGACGGCACGTCGGGCGCCCAGTTGCCCGAGTCGCACACGATGATGACGTCCGCCTCGAACTCGTCGCGGTGCTCCTCGATGAACGGAATGAAGCTCGGCGAGCCCATCTCCTCCTCGCCCTCGATGAACAGCTTGATGTTGACGCCACGCTGGTCGCCCAGCGCCTTGAGCGCGCCGTAGTGGATGGCGATGCCGCCGCCGTCGTCGCACGCGCCGCGCCCGTAGAGGCGGTCGCCGACCTGCGTGCCCTCGAACGGCGCCGTGTGCCAGACGGAGGCGTCCGGCACCGGCTGCACGTCGTGGTGCGCGTATAGCAGCACCGTCGGCGCCTTCGGGTCGACGACGCTGGAGCCGACGACCTCCCAGGCGCCCGGCGTGCCGTCGGGGTTGTGGGACTGCACGACGTGCGCGTCGACGCCCACCGAGCGCATGAGGCCGGCGACGTGCTCCGCGGAGGCCTTCATCTGCGGGCCGTCGATGCCCTGCGCGGAGATGGCCTTGATCGCGATGCGCTCGCCGAGCACCTTGAGGATGCTCTCCCAGTCCGCGTCGACGCGTGCGCGCACCTGCCCTTCGGTCAGTTCCATGTGTTCCTCTTTCGTCCATCGGTCACACCGGCGCAACGCCCGGTGAAGGTTTCGTGTCAACCGACCATTGTAGGCGCCCCGTCCCCTTGCCCCGCGTCGATGTGTTCCCCTAAGCTGGCGAATCATGGCATTGTTGAAGAAAGACACCGATTCCGCCGCCGCGCCGCAGCAGCAGGACGCGCCGGCCGAGCAGGAGGGCAAGGGCCGCCCGACCCCCAAGCGCAAGGATGCCGAGGCGAAGAACCTGCGTCCCCTCGTCCCCAAGGATTCCAAGGCCGCCCGTAAGGCCGCGAAGGCTCGCATGCGCGAGCGCGAGAACACCGAGTACGAGGCGATGCGCACGGGCGACATCAACAAGATGCCCAAGGCCGAGCGCCTGCCGTGGCGCGTGTACACGCGCGACTACATCGACGCGCGCTTCAACATCGGCGAGTACTTCATCCCCGTGGCGCTGTTCATCCTGCTGGGCTCGGTCATCCTGACCGCCGTGTGGCCCAACCCGATGGTCTCGCTGATCCTCATGGTCATCCTGTACGTGTACCTGTTCGCCATCATCGTGGACGTCGTGGTCATGTGGCGCAAGCTCAAGAAGAAGCTCGTCGAGAAGTACGGCGAGCAGGCCGTGGCCAAGGGCATGCGCACCGGTTCCTACGCGTGGAGCCGCGCCATCCAGCTGCGCCGCTGGCGCCTGCCCAAGCCGAGGTACAAGGAGCGCGGCCACTGGCCGGAGTGATCGCTCCCCCGCATTCGCAGCATAAGGAACGGCCCGCGGGCCGTTCCTTTTCCGTATAGGCACCGGCCAAGGAGGCATCCCATGCAGCAGCAGTTCGACATCGCCATCATCGGCGCCGGCACCGCCGGCTATTCCACCGCCCTGCGCGCGGCCGAGCTCGGCAGGTCCGTCGTCATCGTCGAGCGCGACGCCGTGCTCGGCGGCACGTGCCTGAACCGCGGCTGCATCCCGTCGAAGGCGCTGGTGACCGCCACGCGCACGATCGCCGCCATCAAGGACGGCGCGCGCATGGGCATCAACGCGTCCGTCGACGAGATCGACTTCGGCACGCTGCGCGCGTTCCGCGACGGCACCGTGCACGACATGGAGTCCGGGCTGCGCGGCCTGCTCGCCTACCGCGGCGTCACCGTCGTGCAGGGCGACGCCGAGCTGCGGCCCGACGGCACCCTGCGCGTCACGCCCGCGCCCCGGCAGACCGCCGTGCGCCTGTTCGCGCACGACGGCGGCTTCAAGGACCTCGGTCCCGCGCTCACGCTCAGCGGCACGGACACGGTCATCGCCACCGGCTCCTCCCCCCGGCCGCTGGAGTGCGCGCCCTTCCACGGCGCGCTCATCGACTCCACGCAGGCGCTGGCGCTCAACACGTTCCCGCACAGCGCCGTCATCATCGGCTCCGGCGCCATCGCGCTCGAGTTCGCGTCGATGTGGAACGCCGCGGGCTGCGACGTGACGCTGCTCATCCGCAAGGACAACGTGCTGTCCAACGCCGACCGGCGTGCCGCGCTCGCGCTCAACCGCGAGCTCAAGCGCCGCGGCATCACCATCGTCAAGGGCACGCGCGTCACCGGCGTGGAGGTCGGCGAGAACCTCGGCGCCACCGTGCGCTACCGCGAGGAGGGCGGCGACGCCGAGCACGCGCTGGCCGCGGAGATCGCGCTCGCCGCCATCGGCCGCACGCCCAACACGGACATGCCGTGGCTGCGCCTGGCGGGCGTCAAGCTGGACGCCGACGGCTACGTGGTCGTCGACGACTTCGGCGCGACGAGCCGGCCGCGCACGTGGGCGATCGGCGACATCACGCGCGGACGCGCGCTCGCGCACCGCGCCTTCGCGCAGGGCATCGAGCTGGCCGAGCGCATCGCCGGCCTCGACCCCGACCCGGTCGTCGACACCGACGTGCCCAACATCGTCTTCTGCGACCCCGAGTTCGCCACCGTGGGACTCACGCTGCGCGAAGCGAAGGCCGACCCTGGGTACGTCGACGTGCGCGAGACGGCGTTCCCCGTCATGGCGAACGCGCGCATGCTCATGAGCGGCTCGGGCGGCTCGTTCTCCGTGGTCACCGGCCGGCCGGTGACGGGCGGCGACGACCTCGTGCTCGGCGTGCACGTCGTGTGCCCCGACGCCTCCGACCTCATCGCCGAGGCGCAGCAGCTGGTGGCCAATCGCATCCCGCTGCACGAGGCCGCGGGGCAGATCCACCCGCATCCCACGTTCAGCGAGGTCATCGGCGAGACGCTGCTCAAGGCCGACGGCAGGCCGCTGCACACCCGCTAGCGTTCGGACCGCCTGTGCTGCTAGACTGGTGGCCATTGCGTCCATTTGCATTTTCCCGAATCGTGACTGAAGAGAGGCGATCCATGGCATCGAAGCAAGAACAGCCCAAGAAGAAGAAACCGGGCATGTTCTCCCAGCTCAGGCAGGTCTACAAGTTCACCGCCAAGGACGACAAGGCGCTGCCCTGGTACATCGCGGGCGCGTTCGCGTTGCCGCTGGTGCTCGACATCATCCTGGGCATCGTCTTCCACTGGGGCTGGTTCGGCTGGATCTCCTGGACGATCCTCGCCCTCATGGTCGGCCTGCTGCTGGCCACCATCATCCTCACCCGCCGCGCCGATGCGGTGGGCTTCCGCCAGCTCGAGGGCCGTCCCGGTGCCGCCATCAGCGTGCTGGGCAACATGAAGAAGGCCGGTTACGACTTCCCCGAGGAGCCCGTGTGGGTGGACCCCAAGACGCGTGACGCCATCTGGCGCGGCACCGGCTACCAGGGCATCTACCTGGTCGGTGAGGGCGACTACGGCCGCATCATGCGCGCCATGGACCGCCAGGAGAAGCTCATCAAGGGCGTCACCGCCGGCTCCGAGATCCCCGTCTACCGCATCAGCGTGGGCACCGGCCCCAAGCAGGTGCGCCTCAAGGACCTGCGCAACACCATCATCAAGGAGCGCACCTACTACCCGAACACCAGCGGCGGCAAGGTCTCGCGCACTCTCAAGAAGAAGCGCCGCTTCATGATGTCCAAGGACCAGCTCACCACGCTCAACGAGCGCCTGCGCACGCTGCAGCGCAAGAACGGCATGGGCATCCCCAAGGGCGTCGACCCGGCGCGCATGCAGAAGGTCTCCAAGCGCGCCATGCGCGGCAAGTGAGTTCTTCCGCACCGCTTGTTTTTCCAAGGGGCCACCCCGGTTCGCCGGGGTGGCCCCTTCGCCATGCCGGCAGAGCTCCGTGGGGTCGCCCGTCGCACACTATTTTGCCGTTACGGGAGTGTGCGACGCGGATATGGGATCCGCGGCCCAAGTTAAACGATTGACCGTCGCACACTCCCGTAACGGCAAAATAGTGTGCGACGGGACTGGCCCGACCAAGGGGGCGTCTCTGGAACCGGGCACCAAAAAGGGAGGGTCCCGAAGGACCCTCCCTGGTCATCTGTGGCCGTCAGGTCGTTGGATCAGATGTGGAAGTAGAGCTCGTACTCGAGCGGGGTCGGCTGCAGGCGGGCCTGGTCGATCTCGGAGCGCTTGAGGTCAATCCACGTCTCGATGAGGTCGTCGGTGAACACGTCGCCGGCGGTCAGGAAGTCGTGGTCCTCCTCGAGGGCGTCCAGCGCCTCGGCCAGGGAGCTCGGCACCTGCTTGATGCCGGCGTGCTCCTCCGGGGGAAGCTCGTAGAGGTCCTTGTCGACCGGCTCCGGGGGCTCGATGTGGTTGAGGATGCCGTCCAGGCCGGCCATGAGCTGCGCGGAGAACGCGAGGAACGGGTTGCAGGACGGATCCGGCGCGCGGAACTCGATGCGCTTGGCCGCCGGGGAGGTGCCCGCCAGCGGGATGCGGATGGCCGCGGAACGGTTGCGGGCCGAGTAGACCAGGTTGACCGGCGCCTCGAAGCCCGGCACCAGACGGTGGTAGGAGTTGAGCGACGGGTTGGTGAAGGCCAGCACGGAGGAGGAATGCTTGATCAGGCCGCCGATGTACCAGCGGGCCATGTCGGACAGACCGCCGTAGTTCTTCTCGTCGTAGAACAGCGGCTTGCCGTCCTTCCACAGGGACTGGTGGCAGTGCATGCCGGTGCCGTTGTCGCCCGCGATCGGCTTGGGCATGAAGGTCGCGGCCTTGCCGGCCAGAGCGGCGGTCTCATGGACGACGTACTTGTACTTCATCAGGTCGTCGCCCGCGTGCTGCAGGGAGTTGAAGCGGTAGTTGATCTCCTGCTGGCCGGCGCCGCCGACCTCGTGGTGGGAGCGCTCGAGGATGAGGCCGACCTTCTGCAGGTTGGCGACCATGTCGTCGCGCAGGTCCTGGGTGTGGTCCAGCGGCGGGACCGGGAAGTAGCCGCGCTTGACGCGGTTCTTGAAGCCGATGTTCGGGGTGCCGTCCTCCTCGACG
>JAXJQE010000043.1:0-5411 GCA_036311305.1 Bifidobacterium sp.
GCGTTCACTGCGCGCTTGACACGTGCCATCTATGTTTCCTCTGCTTTCTAAAAAAACTTGTCTTGCCCGGGATGCGGCTCAGCGGCCGAGCAGGCCGCGCATCTTCTTGGACTGTGCGGTGGCCAGCGTCTCGTCGCGCTTGAGGGCGCGGCGCTTGCGGGCGGACTTGTGCTCCAGGTTGTGGCGCATGCCGCAGCCGGCGTGCATGATCTTGCCGGTGCCGGTCACGCGGGCGCGCTTGGCTGCTGCGGTCTTTGTCTTCATCTTCGGCATTGCTGCCCTCCTTGTTATTTCTTCGTTCCGGAAGTCTCGTTGGCCTCGGCGACCGTGGCCTTCGCCTCGGCCGCTTCGGTGGCCTTCGCCTCCTGCTTGGCGGCGAGGCGGGCGGCCTGGCGGGCCTGGCGCTCGGCGCGGGACTCGGCGCCACGGCGGCGCTGCTCCGACTGCGTGTGCACTTTCTTGCCCTTGGGCGCCAGGGTCATGATGATGTTGCGGCCCTCCTGCTTCGGGGCGGACTCGATGGAGCCCACCTCGGAGACGTCGTCGGCCAGGCGCTGCAGCAGCTCGACGCCGCCGATGGGGCGGGACTGCTCGCGGCCGCGCAGCATGATGGTGACCTTGAC
Source organism: Bifidobacterium sp. (assembly GCA_036311305.1). GTDB lineage: Bacteria > Actinomycetota > Actinomycetes > Actinomycetales > Bifidobacteriaceae > Bifidobacterium. The sequence goes on from JAXJQE010000043.1 coordinate 624, forward strand.
CTTGTCGCCGGCGGTCAGGAAGCGCTCCACGTGGCCCTTCTTGACCTCGAACTCATGGGCGTCGATCTTCAGGCGGAAGCGGATCTCCTTGATCTCGGCCGTGCTCTGGTTGCGGCGCGCCTCGCGCTGCTTGATCTTCTCGTTGTACTTGAACTTGCCGTAGTCGATCAGCTTGGCCACCGGAGGCTTGGCGTTCGGGGCCACCTCGACGAGATCGAGGTTCGCTTCCTTCGCCAGGTTCAGTGCCACGGAAGTCGCGATGACTCCCACCTGTTCGCCGTTCGGCCCGATAAGGCGCACCTGGGAGACGCGAATCTCGTCGTTGATGCGTGGTTCGTCGCTAATGATGACTCCAATCCTCGTGGGTAACGGTCAGCGGTCGCCCCACTGGTGGTCATCATGGTGGTCAAGGCGTGCCTGGTCGTCCGCGCGCACAGGTGCGCACGTGATGTTCGAACCGTCGTTCCAGCCGTGTTCGGCCGCTCGGCGCGCCGGAGTTCCGGCAAAGCGCCACGTGGCAGGCATCTGCCATGACCCGGAGCCATGATGGACTCCCAGGTGGGTTTCCCACTTTCTTGATTTCTCAAGCCTCGGCAAGTATAGCACGACCCCGGACGACGGCGTGTCCATCGCCGTCCGGGGTCGCGGGGCGCACGCGGGCGCCACCGCGCGCTCACTGCACGGCGCGCAGCAGCCCCTGGATGCCGTCCTTCTCGAAGGCTTCGCGGTACGGGCCGGCCTCCTCGGCAATGATGCCGTCGATGGCGTGGATGCCGAGGATCTCCACCGGCGCCTTGTCGTCGGTGAGCACGGTATCGTTCCCGCTCACGCTCACCGGCACGAACAGCGGGTCGACCTGCTGGACGGTGCGGTCGAGCGTCGAGCCGCCCTTCCACATCGCCTCCAGGCTCTCGGTGATGGTCGGCACGCCGTCGCCGCCCCTCTTGGCGAACAGCTCGCGGTTCGTGGTGCCGGGCACGTCCGCGGTGAGCATCTCCCCCGCGCCGAACACGGCGGCGATCGTGTCGGTGAGCGCCTCGTTGATGGAGCCTTCGCCGTCGGAGATCATGTTCATGTTGACCACCATGACGCCGCCGGGCTTGAGGTGGTCGTACACGAGCCGGAAGAACTCCTCGGAGCTCATCTGGAACGGGATGGTGATGTCCTGGTACGCGTCGACCATGATCACGTCGTACGTGTCCGTGACCGCGTTCAAGTAGGCGCGCCCGTCGTAGGTGACCACGGGGATGTCCGCGGGCTCGGAGAAGTACTCCCCCGCCAACTCAGTGATCTTGTCGTCGATCTCCACGCCAGTGATCTGCATGTCCGGGCAGTACTTGCGCAGGTCGCGCGCGTACGTGCCGGTGCCCATGCCGAGGATGAGCGCGGAGCCGCGCGTCGGCGAGCGCGGGCGCGGCGAGCGCGGTGTCGTAGTACATGCCGGTCAGCCCATCGGATTTCATGGTCACGGACTGCACGCCGAAGAGCACGTTCGTGGAGAGGATCGTGCGGTCGGACAGGTCCTGCACCTGCAGGTAGTTGTACATGGACTCGCCCTCGTAGGCGAGCGTTTTGTTGTCCATCCAGAACGCGAAGCCGGTCATCGGCGAGAACACGGCGGACACGGCGAAGAGGACCACGGAGACGGCCACGGCCACGCGGTGCGCGTGCGCGGAGAGGAAATAGATGACGGGCAGCGCGAGCAGGCAGCCGGAGAAAATAAGGAACGTTACGAAGGTGCCCACCGCGGGGATCGTCAGGAACGTGGGCAGGAACGTGCCCAGGATGGAGCCGATCGTGTTGCACGCGGAGAGGCGCCCCACGACGGACGCGTTGTCCTCCAGGGAGTCGGTGGCGAACTTGTTCAGGGCGGGCGTGACGGTGCCGAGCAGGAACAGCGGCGGCACGAAGATGACCATGCAGCACACGAACGCGGCGATGGTCAGGAAGTTCGTGGACACGCTGACGATGAGCGCGCCGGAGACCAGGATAATATAATAATAAGGTACTTGCCGACGAGCGGGATGAGCGCGATCCACACGGCGGCGATGAGCACGCGGCGGTAGAGGCGGTCCGGGTCGAGGTCCTTGTCCGCCCAGCGGCCGCCGAACACGGCGCCGAGGGCCAGGGCGATCATGATGGTGCCGATGATGATGGTCCACACGATCTGCGAACTCGAGAGGTACGGCGCGAGCAGGCGTTGCGCGCCCAGCTCGGCGGCCATGACGGCCATGCCGGAGAAGAACTCGGTGACGTACAGGAACGTCTTCGACTTGAGGATGGGGCGCTTGACGCGCTCGTCGTGGATGTCCAAGGCCGGCTCCTTCGCTGCTCTGCCGCTCTCTGCTGCACTGCGCCGGCCTGCCTGGCCGACGGGTGCGCCCGAGTCTAGCAGCCGCGCGGCGGCGCGCGGAAGCCCGGCGTGCGGATATGGGACACGGCGCGCCGTAAGCTGGTCGCGCAACCGGCCGACATTCACGGAAAGGGCCAACGGACCATGGGCGATTCCAGCAACGGCAACGCGGCAGCCGACATCGACGGCGCCGAGCGCACAGTCGGCACCTCCACGGACGGCGTTCCCGACGACGGCATCGTGCGCGCCGCCCCGGCACACGCCGCGCGCATGTGCGTCGTGCTCGGCGCCGGCGAGTACTACGGGTGCGCTATCGACGTGCCCGACGGCGCGCTCGTCATCGCCGCGGACGGCGGTTGGGACCACGCGCGCGCCGCGGGCGTGCGCGTGGACCTGCTCGTCGGCGACTTCGACTCCATCGACGCCGACGACGACGTCGACCGCCTCGGTGTGGGCACGCTGCGCCTGCCCACGCAGAAGGACGACCCCGACCTGCTCACCGCGCTCAAGGTCGGTTGGCTCAAGGGCGCGCGCACGTTCCACCTCTACGGCTGCCTGGGCGGCCGCGTCGATCATTCCCTCTCCGCGGTGCAGCTCGCGGCGCTCGTCGCGTCGCGCGGGGGCGTCGCGTTCCTGCACGGCGACGGGCAGGTCGTCACCGCGGTCACCGACGGCGCGCTGCAGTTCGCGGGCGGCCACGTCGACGGGCCGGTGTCCGTGTTCGCGCACTCCGACACCGCGCGCGGCGTGTGCGAGCCGGGGCTGCGCTACGAGCTTCAGGACGCGACGATGTCGAACCTCATGGTCAACGGCGTGAGCAACGAGTTCATCGACGGGCGCGCGGCCACGGTGAGCGTACGCGAGGGCACGCTCACGGTCGTGTTCCCGGCGGCCGCGCCGCTGCCGACGGTCACGCACACGCACGCGTTCGACGGCGACCTCGGTGAGGTCAGCACGGAGGTTTCCGCGGTCCTCGTGCGGTCGTGACACGCGGGGCGCGGATGGCGGAATACCGCGGCGCGCACGCTGTTGGACATGGTGTGACGTTCGTGTGGCGGGCACGGTTGTGAGCCTTCACACGAAACTCGGCCATCCGACCGTCATGCAGCCGCCGCGGTACAGCGGACGCACTAGGATGGCAGATGTTGACAACAACAGGCCCGGTCCCGCCGAGGGATCGGATGGAGCCGGGCTTCGAATCCCTAAGGGAGTATTACATGACAGTTAAGATTGGTATCAACGGCTTCGGCCGCATCGGTCGTCTCGCGTTCCGTCGCATCTTCGAGCTGCAGGAGAAGGGCGGCCAGGCCGGCGACATCGAGGTTGCCGCCATCAACGACCTGACCTCCCCCGCCGCGCTCGCGTACCTGCTCAAGTACGACAGCACCCACGGTGTCTTCAAGCACGTCGACGGCACCCCGGTCGACGTCAAGGCCACCGATACCGCCATCGTCGTGGATGGCAAGGAGTACCCGGTCTACGCCGAGCGCGACGCCCGTGACCTCAAGTGGGTCGCCAACGACGGCGTCGAGTTCGTGCTCGAGTGCACCGGCTTCTACACCTCCGCCGAGAAGAGCCAGGCCCACCTGGACGCCGGCGCCAAGAAGGTCCTCATCTCCGCCCCGGCCAAGGACGACACCACCCCGACCGTGGTCTTCGGCGTGAACCAGGACATCCTGTCCAAGGACGACAACATCGTGTCCGCCGGCTCCTGCACCACCAACTCCATGGCCGCCATGGTCAAGCTGCTCAACGACAAGTGGGGCATCAAGGCCGGCTTCATGACCACCGTGCACGCCTACACCGGCACCCAGATGATCCTGGACGGCCCGCGTGGCAACAAGTCCGGCCGCGCCCTGCGCGCCGCCGCCATCAACACCATCCCGCACTCCACCGGTGCCGCCAAGGCCATCGGCAAGGTCGTGCCGGAGGTCAACGGCAAGCTCCAGGGCCACGCCCAGCGCGTGCAGGTCCCGGACGGCTCCATCACCGAGCTGACCACCGTCCTCGAGAAGTCCGCCACCATCGACGAGATCAACGACGCCTTCAAGGCCGCCTTCGAGAACTGCGAGTACTACGGCTACAACGATGACGAGATCGTGTCCGGCGACATCATCGGCGACACCCACGGTGGCGTCTTCGATCCGACCCAGACCGACGTCAACGAGGTGGACGGCACCACCATGGTCCGCACCGTCGCCTTCTACGACAACGAGTACGGCTTCACCTCCAACATGGTGCGCACCCTCATGTACTTCGCCGAGATCTCCGAGTGAGACTGTTAGGCGGTAGGTACTGACCGACGCGAAAGGCCCCCATCCTGCGGGATGGGGGCCTTTCCTTGTCCGCGAAGCGCCCCTGATTCTGGGTTTTGGCACCCACCGTGCCAAGATCCCAGACGGGATATGCGGTTCGTCTGGGGTCTTGGCAGGCAA